>CAJMMX010000012.1 GCA_905214615.1 uncultured bacterium | reverse complement strand
TCGATTACGTGATCCCCGGCAACGACGACGCAATCCGCGCTGTCAAGCTGATCGCTGGCGCTATGGCTGACGCTGTGCTGGAAGGCAAGCAGGGCAACCAGGAGGCCGCTCCCGCCGAGGACGCAGCAAACGCCTGATTTCCCATTCCGCAACCAATCAAATAACGTGTAAGGGAGAAAACAAAAATGGCTATTTCTGCAAAGGACGTTATGGAACTGCGCAAGCAGACCGACTGCGGCATGATGGAGTGCAAGAAGGCTCTGACCGAGGCTGACGGCAACTTCGAGAAGGCAATCGAGATCCTGCGCGAGCGTGGTCTGGCTACCGCTGCCAAGAAGGCTGGCCGTGAGACCAACGAGGGCGCTGTCGCCGCGTTCGTCTCCGAGGATGGCAAGACCGGCGCTCTGCTCGAGCTCTCCTGCGAGACCGACTTCGTTGGCTCCAACGCCAAGTTCACTGGCTTTGCTTCCAAGGTCGCTGAGGTTGTCGCTACCACCGAGCCTGCTGACGTCGACGCTCTGCTCGAGAAGCCGATGGGCGAGGAGACCGTTTCCTCCGAGCTCACCGAGATGATTCACATCATGGGCGAGAACATGAAGATCTCCCGCTTCGCTGCCCGCAAGGCCGAGAACGGCGCGCTCGCTTCTTACATCCACATGGGTGGTAAGATCGGCGTCCTCGTCGAGTTCGCCTTCGAGAAGGCCGAGACCGCTCAGGCTGAGTCCTTCAAGACCTTCGCTCACGACGTTGCCCTTCAGGTTGCCGCCGTCGCACCGATCTGCGCCACCCGCGATCAGGTTCCGGCCGAGACCGTCGAGCACGAGAAGCAGATCTACATGGCCCAGGCTGCCGAGTCCGGCAAGCCCGAGGCTATCCAGGAGAAGATGGCTGTTGGTCGTCTGGAGAAGTTCTACAAGCAGTCCGTGCTCACCGAGCAGGAGTTCATCAAGGACAGCTCCCTCACCATCAAGAAGTACGCTGAGCAGGTCTCCAAGGAGCTCGGCGACACCATTACCGTCGTTGCCTTTGACCGTCTGGTCCGTGGCGAGTAAATAAGCTCTTGTAGCTGGTAATGAGCAGGCTGTGGGTTTTACTCACAGCCTGCTTTTTCATGGCTCTTATCAGAGCCTTTGATATCATATTGAGAGTCTAATTAAAGGAGGATCGCTTTGTCCGACATCCGATATAAACGCGTGCTTCTTAAGCTTTCCGGCGAAGCACTGATGGGCGACGGCCAATATGGCATTGACCCCAAGGTTACCGACCATCTTGCCAAGCAGGTCAAGGAGCTGCTCGCCGTTGGCCATGAGGTCGGCGTCGTTGTCGGCGGCGGCAATATTTTCCGTGGCATGGCCGGCGCTGCCGGTGGCATGGAGCGTGCTCAGGCCGACTACATGGGCATGCTGGCAACCGTTATGAACGCGCTCGCCCTGCAGGATGCCTTCGAGCATAACGATGTTCCCTGCCGCGTGATGAGCGCTATCCAGATGAACGAGATCTGCGAGCCCTATATTCGTCGTCGTGCTATCAACCACCTGTCCAAGGGTAATGTCGTTATCTTCGCCGCCGGCTCGGGCAATCCGTACTTTACGACTGACACCGCCGCGGCCCTTCGCGCCTGCGAGATCGGTGCGGAGATTCTGATTAAGGCCACCAAGGTTGACGGCATCTACGACAAGGATCCCGTCAAGTGCGCCGATGCCGTCCGTTTTGACAAGATTACCTATCACGAGGTTCTCGTCCGCGGTCTGCAGGTTATGGATTCCACGGCTACGGCACTGTGCCAGGATAACCGTATGCCTATTTTGGTCCTCAACATCGATGGCGAGGACACCGTCAAGCGCGCGCTCGCGGGTGAGCCCGTCGGCACGCTCGTCTATCAGGAGGATTAAGCATGGCAGAGAACATCACCGCCCATATGGACAAGTCGCTCGAGTCCCTCAAGCATAACTTCTCCAAGGTCCGTACCGGTCGTGCCAACGCCAACATTCTGTCCGACATCACCGTCGATTATTACGGTGTCCCCACGCCGGTCACGCAGGTTGCCGCCGTCAAGACCCCCGAGGCTCACATGCTGCTCATCGAGCCGTGGGATAAGGCGCTCATCAATGCTATCGTCAAGGCCATCGGCGCTTCCGATCTGGGTATTACCCCCAACTCCGATGGCACCGTCGTTCGTCTTCCGTTCCCGGCTCCCACTGAGGAGCGCCGTCGCGAGCTCGTCAAGGAGTGCCGCGAGTACGCCGAGCAGGCCAAGGTGTCTATCCGTAACATCCGTCGCGACTTCAACAACAAGCTCGAGCGCGATGAGGAGCTCACCGAGGACGACGTACGTCGCGAGCAGGCCAAGGTCCAGAAGCATACCGATGAGTATGTCGCCAAGGTCGAGGAGCTTCTGAAGGAAAAAGAAGCCGAGGTCATGGAGATCTAAGGTGCAATACGACGAGCATAAACTGGTCGAGTACTTTGCCGACGCCCCTGCGGGCGTCGGTTTTTCCGACCTTGACCTCAATAACATTCCGCACCATATCTCGTGCATCATGGACGGCAACGGTCGTTGGGCCACGTCGCGCGGTCTTGCACGCACCGAGGGCCACAAGGCGGGTATCGTCTCGCTGCGCGAGATCATTACCGCCTGCGTGCGCCTGGGCGTCGACGTGCTTTCGGCCTATGCATTTTCGACTGAAAACTGGAATCGACCGCAGCACGAAGTCAACGTTCTGATGCACCTGTTTGCCAAGACGTTTATCGACGAGCTGCCGCTTCTGAAGCTCGAAAATGTGCGCGTAGTCTTTTTGGGTGACATTTCCGCGCTGCCCAAGAAGACTCGCGACGTTTTTGAGCGCGGTCTTGCCGAGTGCGCCGATCACACCGGTATGACGCTGGCGCTTGCCGTCAACTACGGCGCGCGTGCCGAGATTACCCGCGCTGTCCGTCAGATCGCATCCGACGCTGCCGCCGGTAAGATCGATCCTGCCGCAATTGATGACGACATGGTGGCTTCCCACCTCTATACCGCCGGCCTTCCCGATCCTGAGCTTGTGATTCGCACTTCTGGTGAGCTGCGCCTTTCGAACTATCTGCTGTGGCAGGTGGCTTATTCCGAATTCTACGTCACCGATACCTATTGGCCCGACTTTGATCGTTGGGGCCTTGTCGACGCCATTTTGGCCTATCAGGGCCGTGACCGTAGGTTTGGTGGACTGAGCAAGACCGAGGAGGCTTAATCGTGTCCGATCGTCCCAAGGCATCTGCTCCCAAGACGCCAGTTTCCGCGGCGCCTGCGCGCAAGGCTGCCACTGCGGGAGCGCCTGCAGCGAAGAGCGGCACCGGTTCGTGGCTGGCGGGCTTTATTACCCGTGCCGCCGCCGGTATCGTCTACGCCGTTGTCTTTATCCTGTGCCTGGTTTTGGGTATCGTGCCCACGGCCATCTTTGTTTCTGTCATGAGCGGTCTGTGCTGCTATGAGTTTTTCCGTATGACAAGGCTCGATGGCAAGATGGCTAACGAGCGCATGGGTATCGCTGCCGCCGTACTCTTTCCGCTGTCGGCGTTGGGCGATTCGATGTTGCTGAATGCCCTGCTTTTTGCCTTGATGCTCGCGGTGGGCATTTGGTATGTCTGGTCGCCGCGTACCCGCATCTCTGATGTGGCCGTGACGCTCATGGGTCCCATCTACACTGGCTTTATGCTGTCGGCTATCGTGCTGCTGCGCGATGCCGTGCCCGGTTTTGCCGGCGCCCTGCTTTCAGTGGGCGTTTGCGCGTCCCTTTGGGTCTCCGATTCGTTTGCCTACATCGTGGGCAGCCGTATCGGCAAGCACAAGATGGTTCCCAAGATCTCCCCCAAAAAGAGCTGGGAGGGGTTTGCCGGCGGCATCTTGGGCTCGGTTTTGATTTGGCTCATCCTGTGGGCGACGCACTTCTACAAGCTCAGCCTGCCCTATGCGCTGCTGTGCGGCGTGGTCGTGTCCATTCTGGGCGTTATCGGCGACCTTATCGAGTCGCGCATCAAGCGCGGTGTGGGCGTCAAGGATTCCGGCAACCTTATCCCGGGCCACGGCGGAATGCTCGATCGTAGCGATTCGCTTATCTTCGGTTGCATCACCGCACAGCTGTTGCTGATGATTGGAGGCGTGCTGTAATGTCCTTCCAGACGACGTATGGCCCCGATGGACGCCTTCGCGTTGCCATCCTGGGTTGTACGGGCTCTATCGGCACCCAGGCGCTCGATGTGTGCCGCCAGCATGCCGATTGCCTGCAGGTGACGGCGCTGTCCGTTAACTCCAGTACCTCCGAGCTCGTTGCCGCTGCCCGCGAGTTCTCGGTTCCGGCGGTTGCCGTGGCCGATGTCGATCATGGCGATGACGCCGTGCTGCAGGAGTTGCCCGAGGGAACGAAGCTCGGCGTTGGCGCGCAGGCGGTTTGCGAGCTCGCGCGTCGCGACGATGTCGACTGCGTGCTTGTCGCTATTGTGGGCGCCGCCGGTCTCGAGGCGAGCCATGCGGCCTTGACCTCGAATAAGCGCCTTGCCCTTGCCAACAAGGAGTCCCTCGTCGTCGGTGGCGATTTGCTTATGCCGTTGGCACAACCGGGCCAGCTTATTCCGGTCGACTCTGAGCATTCCGCCATCTACCAGTGCTATCTGGGGGAGAACCCGCGCGAGGCCCACTGCATTTGGCTCACCTGCTCGGGCGGTCCGTTCTTTGGCCGCACGCGCGACGAGCTCGATCGCGTGACGCGTGCCGATGCCCTCGCGCATCCCACGTGGGCCATGGGTGCCAAGATCACCATTGACTCCGCCACCCTCATGAACAAGGGCCTGGAGCGCATTGAGGCCATGCATCTGTTTAACTGCGACCTCGATTTCATTAACGTGGTCGTGCAGCGTCAGTCCAAGATTCACTCTATGGTCGAGTTCGCCGACGGCTCCGTGATGGCGCATCTCGGCGCATCCGACATGCGTATTCCCATCCAGTTCGCGTTCTCGTATCCCGAGCGTTGGGA
Organism: uncultured bacterium; assembly: GCA_905214615.1. Lineage (GTDB taxonomy): Bacteria > Actinomycetota > Coriobacteriia > Coriobacteriales > Coriobacteriaceae > Collinsella. The sequence goes on along the minus strand of CAJMMX010000012.1, from coordinate 37,329 downwards.
TACCCCGGCGCCTCGTATCGATTTCCGCGAGCTGGGGCAGCTCACGTTTGATGCTGCCGACATGGATACCTTCCGCTGTCTGGCACTGGCCGAGCGTGCCGGCAAGACGGGTGGCACCATGCCGTGCGTGCTCAATGCCGCCAACGAGGTCGCCGTCGATGCCTTCCTGCACGATGGCTGCAGCTTTACCGATATCGATCGCATTGTGGAATCCTGCATGGACGCCCACGATATGCAGGTGGTCGATTCGTTTGAGCAGCTTCGCGACATCGATGCGTGGGCGCGTGAAAAGGCTGCGCAGGTGCTCGCCGCAACCCGTTCCTAACCCATAAGGATTGCTTTTTCGTTTTATGGATACTGTTCTGAGCGTTCTCTCATCGGTCTTTTGGGGCCTGCTGATGCTTTCCGTCCTCGTGTTTTTGCACGAGGGCGGCCACTTTTTGGCGGCGCGTGCCTGCGGCGTCCGTGTGACCGAGTTCTTTTTGGGTCTGCCGTGCCGCTTTGACATCCATTACACGTCGCGTCGCATTGGAACCAAGTTTGGCGTGACCCCGCTGCTGCTGGGTGGCTACGCTGCCATCTGCGGTATGGATCCGACCGATGTTTCGTGCGCCGATCGCGTGCTCGCGGCTATCTATCGTCATGGTCGCGTGACCGTGGCCGACCTTGCTGTCGAGCTCGAACTTTCCGAGGAGGATGTGCTCGAGGCATGCGCCCTTTTGCTGGGCTGGGGCTCCATCGCGCCCTGGTATGAGGAAGGGGAGAAGCCCTCGCCGAGCTACTATCCCACCAAATATCAGACGTTGCCACGAGACACGGCAGGCTATACCACCTTTGATGGTCGCCGTTTCGATCGCGAACATGCGACTGCCGAGGGCGATGTGTGGGAGCTGCCGTGCGGCGAGGCCGAGTTCCTTGCGCAAGAACGCTCGCACACCTATCTTGGCCAAGGCTTTCTCAAGCGCGCCTTTATGCTGCTCGCAGGCATTATCGTCAATATCTTGACGGGTTTTTTGCTTCTTATGAGCATCTATTCCATTGCGGGTGTCACCGTGCCGATGGATACCAACGTGATCGGTCAGGTTGACGAGGGGTCTATTGCCGCCAAGGCGGGTATCGAGGCCGGTGATGCGATCCTTTCGGTTGACGGTGTCTCATGTTCTACTTGGATGGATGTCTACGATGCCATCGGCAAGGCCGCCGGTAAGGGCGATATCGCCATCGAGTACGAGCGTGACGGCAAGCAGCATTCGACCACGGTTGCGCTCAAAGAGGACGAGCGCCTAGGTGTGTATGCCTCTACGCAGGTGGTCCGTATAGACCCGATCACCTCGGCGCGTCTGTCATTCTCCTATGTTGTACAGACGGCGGATGGCGTGATGCGCCTACTCCAGCCGCAGCATACGATGGAGATTCTCGATCAGTCTTCTTCGATCGTGGGTATTAGCGTTATGTCCTCACAGGCTGCTGCTGCCGGCCCTGCCACGTTCCTTTCGTTTGCCGCCCTCATTTCATTCTCGCTTGGCTTTATGAACCTGCTGCCCATCCCGCCACTCGATGGCGGCAAGCTAGTCATCGAGATCATTCAGAAGATTGCGGGCCGCGAGCTTCCGCTCAAGGTCCAGACGATTGTGAGCTATGTGGGCATCGCGCTCTTTGCGCTGCTGTTTGTCTATATGCTTCGTTCCGACATCCTTCGATTTATTCTGTAGGGGAGTGTTTGGATTGTCTTTATCCCATCCTTTGCCTCGCGAGCTGACGCGCCCCGTGCATGTGGGCGGCGTGCAGATCGGTGGCGGCGCGCCGGTGGTGGTCCAATCTATGACCTGCACCGATACCGCTGATGCCCAGGCAACGCTTGCGCAAGTGTGCGCGTTGGCGCAGGCTGGCTGCGATATCGTGCGCGTGAGCGTGCCCTCCGAGGCCGCGCTTGAGGGCTTCCGCACCATCTGTGCCGAGTCTCCGGTGCCGATTGTCGCCGATATCCACTTTAACCATAAGCTCGCCATTGGTGCCGTTGAGGCCGGTGCCGCCAAGCTGCGCATCAATCCCGGCAATATCGGCGATTGGGCTAAGGTCGATGCCGTCATCGATGCCGCGGGTGCCGCGGGCTGTGCGATTCGCATTGGCGTGAACGCGGGCTCGCTTGAGCAAGATATTGCCGAGCGCGACGACCTCACGCAGCCCGAAAAGCTCGTGATGTCGAGCGAGCGCTTCGTCAAGCACTTTGAGGATCGCGGCTTTACGAATATTGTGCTTTCGGCCAAGGCCCATAGCGTGCAAACGACGCTCGATACCTATCGAGCCCTGTCACGTGAGATTCCCCACGTTCCGCTTCACCTGGGCGTGACGGAGGCGGGGACCAAGCTTCAGGGCACCATCAAGAGCTCTGTAGGCTTGGGTATCTTGCTTTCCGAAGGCATTGGCGACACCATGCGTGTGTCGCTCACGGCCGATCCGGTTGAGGAGCCGCCGGTCGCCTGGGGAATTCTACAGTCGCTGGGCCTGCGTCGCCGTGGTCCCGAGATTGTCTCGTGCCCCACGTGCGCCCGCTGCCAGGTTAACCTCATTTCCATCGCCGAGGAGGTCACCGAGCGGCTTAAGAACTATTCCGCGCCGCTTTCGATTGCCGTCATGGGATGTGCCGTTAATGGCCCCGGTGAGGCTTCTGATGCCGACCTGGGCGTTGCTTGCGGACGTGGTCAGGCCTTGCTCTTTTCGCATGGCCAGATCATTGGTAAAGTAACTGAGGACCAAATTGTCGACGCGCTTATGGCCGAGGTCGACAAGCTTATTGAGGAGAAATAAATGACCCGAGCAATGTATATGTCTACGCTGTATGCTCCGACGCTCAAAGAGGATCCGGCTGACGCCGAGCTTGCGAGCCATCGTCTGCTGCTCCGTGCCGGCATGATCCGCAAGGAGGCCGCAGGTCTCTACTCCTACCTGCCGCTCGCTTGGCGCTCGATCCGTAAGATCGAGAACATCGTGCGCGACGAGATGGACGCTGCGGGCGCTCAGGAGCTCATGATGCCCATTATGGTCGATGCCGAGCTGTGGCGTGAGTCCGGCCGTATCGACGCCTATGGCAAGGAGCTCGTGCGCTTCGATGACCGTCATGGCCGCGAGTTCGTACTCGGCCCCACGCATGAGGAGACCGTGACTGCTCTGGTGCGCAATGAGCTGCGTTCCTACAAGCAGCTGCCGGTGAATCTCTATCACATCCAGGACAAGTTCCGCGACGAGTTCCGTCCCCGCTTTGGCCTGATGCGCGGTCGCGAGTTCATCATGAAGGACGCCTACAGCTTCTCCGCCACGCAGGAGAGCCTGCAGGAGGAGTACGACAAGATGAAGCAGGCTTACGCCAATATCTGCGAGCGCTGCTATATCAAGGCCCTGCCCGTTGTCGCCGATTCCGGCGAGATCGGTGGCGATACCTCCGTCGAGTACATGGCTTTGGCCGACGCCGGCGAGGCTTCTCTCGTCTATTGCGATGACTGCGGTTTTGCCGCCGATGATGAGGCTGCAAGCACCAAGGTCGTCGTGACTGAGGGTCCCGGTGACGGTACGCTTACCAAGGTTGAGACTCCGGGCATGGGCACCATTGAGGCTGTTGCTAAGTTCTTTGGGTTCCCCGAGAACGGCACGCGCAAGTCCCTGGCGCTCATCGATGCCGAGGGCAAGCCCGTCGTGGCCATTGTTCCGGGCGACCACGAGCTCAACGACTGCAAGGCCGAGCATGTCTTTGGCAAGGGCTATCGCATGATGACCGACGAGGAGCTCCAGACCTACGGTCTGCACAAGGGCTTTATCGGACCGGTTAACTTGCCCGAGGGCATCCGTCTGGTGTGCGACGAGAGCCTGCGCGAGTCCAAGCAGTGGGCCTGCGGTGCCAACGAGGTCGATTATCACTTTACCGGTGCCTGCCCCGAGCGCGACTTTACCGTCGATGAGTGGGCAGATCTGGTCACCGTCGTTGCCGGCGATCCCTGCCCGCACTGCGGCAAGCCGCTCTCTGCTGCCCGCGGCATCGAGGTCTCTCAGGTGTTCCAGCTGGGCACCAAGTACTCCGAGGCCATGGGTGCCACCTTTATGGACGAGGACGGCAAGGAGAAGCCGCTCATCATGGGTTGCTACGGCGTTGGTGTGTCCCGCTCGCTTGCTGCCGTCGTGGAGCAGCACAACGACGAACACGGCATCGTCTGGCCGGTCTCCGTTGCCCCGTACGAGGTCGCGGTGATTCCGCTCGATCCCAAGAAGGAGGAGTGCGCTAACGTTTGCGACCAAATCGTCGAGGGCCTGTGCGCCGAGGGTATCGAGGTTGTCGTCGATGACCGTGACGAGCGTCCCGGCTTTAAGTTTGCCGATAACGACCTCATGGGCTTCCCGTATCAGGTCGTTCTGGGTAAGCGTGGCCTCAAGAATGGTACTGTGGAGCTCAAGGACCGTGCCACGGGCGAGCGCGAGGACGTGGCGATTGACGAGGTCGTCGCCAAGGTTGCCGAGCTTGTTAAGGCGGCCCGCCGTTAATCGATGTTTCTGCTATTAGATGTAATTGCGGGACTGCTCCGTATCTCTCTTAGGAAGAGATGCGGAGCAGTCTATTTTGTTGCGTGAATAAACTCGATGGGTAAAGGAAAACCCCACAGCCCATATGAGCTGCGGGGTTTTCTTGTGCCTCCGATGCGAAATAAATCGCTCAGATATTACTGATAATCGACGACGTCGATCCAGTTCTTCAGGAACTCATCGTTCACGTTGCGCTTACGAGCGAGCTCGGAAGCGGCGACGATGCTCGTCCACTGACGCACGACCTGCATGGGCATGTCGGCGCGGTCGCAGTAGAGCTCCAGGTAGGCCTCGGCCTGATCCTTGCTGTTGAGGGCGAAGAGCAGGTAGGTGGTGGCAACGTCGGCAGCAGGGGAGCCCTGGGTGGCGTGTGCCCAGTCGCACACATAGAGCTGGCCGTCGTCGCCGACGATGACGTTGGAGGGGTTGAAGTCGCCGTGGCAGACCTTGAACTCCTTGGTCATGCCGTCCAGACGCTCCTGAAGGTTGTAGCGCGTGGTGGCATTGAGCTGATCAAGGCTGTCGATCATGCGGGCGAACTTGTCGCGCTGACGGTTGAGCAGCGGGGAGGTGTAGCCGTGGATCTCGATTTGGAGGTCGACGAACATCTCGAGATACTCACCAAAGCGCTGGGGCTCGGCAGTCATCTTCTCGGCAAGGGTGGTGCCCGGAACCTTCTCGGTCACGAGCGCCCAGCCGTTGGCGTTCTCGAGCTGGGAAACCTCGAGAGCCTTGGGGCTGCGGATGCCGCACTCATTGATGCGGGCAAGATTCAAAGCCTCGTTGAACACGTCGGAGACAGGCTTGGTCTCGTTAAAGACCTTGACGATCTTGTCGCCCAGGTCGTAAACGACCTTGTTGCCACGGCGGACGAGCTCGGTCTTGGAATCGGGTAGCAGCATGGTTGCATCCTTTCAACGATGCGATAGAAGCGACGGCGGGGGTGTGTGAAACACCCGTGCACCCCCGCCGTTAAAAACCGTGCTAAAACTAGCAGACGGCGTAGTCCTGAGGCTCGCGGCCGTAGTAGGCGTCCAGGTAGAGCTCCTTGATCTCGCTCATGAGCGGGTAGCGCGGGTTAGCGCCGGTGCACTGGTCGTTGAATGCCTGCTCGGTCATCTCGTCGAGGGTGTCGAGGAAGTACTGCTCGTCAACACCGTAGTCGGCGATGGTCTTCTTGACGCCGATGAAGTCCTTGAGCTCCTCGAGCTTCGTGATGAAGTTCTCGAAGACCTCCTTGTCGTCCTTGCCCTCGATGCCGCAGTACTTGGCCATCTCGGCGTAGTTGTGCAGCGCGTTGGGGTAAGGATACTGGGAGAAGGTACCCATCTTGACGGGAGCCTCGGCGGCGTTGTAGCGCATAACGCGGGTCAGGATGACGGCGTTTGCGAGGCCGTGGGGCAGGTGATGGAAAGCGCCGAGCTTGTGGGCCATGGAGTGGTTGAGGCCCAGGAAGGCGTTGGCGAAGGCCATGCCGGCCATGCAGGAGGCGTTGTGCATCTCCTCGCGGGCGTGCGGGTCCTTGGCGCCGTTCGTGAAGCTGGAGGGCAGGTTCTCGAAGACGAGCTTAGCAGCGCGCTCGGAGAGGCCCTTGGTGTAGTCGGAAGCCATGATGGAGACGTAGGACTCGATGGCGTGGGTCATGACGTCGATGCCGGAGGCAGCGGTCAGGCCGCGCGGGGCGGTCATGCAGTTGTCGGCGTCGACGATAGCCATGTTGGGGAGCAGCGCGTAGTCGGCGAGCGGCCACTTGATGCCGGTCTCCTTGTCGGTGATGATGGCGAACGGCGTGCACTCGGAGCCGGTACCCGAAGAGGTCGGGACGGCGACGAAGTAGGCCTTCTTGCCCATCTCGGGGAAAGTGAAGATACGCTTGCGGATGTCCATGAAGTCCATGGCCATGTCCTCAAACTTGCACTCGGGGTGCTCGTACATCATCCACATGATCTTGCCGGCGTCCATAGCGGAGCCACCGCCGACGGCGATGATGACGTCCGGCTCAAAGAGAGCCATCTGCTTGGCGCCGCGACGTGCGCACTGCAGCGACGGATCGGGCTCGACGTCGTAGAAGCAGTCGTGGGCGATGCCCATCTCGTCGAGCTTGGCCTCGATGGCGCGGGTGTTGCCATTCTTGAAGAGGAACTGGTCGGTGACGATGAAGGCACGCTTCTTGCCCATGACGGTACCGAGCTCGTCGAGGGCGACGGGCGTGGAACCCTTCTTGAAGTAGACCTTCTCGGGAGCGCGGAACCACAGCATGTTCTCACGGCGCTCGGCCACAGTCTTAACGTTGATCAAGTGCTTCACCCCAACGTTCTCGGAGACGGAGTTGCCGCCCCAGGAGCCGCAGCCCAGGGTCAGAGACGGCTTCATGCCAAAGTTGTACAGGTCACCGATGCCGCCGTGCGAGGACGGGGTATTGATGACGATACGGCAGGCCTTCATGACGTGCTCGAACAGGCTGATCTTCTCGGCCTGGGCGGGGTGCACGTACAGAGAGGCGGTGTGGCCCGGGCCACCGGCGAGCACCAGGTGCTCGGCCTTGTCGACGGCCTCCTGGAAGTCCTTGGCGTGGTACATGGCCAGGACCGGGGAGAGCTTCTCGTGGGAGAACTCCTCCTTGGCGGGGTCGGTGGAGGTGACCTCGGCGATCAGGATCTTGGTCTTGGCGGGAACCTCGATGCCTGCGAGCTCGGCGATCTTGGCGGCAGCCATGCCGGGGATGCGGTGGTCGAGAGCGCCGTTCTTGAACATGGCGGCACGCAGTGCCTCCATCTCGGCACCCTGCTTGACGAAGTAGCAGCCGCGCTTCTGGAACTCGGCCTTAACCTGGTCATAGATGGTGTCGATGACGGTCACGGACTGCTCGGAAGCGCAGATCATGCCGTTGTCGAAGGTCTTGGAGTGGATGATGGAGTTGACGGCGAGCAGCACGTCGGCGGTGTCGTCGATGACGACCGGGGTGTTACCGGCGCCAACGCCTAGGGCGGGCTTGCCCGAGGAGTAGGCGGCCTTGACCATGCCCGGGCCACCGGTGGCGAGGATGATGTCGACGTCGCGCATGACCATGTTGGTCAGCTCGATGGAGGGGACATCGACCCAGCCGATGATACCCTCGGGGGCGCCGGCCTTGACGGCGGCGTCAAGCACGAGCTTGGCGGCGGCGATGGTGCACTTGGCGGCAGCCGGGTGCGGGGAGATGATGATGGCGTTGCGGGTCTTCAGGCTGATCAGCGTCTTGAAGATCGCAGTGGAGGTGGGGTTGGTCGTCGGGATGACGGCGCCCACGATACCGATGGGCTCGGCGATCTTGGTGATGCCATAAGCCTCGTCGCGCTCCAGGACACCACAGGTCTTGGTGTTCTTGTAAGCGTTGTAGATGTACTCTGCGGCGTAGTGGTTCTTGATGACCTTGTCCTCAAGAACGCCGCGGCCGGTCTCCTCGATGGCCATCTTCGCCAACGGGATACGAGCCTTGTTGGCGGCCATGGCGGCCTCATAGAAGATCTTGTCGACCTGCTCCTGCGTGTACGTAGCAAAAAGCGCCTGGGCCTCTCGCATCTGAGCGAGCTTAGCCTCAAGCGCCTCTACGTTGTCCACAATTGCGGGAGTAGTGTTTTCCGGTGACTTTTTCACCATTTGTGTCTCCTTGCGATCGGAGATTTACCCTACGTCTTGCATGATAGCAAGAAATTATTCGGCGAACGGTAAGATTCCCGTAAAAGGCATACTAAAACGCTTCAATCAACTGAAACGTTTCAACTATAACTATCTGCCTATTGCATTGCCCCGCTCATTGGGGACAGACTTACATGAGTGCTTTCACTCATTTGTGACAGACATGGATTTGTCATTTTGCCGTTCTGGGCCTGTTTTTGGCGCAGATTGGATATAAATAGGTCACAGGCTCAGCATTTCGCGTTCCTTCTCTCCTTTTAGGTGTTGCCTGTACGGCTTTGAAAGGAGAGACCATGCCCCGATGCGCCCGCGAAATATCGCTCACCGGCTATTACCACGTCTTTGACCGCGGCAACTCCAAACAGATCATTTTTGAAGATGATTCCGACCGCTATCGTTTCTTATCGGACATCTCAGATAGGTTTGCGTGCCATGACGTGGCGGTGTTGGCCTGGTGCCTTATGGATAATCACTTCCATTTGATGGTTGATGACCCATATGACAACCTTTCAAAGGCAATGCAGTGCGCGCTGACGGCCTATGCCAAGTATTTCAATGGAAAAACGGGAAGAACGGGTCACCTGTTTGATAATCGCTATTCGCGGATCGCGGTCGAGTCGGACACGCAGGCGGTGCAGTTGCTCGATTATATCCATCTCAATCCTGTGAAAGGTGTGCTCGACTCGCTCGATGCCTACCGCTGGTCAAGCTACAAGGCATACCAGCTGGGATACGATCCCTTTGATATCTGTGACGCGGCCCCTATGCTCGATATTGTCGGAGGCTCTCGTTGCTATTGCGAGCATCTCGAGGAAGTTGCCGGGCGCATCTGGTCAGTGGAGATTCTTCCGCGCCGACGGATCCCCGATGAGGACGCCCTTTCCGTTGCGCGCGAAGTTTTGCCGAGCATTGATCCTGCGCTGCTCAAGGCCCTGCCACGCCCCGAACGCGATGCCTGTCTGCTAAGGCTCAGGCGGGCCCATCTTACGGTCAAGCAAATTGCCCGTATCACCGGTATCGGCGCTACAAGCGTAACCAAGGCCACCACAGGCTGGAACGAGGCGGCCTGAGGTATGGATTGGGGCCGATCGATGCACTGTGAGCTTAGGAAAGCATTCATCTAAGTCTGTCCCCAATGCGTGAAAACACTCATGTAAGTCTGTCCCCAATGAGTGCAAAAAAGGCGCCCTCCGTGGGGGAGGACGCCTTTGGTAAGTTCTATATGAACGCGAGGTCTTTGACCCGGAGAGTCCGAGGTACTTGTTGGTAAGACCTTATTTAGGAGCGCGCAACCTTGCCGGACTTGAGGCAGGTGGAGCAAACGTTCATCTTGCGACGGTGACCATCGACGACGACGTAAACGCGCTGGATGTTGGGGCGGAACTTACGGTTGGTGACGCGGTGAGAGTGGCTGATGGAGCGACCGGCAACGGGGTGCTTACCGCAAACTTCGCAAACTTTGGACATAACTGACCCTCCTTGGGCGACAAACGAACATGTCGCGTTAACAAACAAGCCTGAACTATAGCACAGAAGCAGCTCCCTGTGCGTAATCTACACAGAGATATTCCTCTTTTGGCGATAGTGCTCACGCCACGGCCCTGGACGTAGATCCGATTTGCGTGCAGCAGAGGGGATTATGCCAGCTCGTGCGTGCGTTTTCAAGCTCGTCCCACAAATATATATAGGTTTATGGAGCATTGGGCTCCGTTTACGGATTGTTCTGTATTTATGCTCGCAATTAAGCTCGAGGTTGGCTACACTATACCTTGACCATTAAAGGGGTACGAGATACCCACATGGAATTACATAGCTGCCAAAGAGCAGCCCTTCCTGTGGGTGTCTGGTCCGCTTTAAGCGGTCGGGCATCTATTTTTTTGACTGTGTCAGCAGTCAAGACATGTGAGGAAGGAGATCGATGGGCACGACTTCCCCCAAGGCGGTCATCATGGACGAGACCGCCGTCAATCGAGCGATGACCCGCATCGCGCACGAGATCCTCGAGCGCAACGAGGGCTGTGAAGACCTCGCTCTGGTCGGCATCGTCACGCGCGGCGACCTTCTGGCAAAGAAGCTCGCCGAGGAGATCAAGGAGATCGAGGGCGTCGACGTTCCGCTCGGCAGCCTGGACATCAGCTTCTACCGCGATGACTATGCGACCAATTTCGCTCCCGCGATCCACGCTACCAACATTCCCTTCAGCGTCGACGGCAAGCGCGTCGTGCTGGTGGACGACATCCTGTATACGGGCCGTACTATCCGCGCCGCTCTGGACGCCGTTATGGACCTGGGCCGTCCGAGCCGCATCGAGCTGGCAGTTCTCGTTGACCGCGGTCACCGTGAGCTCCCCATCTCGCCGGACTTTGTCGGCAAGAACGTTCCCTCGTCGCATGAGGAGAACGTGCACCTATATATGAAGGAAGTAGACGGCCGCACCGCTGTCGAGATTAACGACGTCGCGCCGGGTTCCCACGTGGGCTCCGCGCCGCTGGGAGGTGAGTAGTACCGTGGCGTTCAACCATAAGCACCTGATCGACATTACCGAGTACTCCGAAGAGGACATCAAGCTCATCCTCGAGACCGCCAAGGCGTTCTCCGAGGTCAACGAGCGTGCGATCAAGAAGGTCCCCACGCTCAAGGGCAAGACCATCGTCAACATGTTCAACGAGCCCTCGACGCGCACCCGCAGCTCCTTCGAACTCGCCGAGAAGCGTCTTTCGGCCGACAGCCTCAACTTTGGCGGCTCCTCGACCTCCACGGTCAAGGGTGAGAGCCTCGTCGACACCGTCGAGACCCTCAACGCCTACAAGATCGACTGCATCGTCGTGCGCGATAAGCACGCCGGTGCTCCCTACATCGTCACGCAGAACTCGCCCGCGAGCGTTATCTGCGCCGGCGACGGCAAGCACAACCATCCCACGCAGGCCCTGCTCGACCTGTACACCATCTGGGAGCACAAGGGTGACTTCCACGGTCTGAAGGTCGCCGTCGTCGGCGATATCGCGCACTCCCGCGTCTGCGGCTCGCTGATCCCTGCCCTTAAGATTATGGGCTGCGAGACCTACGCCGTCGCCCCCGGCACGCTGCTGCCGCCGGCGCCCGAGGTTCTGGGCTGCGACCACGTGACGAGCGACCTCGATTCCGTCCTGCCCGAGCTGGACGTCGTCTATATGCTGCGCGTGCAGCAGGAGCGCCTCGAGGGTGCCCCGTTCCCGACCATTCGCGAGTACCACAAGCTCTTCGGTCTGACCAAGGACCGCGAGAAGCTCATGAAGCCCGACGCGATCATCTGTCACCCGGGCCCCATCAACCGCGGCGTCGAGTTCGACTCCTATATGGCCGACCACCCGCAACGCTCCGTCATCCTGGAGCAGGTCTACGCCGGTATCTGCGTGCGTATGGCTATCCTGTATCTGCTGCTTGGAGGTGCCGATAATGGCCTTGCTTCTTAAGAATGCCCACGTCGTCGACCCGTCCGTCGAGCTTGACGGTGTCGTTGACGTCCTGATTGACGGCGACAAGATCGCCGAGGTCGGCGAGAATCTCGCCGTCGAGGGAGCCGAGGTCCGCGACCTTTCCGGCAAGTACCTCGTCCCCGGCCTGGTGGATATGCACGTTCACCTTCGCGAGCCCGGCTACGAGGTCAAAGAGGACATCGAGAGCGGCACCCGCGCAGCTGCCAAGGGCGGCTTTACCGGCGTGTGCTCCATGCCCAACACCGATCCCGTCACCGATAACGGCACCGTCGTGGAGTTCGTCAAGTCCCGTGCTGCCGAGGTCGGTCACTGCCGCGTCTATCCGTCGGGCGCCATGACCCGCGGTCTTAAGGGCGAGGCTATGTCCGAGATGGGCGATATGGTCGCCCACGGCGCCGTCGCCTTCACCGACGACGGTCGCGGCGTGCAGGGCGCGGGCATGCTCCGTCGCTGCATGGACTACGGCAAGATATTCGGCAAGGTCTTCATGAGCCATTGCCAGGACGAGGACCTGGTCGGTCACGGCCAGATCAACGAGGGCAGGGTCTCGACCCGTCTGGCCCTCGAGGGTTGGCCGGCTGCCGGCGAGGAGCTTCAGATCGCCCGCGACATCGAGATCGCCAAGCTGACCGGCGCCAAACTACACATCCAGCATATCTCCACCGCCCATGGCCTGGAGCTCGTGCGTGCCGGCAAGGCCGCTGGCGTTCAGGTTACCTGCGAGGCCACGCCGCATCACATGTTCCTGACCGAGAACGACCTGGACGAGACCTACAACACCTCGCTCAAGGTCAACCCGCCGCTGCGTACCGAGGCGGACGCCGAGGCCATTCGCCAGGGCGTCATCGACGGTACCGTCGACGCTATCGTCACCGATCACGCTCCCCACACCCCGTGGGAGAAGGCCCGCGAGTTCGAGCTTGCGCCCTTCGGCATGATCGGCCTCGAGACTTCGCTGTCGCTCGTGCTCACCGAGCTGGTCAACACGGGCAAGATGAGCATGGGTCGCATGGTCGAGCTCATGGCCATCAAGCCTCGTGAGATCCTGGGCCTCGACCAGGTTCAGGTCAAGGCGGGCTCCGTTGCCGACCTGACCGTGTTCGATCCCGCTGCTACCTGGACGGTCGGCGAGGACGGTTACGAGTCGCGTGCCGAGAACTCCGGTTTTGCCGGCCGCACGCTCACCGGTCGTGCCACCGATGTGTTTGTCGGCGGCAAGCAGACGCTCGCCGACGGCTGCATCTGCTAGCATAGCCTTATCGCTTTTGTGCGCGGTGCCCTTGCGGTGCCGCGCTTTCTGTTCGCCTGAACCATGCAACCGCATGGGGGATTGGAGCGTCTATGCCCACACCTTCCACTGCACGCATGCACGACTTCGAGGTCGTCTCGAACCAGGAGATCGCCGACGGTATCTTCTCGCTCGTTATCTCGGCCCCCAAGCTTGCAAGTGCGCTCAAGCCCGGCCAGTTTGTGAACATTGCCGTGCCCGGCGATGCGTCCTCGCTGCTTCGCGTGCCCCTGAGCTTCTATCGCGCCGACGCCCAGACCGGCACCGTCGAGCTGTGGTACGCCGTCGTGGGCGATGACACCCGTCGTCTGTCGCAGATGGCCCCCGGTTCCACCTCTAATCTGCTGGGCCCTGGCGGCCGCGGCTGGCTTGTGCCCGAGGGCACCAGGAAGGCGCTGCTCGTTGCGGGCGGCATCGGTGTTCCGCCCGTGCTGTGCCTTGCCGGCATGCTCGTCGAGCAGGGTGTGGCCGTCGACGTGTGCCTGGGTTTTGGCACCGCGTCCAAGGCCGTGGGAGTCGATGAGTTCCGCGCGCTGTGCGATACGGTCAACGTGTGCACCGACGACGGCTCGCTCGGCACGCACGGTTTTTGCACCGATCCTGCCGCTGAGCTGCTTGGCGAGGGCGGCTACGACTACGTCGCCAGCTGCGGCCCCGCTGTCATGATGAAGAAAGTCGCCGCCGCTGCCGCCGAGGCCGGTGCGTACTGCGAGGTGTCCCTCGAGCGCATGATGAGCTGTGGCTTTGGCGCCTGCAACACCTGCAATGTCGAGACGGTCGACGGTATGAAGGGTGCTTGCATGTGCGGCCCCGTGTTCGATGCTTCCAAGGTGGTGGTCTTCTAGTGGGTACCGTTAACATGGCCGTCGATTTCGGCGGCGTCAAGATGCAGAACCCCATCAACACCGCAGCCGGTACCTTTGGCTACGGTTGGCAGTTCCAGAACTTCTTTGATGTTTCCCAGCTGGGCGCCATCACCACCAAGGGTTGCGCTGCCGAGCCCTGGCCCGGCAACCCCGCGCCCCGCATGGCCGAAATTCCCGGCGGTATGATCAACTCCGTGGGCCTTCAGAACCCCGGCGTGGCCGCCTTTGCCCGCGAGTCCGGTCCGTGGCTCGAACAGCTGTCCAAGGACGGCTGCCAGGTCATCTGTCAGGTTGCCGGCCACTCCGTTGACGAGTTTGTCCGCGCGCTCGAGATGTATGTCGAGCTGTGCCCCTGGGCTGCCGGCTACGAGATCAACGTGAGCTGCCCTAATATCGCCGCCGGCGGTGCCGCCATGGGCTCCACGCCCGAGGGCGCCTCTTCCGTTATGGCTGCCTGCCGCAAGGTGACCGATAAGCCGCTGTTCGTAAAGATGGCTCCGGTTAATGTCGCCGAGATTGCCAAGGCTCTCGAGGCTGCCGGCGCCGACGGCCTTTCGGTCATCAATTCCATCCAGGGCATGGCCATTGACGTGCACACCCGCAAGTCCCGTGTTGCCAAGCCCAAGGGCGGCCTTTCGGGCCCGCTGTGCCACCACATCGCCGTTCGCATGGTCTGGGAGGTCGCTCAGGCCGTCGATATCCCCATCAACGGCGTCGGCGGTGTCATGACCGGCGAGGATGCTGCCGAGTTTATCCTGGCCGGCGCCACCTGCGTGTCGGTCGGTATGGCCAACTTTGTCGATCCGTGCGCTTCGATTAAGATCGCGCGCGAGCTCGAGGCTTGGGCAGAGTCCCAGGGCGTGAAGGATATCAACGAGCTGGTAGGTGCTTTCGAATGCTAGAGAATGATGCCCGCGACCGTGTTATCGTCGCCCTCGACTGCGATCGTGAGCGTGCGCTCGAGCTCGCCCATGAGCTTTCGGGCCACGCCGTCTGGCTCAAGGTGGGCATGACGCTCTATTACGCCGAGGGTCCCGAGATCGTCAAGACGTTCAAGGACTTGGGCTTCAAGGTCTTCCTCGACCTTAAGTTCCATGACATTCCGCATCAGGTGCGCGGTGCCGCCCGTTCGGCCTCGCTTGCCGGTGCCGACCTGCTCTCGGTCCACGGCTTGGGTTCGGGCGCTATGCTCGCCGCGTGCCGTGAGGGTGCCGAGGAGGCGCGCGAGGACCGCGCCAAGCTCGTCGCCATTACCGTGCTCACGAGTATGAATCAGGATGCCTTGAGCGAGATCGGCGTCGAGTCTCCCGTGGCCGAGGAAGCCGCCCGTCTGGCAAAGCTTGCCCAGACCAACGGCATCGACGGCATCGTGTGCTCGCCGATGGAGGCTCACGACATGCGTGAGCTGCTGGGTCCTGATGCCCTGATCGTGACTCCGGGTGTGCGTCCGGTGGGTGCCGCCCTTGGTGACCAGTCCCGCGTGGCGACGCCTTCCCAGGCTATCGAGCGTGGCGCAAGCCACATTGTGGTGGGCCGTCCCATCACCGGTGCCGACGATCCGGTTGCCGCCTTTGACGCCATCGTCGCCGAGCTGGTCGAAAACGTCGCGTAAAAGATTCCCCTAAGTCACCACTTTTGGGTCTCATTAGCACAAAATAGCCCCTGTGCCTGCGTAAACTTTCCCATCCTTTGTGTGGAATCGCAGGTCAGGGGCTTAACTTTGGGCGCAGTATATTGCACTTTTTGCGGGTATCGTCTAACCTATGGAGCCGCGATTAGGCATTTTGTACGTTCTACGTGCTAAAATGCCAATTATTGAATCAGATATAACCCAACTATTTGGAGGTACGAATGGCACTCCCTCAGCTTACCGACGAGCAGCGCAAGCAGGCTCTTGAGAAGGCTGCCGCCGCACGTCACGCCCGCGCTGAGCTTCGCGAGCAGATCAAGAAGGGCGAGAAGTCCCTCGAGTCCGTGCTCAACTCCGATGACCCCATCGCTTCCCGCATGAAGGTTTCCACCCTCATCGAGTCTCTCCCTGGTTATGGCAAGGCCAAGGCCGCCAAGATCATGGAGGAGCTCGGTATCTCCGCTACTCGTCGCGTCCAGGGCCTCGGCGTCCGTCAGCGCGAGCAGCTCCTCGAGCAGCTGACCAAATAAGTGAGCGCTCAGGATTCCAAGCTCTTTGTGATTTCTGGACCGTCAGGCGCAGGCAAGGGTACGCTCGTCACTCGTGTGCGCGAGCGCCGCTCGAACCTGGGTTTGACGGTTTCGGCTACCACGCGAGCACCACGCAAAGGTGAGGTCGACGGCGTCAACTACTTTTTTCTGACGCGCGAGGAGTTCGACCGCCGCGTGGCAAACGGTGAGTTTGTTGAGTGGGCCGAGGTCCACGGTAACTGCTACGGCACGTTGGTGAGCGAGGTCACATCCAAGCTCGCCTCGGGCTCGTCTCTGATTTTGGAGATCGATGTCCAGGGCGCCCTGCAGGTGAAGGAGCGTTTCCCCGAGGCCGTGCTGATCTTTATCAAGCCGCCTTCGCTTGAGGTGCTCCGCGAGCGTCTAGTCGGTCGCGGTACCGAGACGCCCGAGACGATTGAGCTGCGTATGGCAAACGCCGCCGATGAGCTTGCCCTTGCCGACCGCTACGACGACGTCGTGGTGAATGACGATCTCGACCGCGCGACCGATGAACTCGTTCGCGTTCTCGATATGCATGAAAGGATCTGAGGTCCGTGTCCGTTGTAAAGCCTTGCATTGACGATCTTCTGGAGAAGACCGATCACAACCGCTTCCTGCTCGCTTCGCTTGCCTCCAAGCGCGCCTGCGACATCAATAGCATGCTGCGTGGCCAGCACAACCGCGTGCTTGCCGTCCAGGATGTCGATGACATCACCATCGGGCTTTCCGGTGCCGATACCATCTCGATGGCTATGGACGAGATTGTCGACGGTGACATCTCTTACGACGAGGCTCGTTACGAGAAGGCGCTCGGCCACAAGGTTGCTGAAGCCTAAATGGCGGCTCGCGTCTGCCTGGTCCACTATCACGAGGTTGGACTGAAGGGCAAGAACCGCGCACATTTTGAGCATATCCTCATGGATAACATCAAGGCGGCCTTGGCCGCCTTTTCCGTGAATGCCGTGTCTCGAATTTCCGGTTATATCCTCGTGACCTTTAATGAGCATCAGGCCGACGAGGCGGCGCGCGTCATTCGCACCGTACCCGGCGTTGCCCGCGTGTCCCTGGCATATCACACGAACCGCGACCCGCAGGAGTACTGCGCCGCCGCCGTGAAGGCGCTGCGCGAGTTTGGTCCCTTTGAGTCGTTTAAGGTGCATGCCAAGCGCTCTAACACCGACTACGAGCTCACCTCGATTGATATCAATCGACAGGTGGGCGAGGTACTGTGTGAGGCCTTCCCCGATAAAAAGGTTCAAATGCACGACCCCGACGCGATGGTGCACGTACTGGTGGTCCAGGGTAGCGTTTACGTGTACGCACGCTCCGAGCGCGGCGTGGGCGGTCTGCCGGTGGGTTCTGCCGGCAAGGTCGTGACGCTGCTGTCGTCGGGTATTGATTCTCCGGTGGCGACCTGGATGCTCGCGCGTCGTGGCGCGGTGTGCGTGCCGGTGCATTTCTCAGGTCGTCCGCAGACGCCCGACACGAGCGAGTATTTGGTGCAGGACATCATCCGTGCGCTTGAGCCGGGTGTCCAGATCGGCCGCCTGTACGTGGTGCCGTTTGGCGACTGCCAGCGTGAGATTTCGGTCACCTGTCCCAGCAACCTGCGCGTGATCATGTATCGCCGCATTATGTATTCGGTTGCCGAGCGCATTGCACACATCGAGGGCGCCAAGGCCATCGTGACGGGCGAATCGCTTGGACAGGTTGCCTCCCAAACGCTTGAGAATATCATGGCCGTTAACGAGGCCGTGAAGATCCCCGTGTTCCGTCCGCTCATCGGTTCGGACAAGCAGGAGATTATCGCGCGCGCCGAGGAGATTGGTACGTTCGATATCTCGACTGAGGCCGCTCCCGACTGCTGCACGCTGTTTATGCCGCGTCGTCCCGAGACGCACGCTAAACTCGATGCCGTGCATGAGGCCTGGGAGTTGTTCGATCACGAGGAGATGATCGAGCGCCTACTCAAGCAGACCGAGTACATCGACTTCGAAAGCAACACGTATAAGGCCCCTAAGACCTTAAAATGCAAACATTCGGAGCTTGCTCCGCGTGAGATTTACCAAGATCACGAGTAAATTTGTGCATAGACCGACGATGCTCTTGCATCGTCGGTCTTTTGCTATCTGGGCATTTTGCGGCTAAGTGTTCATTTGCTGACGTGTGCCTGAATAAATGGACAGATTTGTGCAAGGTTTTGGTCGGCTTTTGGTTTGACCGCGAAAACCGGTTTTGAAGCATGGCCGTTGCAGGGCTCTTTTCCTGACACGATGTTGTTGGGAGGTTTTGTTATGGCGCAGCGCGAACAACACGAACGGGTCAAAAAGATGGACCGCTGGGCAGGCAAGCTGCTCGGTCATAAGGCTGTGGTGGTGGCGATGCTGGGCGTCATTGCGATGGCGAGCGGCTTGGCGATGGCGAACCTTGGCGGCGGTGCCGGCGCCGTGTCGTTTGAGCGCACTGACGGTTCGGGCTCGTTGGTGGAGCCGGGATCCGGTGATGCCTCGAGCGGAAAGACATCCGAAGGTTCTTCGACTAAGGCTTCTGCCGCGGCAGAGGTCTATGTCGATGTCGATGGCGCCGTTGTGTCGCCCGGTGTATATCGTCTCAAGGACGGCGCGCGGGTGGCTCAGGCGATTGATGCCGCCGGCGGGCTGGCGCCCGAGGCAGACGTTACGGGGCTCAATCGGGCATCTAAGGTCACTGATGGACAAAAAATCCACGTTCCAACGGTAGGGGAGCAGCAGGCGTCTATTGCGGAAGCCGGTGTTGATGGTGGGGCTTCCGCATCATCGGGCGTGAGCGGCGCAACAGGCCTGGTAAACATCAATACGGCAAGCGCGGCAGAGCTGCAGACGCTCTCGGGCATCGGTCCCTCCATGGCCCAGTCGATTATCGATGAGCGGACAAAGAACGGTGCTTTTGCCTCGGTTGACGACCTGATGCGTGTGTCGGGAATCGGCGAGAAGAAGCTTGCCAAAATCAAAGATTGCATCTGCGTATGAGTGCGACCGAGCGCGAGCGTGTTATGCCTCCGCGGCCCCTGCTTCCGTGGACGATGACCCTGTGTGCCGGCATGTGCATGAGCTGCGTCTTGGTGCTCAACATGGCCGCTGATGCGCTGTTGAGGGAGCGGGCGCCAGCGGTCGGGCCGCTATGGACCATTCCCGTTGCGGCGGCGGTATTTGTTATGCTGGCTCAATCATGTGCGCGGCTTGCCCCTTTGAAGCGGTGGCTGTATGCCGCGTCCGTCGGTCTCGTGGCGGGAGCGGTCGTCTCGGCCTGGTGGGCTGTGGGTGCGCTAAGCGCCTCGAAGGCGCTCGACGGTCGAGCGGCAAGCAGCCTCGAGTTTGTCGTGCAGGGCGATCCATCAATAAACGACGACGTGTATTCCTATACCTGCGAGGCACGCGCGGACGGTAAGAACTTGGCAACGGTTCGCCTATCGTGCGACCGCGAGCTCAAGGTCGGGGCGCACGTGCGTGTTATCGGTCGCGTTTCGCGTTTTGAGAACGATGCGTATGGACGATCGCGCGTGCTCCGAGGCGAGGTATGCAAGGTAAAAGCCGTTCGGATTGTGTCGGTCGATGAGGGCTCTCCGGGGCCGCTGCTTCGGCTACGAAATGGGCTGCTTGCGTCCATCGCGCCTGCGACCGACCCGGCGCGTGCACTCATAGCCGGTGTCGTCTGCGGTCGTTCGGCCGAGCTGCGCGCCCAGTCGGCGGGCGACTGGTTTTCGGTGACGGGTACGGCGCATCTTATCGCCGTCTCCGGCAGCCATTTGTCTATAGTGGGGTTTGTAATTGAGGGCGTATTGCAAAAGACTCGGTGTTCACGTGGTCTTCGGCGGGTGATATTGGCGATAACGCTTGTGGGCTACGCTGCCTTTACGGGCGCGTCTCCCTCGGCCGTGCGCGCGTGCTGCATGGTGTTCGCGACGCTTGTCGTAAACGGCGCAGGGCGTCGCCGGCACGGCGCATCGGCGCTCTTCGTAACCATGTCCATCTTTGTGCTACTGCGGCCGACGGTGCTGTTCGAGATGGGCTTTCAGCTTTCATGTGCCAGCGTCTTAGCCATTCTGTGCTTTTGCCCCTATGCGACCTACGCTTTGGGTGAGTTGGGTGTGCCGTCGGGCGTTGCCAGCATGCTTTCCGTCACGCTGTGCTCGCAACTGGCGACACTTCCCATTACCATTCCTGCCTTCGGTACGTTCTCGCTCATTGCTCCGCTGGCAAATGCGGTCATCGGTCCGGTGGTGAGCGTACTGCTCGCTGTGTCGATCGTGCTGGCTCCCTTTTCGCTCGTGGGACCGTTGCGGACTTGGGCGCTCGTTGTGCCCATGATTGCCGCCCGTTGCGCGCTGTTCTTCGAGCAGCTGTTTGCCGCCATGCCGGGTGCATCCGTGAGCGTGCCGCCCGATAGCATGTGGATTTACCTAGTGCCGTGTTTTCTGGCGGTTCTGCTGGTCTGGTGGCCGCGTCCCCGTGCACGTCCTATGGCGGTGGGGCTTGCATGCCTGATGCTCTTGGCTGCGATTCCGTACGTCTATTGGGATCGATTCGCTCCGCCTTCGGTGACGGTGCTCGATGTGGGCCAGGCCGATGCGATTCTTATCCGCCAAGGCGGCGCAGTTGCACTTGTCGACTGCGGGCTCGACGAGCGTGTGGTTGCGGCGTTGGTTCGCAATAACGTGCACCATATCGATGCCGTTTTTGTGACGCATTGGGATGAGGACCACTGGGGTGGTTTGCCTGCCGTGCTCGAACAGTTTTCGGTCGGAACGATTGCCGTGGCGGCGGATGCGCTGGAGGATGCTCCTGCCGAGGTATTGAACCGACCTGGCGTGGAGTATCGGCAGGTGCGCCGTGGGGATACGGTCGATATCGGCTCATTTTGCGCTCGCGTGATGTGGCCATTCGAGTCCGTGGATGGCGAGGGAAATGAGGACTCGCTTGTCCTGCTGCTCTCTTATGTTCAGGAAGGCAAGGGCCTGCGAATACTTCTCACCGGTGATGCCGAGCTCGACCAAGAGCGGGAATTCGTGCAGGAGGTGGGGGATATCGATGTCCTTAAACTTGGGCATCACGGCTCCAAGGTTTCAGTCGATGGCGAGTTGCTGGACGTCTTGAAGCCCGAGCTTTCCCTCGCAAGCGCCGGTGAGGGGAATCGATACGGCCATCCGTCCGATGCCTGCATCGATGCCGTTAAGGAAGCGGGTGGTGATTTCGCGTGTACCATCGAACACGGCGACATTACCGTCACACCGACTGCGAATGGCTTTGCGATGCGATGCCAGCGACCGTGACGACGTCGTTGGCGTGTGGTGGGCCCCTGGGCTAGAATGGCACGGAACGAATACGAAGGCCTGCGGGAGGGGAGCGCAATGTCCGAAACCGGTTTGCTGCCGGCATATCTGATCGTCGGTACCGACGGAGTTAAGCGCGACCACGCCGTCTCGCGTATGAAAGCGCGTCTGGAAAAGTCGGGTATGGTCGAGTTCAACCTCGACGAGCGAGACATGACCAAGGACCCCGATATCGAGTCCATTATCGGATCGCTTAACACCTTTCCGATGGGCAGCGAGTTTCGTCTGGTAATCCTCGATGGCTGCTCAAAGCTCGCTAAGGCGGTCTCGGAGCCGCTCGTTGGGTATCTGGCGAGTCCCAGCCCCACAACGGTCTGCCTCATCATCGCCGACTCACTTGCCAAGAATACGCGCCTGTATAAGGCAATCGCCAAGATCGACAAGAAGGCTATCGTCGATTGCTCGGGTACCAAGCGCTGGGAACTGCCGCGCCGTGTTCAGCAGATGGCGACGCAGCGCGGTAAGTCGATTTCGACGGCGGCCGCCGAGGAGCTCGTCTCGCGTTCGGGCGAAAACACGCGCATGCTCGATAACGACTTGACTAAGCTTGCCCAGATGGTCGAGTCGCCCCAGATTGAACTTGCCGATGTTGAGCGCTGGATTGTACGTACGGCCGAGGTCCAACCCTGGGACTTCCTCAACGCCGTCTCGGCTCGCGATATGCGGCGTTCGCTCGAGCTCTTTAAGCTCCTGCCCTCCAAGAGCTACGTGTGGACTTACACATTGCTGTGCGGTCGCATTCGCGAGCTTATCGTCGCCAAGGCGCTCGACGCGCGTGGGCAGGGTCGCGAGCTGGCCGCAACGCTCAAGCTCCAGTCCTGGCAGGTCAAGAATCACCTTACCTGGGCGCGTCGTTTTTCGATGACCGAGCTCGTCGCAGCGCTCGAGGGTGCCGTTGATGTGGAGCTCGCGCTCAAGGGTTCGGCAGATTCCGAGACCGCGCTTTTGCTCTGGATTACGAACATCTTGAGAAAATCGTGATGATACCTGCCTATTTGACAAATTCGTTCTATCCCTTTGAGGGGGAGCGTGCTATAGTAGGCGCTTGCATGACCTCACCGTGTCTCAGAGGTGTCATACATTTTTTGCAAGGAACTCGAAAGGAACTCCAGAAGTGGCAAACATCAAGTCTCAGAAGAAGCGTATCCGCACCAATGAGGCAGCTCGCATGCGTAACAAGGCTGTCAAGTCCGAGCTCAAGACGCTGACCAAGCACGTCCAGTCCGCCGTCGCCGAGGGCGACGCCGAGAAGGCCCAGGCTGCCCTCAAGACCGTCACCAAGCGTCTCGACATGGCTGCCGCCAAGCATGTTATCCACAAGAACCAGGCTTCCAACCGCAAGTCCGGTCTTGCCAAGCTCGTGAACAGCATCAACGCCTAAGTTGTAAATTTCACACCACACAGATTACGCGCATAAATGGAGCCTGTTTTATGGAACAGGCTCCATTTTTTGTACCGCTCGGGTAAGATAGTCCGCATGAATACTTCAATTGACATTTCCCACATCCGCAACTTCTCGATCGTTGCGCACATCGACCATGGCAAGTCCACGATCAGTGACCGCATCCTCGAGCTCACCCATACCGTCGACGAACGCGACATGGAGTCGCAGCTGCTCGACACCATGGATATCGAGCGCGAGCGCGGCATTACGATCAAGTCCAATGCCGTCCGCGTTTCCTATGACGCCGACGATGGTGAGACGTATCAGTTCAATCTGATCGATACGCCGGGCCACGTTGACTTTACCTACGAGGTCTCGCGTTCTCTGGCCGCCTGCGAGGGCGCGGTGCTCGTCGTCGATGCCACCCAGGGTGTCGAGGCGCAGACCGTCTCCAACGCGACGCTCGCCATGAACGCCAACTTGGACATTGTTCCGGCCATCAACAAGATCGACCTGCCGTCGGCGCATCCCGACGAGGTTAAGACCGAGATCGAGGATGACCTGGCGATCCCTGCCGATGATGCCGTGTGCGTCTCGGGCAAGACCGGCGAGGGCATCCACGATCTGCTGGAGTCCATTGTCTTTTTGATCTCTCCGCCCAAGGGCGATGCGAACGCGCCGCTCAAGGCACTCATCCTGGATTCGTACTTCGACGAGTATCGTGGTGTCGTCGCCACGGTGCGCGTCTTTGACGGCTCTATCAAAAAGGGCGATACCCTGCTTATGATGCAGGTCAAGGGCGACTTTTTGGTCGACGGCGTGGGCGTCAAGCGTCCTGCCGAGACCCCGGTCGACGCGCTGACGGTCGGCGAGGTTGGCTATGTGGTCACGGGTCTGAAGGACCCCGAGGCTGTGCGCGTGGGCGATACCCTTACGTGGGCTTCCAACCCCTGTCCCGAGCCGCTTCCCGGTTATCGCGAGGCCAAGCCCATGGTCTATACGGGCCTGTTCCCGATCGACAACAAGGACTACGAGAACCTGCGTGACGCGCTCGATAAACTGCACGTCAACGACCCGTCGTTGGTGTGGGAGCCCGAGACCTCGGTGGCGCTTGGCTTTGGCTTTCGCGTGGGCTTCCTGGGCCTGCTGCACATGGAAGTCGTCAAGGAACGCCTGGAGCGCGAGTTCAACCTGGACCTCATTGCCACGAGTCCCTCGGTCGACTATCACGTCTACAAGACCGACGGCGAAATGATCGATGTCCGCAGCCCGCAGGATCTGCCCGAGGCCACGCGCATCGAGCGTATCGAAGAGCCCTACCTCAAGGCAAAGATCATCTGCCCGCCCGAGTATACGGGTGCCGTCATGCAGCTCGCTATCGAGCACCGTGGCGTCACGACCGATATGATCCACCTGACGAGCAAATCGGTCGAGATGCGCTTCGATATGCCGCTCGCCGAGCTCATCTTGGACTTCTTCGATCAGCTTAAGAGCCGCACCAAGGGTTACGCCTCGCTCGACTACGAGTTCAACGAATATCGCCCCTCCGAGCTCGTCAAGCTCGACATCCTGCTTTCGGGCGACGAGGTGGACGCGCTGTCGTTTATCGTCCATAAGGACAAGGCATATGGCCTGGCCCGTGGCTTGTGCGACAAGCTCAAGGAGATCATCCCGCGTCAGCTGTTCGAGGTGCCCATCCAGGGTGCTATCGGCAACAAGATCATCGCCCGTTCCACCGTCAAGGCGCGTCGCAAGGACGTTCTTGCCAAGTGCTACGGCGGCGATATCTCGCGTAAGCGCAAACTGCTTGAGAAGCAGAAAGAGGGCAAGAAGCGCATGAAGGCCATCGGCTCGGTCGAGGTCCCGCAGGAGGCGTTTATGGCGATCCTCAAGGTGGACGAGTAGGTCTATGGCTCTTTCCGAATATAGTCTGCGGCTGCTGGGCGCCTATGCCGAGCAGCCGTTCCTTATGGCTCCCATGGCGGGCGTTACCGACCCCGCCTATCGCATCATGTGTCGCCGCCGCGGTGCCAACCTTGCCTACAGCGAGATGGTGAGCGTGGCAGGCCTTGCCTATGCCAGCAACAAAACGTGGCGCCTGGTGCTGCCGGCCGACGAGGAGCAGCAGATTTGCGTGCAGCTCTTTGGCTCCAAGCCCGATCAGTTTGCGAGCGCCGTCGCCGCCGTCGAGGAGCGCGT
Organism: uncultured bacterium; assembly: GCA_905214615.1. Taxonomy (GTDB): domain Bacteria; phylum Actinomycetota; class Coriobacteriia; order Coriobacteriales; family Coriobacteriaceae; genus Collinsella. Next base: position 12,320 of record CAJMMX010000012.1, on the reverse strand, counting down.
TGGCGATCGCCTGTCGCTCATCGATATCAATATGGCATGCCCCGCCCGCAAGGTTGTTACCAAGGGCGAGGGCTCGGCGCTCATGCGCACGCCCGACCTGGCGGAGAAGATCGTCGAGGCCACGGTGGGCGCGGCGCACGTGCCCGTGACCGTCAAGATTCGCAAAGGCTTTTATGCCGAGGACCGCAATGCCGCGACATTTGCCCAGATGCTTGAGGGCGCAGGGGCTGCCGCAGTCGCCGTGCATGGTCGTTGCGCCACGCAGCTCTACACCGGCCAGGCCGATTGGTCGGTCGTCGATGAGGTCGCAGATGCCGTTGAGATTCCCGTGATCGGTTCGGGTGATGTGTTCACCGCCGAGGATGCCGCGGTGCATCTGCGAAACTCGGGTGCCAGCGCGGTGTTTATCGCGCGCGGCATCTACGGGAACCCGTGGGTGTTTGGCGATGCTCGCGCTCTTGCGCTCGATGGCACACCGGTGCCGGCGCGCAGCTCTGTCGAGCGCCTGGACGCCCTGCGTGAGCACCTAACGCTGACGCATGAGCTCCTGCCGCTCATGTCGCGTGCCCGTACGTACGCAAGCTGGTACTTAAAAGGCATGCCCCATGCCGCCGCTTGGCGTGCCCATGTGGTGCGCTGCTCCACGTATGAGGAGTTTATGGCGCTGGTCGATGAGATCGAGCATGATGTGGTGGCCTGCGAGGCTGCCCTTGCCGCCGGCGAATCGGTGCCCCCTCATCCGCTGGAGGCTTAAGGGTGGCCGTTACCGCGCTGTACGTGCACGTGCCGTTCTGTGCCCAAAAGTGCCGCTACTGCGACTTCGACTCGCGCAGCTTTGCTTCGTGTGATTTGGATGCCGCGCTCGATTCCTATTTTGAGCAGTTGTTCGCGCGTCTCGATGCTTTTGGCAAGGCTGGGGCCCTCGACCAGATCCGCACCGTCTATGTTGGCGGCGGCACGCCGTCGCTGGCGGGGGAGCGCCTGGTGGAGCTGGCGCGGCGTATTCGTGCGTGGTGCGCCCCCGTTGAGTTTACCTGCGAGGCCAATCCCGAGTCGCTGACCGCCGAGCTTGCTACTGCGCTTGCCAAGGTTGGTGTCACACGCGTTTCTCTGGGCGTGCAAACGCTCGATAACACCGAACTTACCGCCATCGGCCGCATTCACGATGCCGATCGGGCGCTCGCCGCCATCGCGACGGTCAAGGACGCTGGGCTTGACGTGTCGTGCGACCTTATGTGCGGACTTCCCGGGCAGACCGCAGTGAGTTGGAAGCGTACGCTCGATGGCGTGCTTGAGGCGGCCCCGCACCATGTGTCGGTCTATCCGCTCACGCTCGAGGAGGGCACGCCGCTTTACCGCATGGTGTGCCGTGACGAGTCGCTTGAGCCCGATGAGGATTTCCAGGCCGCATGCATGGACGTTGCGCGCCAGCGGCTGAGTTCGGCCGGCTACCATCCGTATGAGGTGGCGAGCTACGCGCTCGATGGGCATGAATGTGCCCATAATATCGCCTACTGGACTGGTCGGGGCTACCTGGGCCTGGGTCGTTCTGCCGCGGGCATGCTCGACGACGAGGATTTCGACCGCTTGGCTGGACTGTTTCCCGGCGTGGCTCCCCGTGGTGACTTTCACCGCGTGCGTTTGGTACAACGCGACGATGCCGCGACGATGTTTGATGCCGAGTATCTGTCGCGGCGCGAGGCGGCGGCCGAGGACCTGATGCTCGCTTGTCGCATGACGCGCGGTATTGCGTCCGACCTGTTGGTTCGCGCGGCTCGTGTCATCCCGGCCGATGAGCTGACAGCCGCTTGTGATCGCGCGCTCGAATTGGGTCTTGCCACTTGGGTGCCCGAGACGCTCGGGGTCCATGAGGGACCCTTTACTTCGGCAGATGTCGTCGCGGGCCATGTTCGAGCTCGTTTAGCACCGACACACCTGGGCTGGCTCGATGGAAATGTTCTGTTCGAGCTGTTTTGGGATCTAGCTTAGGCCGCTCGGGTAGAATTACCGGAATATATACGCTGCTGTGAGCAGGAGGTTGCCGCGCATGGCGACGATGAACGAAAAAGATTACTACGAGATTCTAGGTGTCTCCAAGGACGCCACCTCGCGTGATATTCAAAAGGCCTTCCAGCAAAAGGCCCGTAAGCTCCATCCGGACGTCAACAAAGAGCCGGATGCCGAGGAAAAGTTTAAAGAGGTTTCCGAGGCCTACGCCGTGCTTTCGGATGAGCAAAAACGTGCGCGCTACGATGCCATGCGTTCTGGCAATCCCTTTGCCGGTGCCCCTACGGCTTCGCCCTATGGTGGCGGCTATGCCGGCAACACGGGCTATGGCAATCCCTTTGAGGGCGGCTTTCCTTTTGGCGGTGCCTGGGGCCAGCAGCGTCGCGGCCAGGCTGCCTACAATCCCGAGAACGGCGCCAACGTGGTCGTCGATATCAAACTGGACGCCAAGGAGGCCAAGGACGGTGCCCGCAAGACCGTCCGCTATACGCGCTTCGATACCTGTGGTCACTGCGGCGGCTCGGGTTCTGTCTCCTCCGAGCATGCCCATACCTGCCCGAGCTGCGGTGGCCGCGGGCACATCGACGTCGACTTGTCCTTCCTGTTTGGTGCGGGCACGTTCCAGTCGGTCTGCCCCGAGTGCGGCGGTTCCGGTAAGGTCGTGGCCGACCCCTGCCCCGATTGCGGTGGCAGCGGTCGTACTCGCGTAACCTCCGAGCAGACGATTGAGTTTCCTGCCGGCACGCACGATGGCGACGAGGTCCGCATTAGCGGCATGGGTCACGCCGGCACTAACGGTGCCGCTGGCGGTGATCTAGTCGGCCGTGCCCATGTCGAGTCCGAGCGCTTGGAAGGCAAAGCTCGTACCGGTTTTTACCTGATGGGCATCGTGGCGCCGTTTTTGGTACTCTCGGCCATCTCGGGCGTGTTCTCGGCCTTTGCCGTGATGTGCTTTATTCCGTTTACCATGGGCCTGTTCATGGTGCTTTCGGACGGCGTGCTTCATCGCAGCCTGCTGTGGTGGAAGCGCGGTGCGATGCAGTTTGCCAACGGTTTTGCCAATGGCTTCATGTTCGCGCTCGTGTCGGTTTGGTTCGCGAGCTGCTCGCAACGGGCCATGCTTTCGCCTTACGGAATGCAATAACATCAAACCCTCTGTTTGCGGTTGGCCCAGCTTGGGTATAGGACGCACTGTGACAATAATGAAAGTCGGAAGGATTCGGTCGTGTCGGAAAATAGGGATTACTACGAGGTACTTGGCGTCGACAAGGATGCCGACGCGCGGACGATTAAGCGCGCGTTTCTAAAGAAGGCCCGTACCGTACACCCGGACGTTTCGGACGACCCCGAGGCCGAGGCCAAGTTCAAGGAGCTCAACGAGGCCTATTCCGTTCTTTCCGATGAGCAGAAGCGTGCTAACTACGACCGTTACGGCACTGCCGACGGCCCTGGTGGTTCGGGCTACGTCGATATCAACGATATCTTTGGTGGTATGGGCATGGACGACTTGTTCTCGTCGTTTTTTGGCGGCGGTGCCGGCGGTGGCGCCCGCAGCCGTCGCGAGCGTCGTCGCGGTCGTGACATGGCCATCTCGCTTTCGGTGACGCTCGAGGAGGCGGCGCTCGGCTGCAAAAAGACAATCAGCTATGACCGCTTTGCTCCTTGCGAGGACTGCAATGGCACCGGTAGGGCAGAGGGCGCACAGGAAAAGCAGTGCGGCCGCTGCCACGGCACGGGCTATGTCACGACGGTTCAGCGATCGTTTTTGGGCCAGGTTCAGTCTTCCTCGCCTTGCCCCGACTGCCATGGCGAGGGCACGGTTATCGACCATCCCTGCGAGACCTGCGATGGTCAGGGCCGCACGCCTTCGCATGAAAAGATTGACATCGATATTCCCGCCGGCGTTTCGACCGGTCGACAGCTGCGTGTGAGCGGCTTTGGCGAGGCCGGTCTTCGCGGCGAGCCTTCGGGCGACTTGATTGTCAACGTGCGCGTTGCCGACCATGAGCGCTTTAAGCGCAACGGTGACGACCTGTACCTGGTGAGCGATATCTCGATTGCGCAGGCTGCGCTCGGCTGCGAGATCGAGGTCGAGGGCATTATGCCCGACGAGGTCGTTAAGGTGTGCGTCCCCGCCGGCGCCCAGTACGGCGACACCGTGAGCGTCAATAATTACGGCATGCCGCGCATTGGCGGTGGCGGTTCGCGTGGCCGCTTGATCGTGCAACTGCGCGTGGTCGTTCCCACCAATCTTTCCAATAAGCAGCGCGAGCTGCTCCGTGCTTTTGCCGATGAGATGGGCGATGACGTCGCTTCCGGTAAGAAGTCGGTGACCGACCGTATCAAGAGTGCCCTCGACGATATCCTCGATTAAGGAGCCCGCGTGCTCGCACCCCATATTTCCGTCGTCAACCTCGGCTGCCGTGTCAACCGGGTTGAGTCTGACCGTATCACTGCCGATCTTATGCGCCTGGGTTTTGCTATGGTGGAGCCCCAGGATGCCGACCTGATCGTCATTAACACCTGTGCCGTTACGGGCGAGGCCGAGGCCAAGACCCGTAAGGCCGTTCGTCATGCGCTGGCCTATCCGGGCGAGCCTTACGTGGTCGTAACCGGCTGCGTCGTCAACCTGCATCCCGAGGAGCTGCTGGAGCTCTCCGATCGCGTGATCGCCGAGCCGTCCAAGATTGACGTCGCCGAGCGCGTCTGCGAGGTGCTGGGTGTTGAATCCGATAGCGTGCCCGCCTGTAGCGATGGCGACGTGGTCGATGCGCTCGGTCGCTCTCGCCTGGGCGTGAAGATCCAGGACGGCTGCAACCATCGCTGCACCTATTGCATTGTGTGGAAGGCGCGCGGCCCCGAGCGCTCCGTGCCCGTCGAGTCCGTGCTTGAACAAGTTCGCGAGGCCCAGGAGGCCGGCGTGCCCGAGGTGGTGCTGACCGGTGTGAACCTGGGTGCCTACGATGGCAAGAGCGCGACCGACGAGCATGTCGAAATCGATGAGCTGCTCGAGGCCATCATGGAGCGCACCACTATTGCGCATGTGCGCATTTCCTCGGTCGAGCCCATGGATATCTCTGAGCGCCTGCTTAAGGTTATGGCGCGCTATCCGCAGCGTATCGCCCCGTTTTTGCACCTGCCCGTGCAGTCCGGCTGTACGGCGACCCTGCATCGCATGGGTCGTCCCTATAGCGCGGAGGCCTTTGAGGACACGGTGCGTATGATTCGCGCCAACTTGCCCCAGGCGTCTCTTTCGTGCGATGTCATCGTCGGTTTTCCTGGTGAGACGGACGAGGAGTTCGAGGAGTCGCTGGCGCTGTGCCGCCGTGTGGGTTTCTCGCGTATGCACGTGTTCCGCTACAGCAAGCGTCCCGGTACCCTTGCTGCCGACATGCCCGACCAGGTGCCGCCCGAGGTTATGGCCGAGCGCAGCCGTCGTATGCGAGACACGGCGCAGGAGCTCGCTATTGCCGATGCTCGTCGTCGCGTGGGCACTGTCGAGCGTGCCGTGCTCGAGTATGGTGACAACCTGACGCTCGGTTCGTTCCATCATGCCCGTCTTGACGATACCTGTGGACTTACAGCCCCGTGCCTGCTCGATGTTGCTATCATCGGAGTCGATGATTCCGGCTTGGTCCATGCGCGCAGGGAGGTCCATGGAAGCCTCGAAGATTAGACTTACCGTTCCCGAGGGAGTTGATCCCTCGCGTGTTTTGGGCGCCGGCGACGGCGTCCTTCGTGCGCTCGAGAGTTTGGTTCGCGCTCACGTGGTCGCCCGTGGCGATAGCATCGCCGTGAGCGGTGACCCGGACGAGGTCGAACTCGTGGCGCGTTTTTTCGAACACGCTTTTCGCGAGGCGGCGGCCGGTCGTACCCTGTCTGCCGACGATGTCTCTCACTGCCTGGCCGTCTTGCGCGACGGTGAGCACGAGGCTACGTCGCTTCGCGATGACGTGCTGCTTTCGTATCGCGGCCGCGTCATTCGCCCCAAGACGCTCGGGCAAAAGCGCTATGTGGATGCCATCCGCTCGCATACCATCACGTTTGGCCTGGGTCCAGCCGGTACCGGTAAGACTTATCTGGCCATGGCGCTCGCCGTTGCCGCGCTCAAGCGCCACGAGGTGGGCCGCCTGATCCTGACGCGTCCGGTTGTCGAAGCAGGGGAGAACCTGGGCTTTTTGCCCGGCACCCTCGAGGAAAAGATCGATCCGTACATGCGTCCGCTCTACGACGCCCTTTTTGACATGATGGATCGCGAGCGCACCGATGAGCTTATGGAGCGCGGCGTGATCGAGATCGCCCCGCTTGCCTATATGCGCGGTCGTACGCTGAGCGATGCCTTCGTGGTGCTCGACGAAGCGCAAAATACCACGCCCGAGCAGATGAAGATGTTCCTGACACGACTTGGATTCAACTCAAAGTTCGTGATTACCGGCGACCTCAGCCAGCGCGACCTGGTGGGTCGTCGTGGTGGCTTGGCGGATGTCGAGAAGATTTTGGGCCGTGTCGACGATGTGGCGTTTGCACACCTGGAGCGCGCCGACGTGGTGCGCCATGCCCTGGTAGGTCGTATCGTTGAGGCATATGATGCTTATGATGGCGTGCGCGAGCAGCGCTCGCGCGATCGAAAGGAGTCCCGTTGAGTGTATTGATCAGCAACGATGCCGAGCTCGATACGCTGCTCGACGCGCAGGAGGTAGAGCACATCTGCGAGGTTGTGCTTGCCGCCGAGGGCGTTGAGCGTGAAGTCGAGATTTCTCTTTCGTATGTCGATGAGGACGAGATGCACGAGCTCAACCACGAGTGGCGTGGCATCGACCGCACCACCGATGTCCTCTCGTTTGAATGCGACTCGGCCTTTGACGAGGATATTCCCGTTGACGAGACGCTCGAGCTCGGCGATATCATCTTGGCCCCGCAGGTCATTGCCCGTCAGGCCCCCGGCTTTGGCAATAGCCCTGCCGACGAGTGCCGCCTGATGCTCGTGCATGGCATGCTGCACCTGCTGGGGTATGACCATATCGAGGACGACGAGGCCGAGGTCATGGAGGCCCGCGAGGACGCTATCCTGCGCGATCTGGCGCTCGAGCGCGGCGAGGACCCCAAACTCGTTCACGTCGGCCCCATCACCAATCATGTCCACGACTAGGAGCCGTTTATGATTCCCGGATCGAACAAGGACCATCCGTCCTTTTTAAAGTCGTTCTCCTACGCCATGGAGGGCTTCGTCACCGCCGTCAAGACCGAGCGCAACATTAAGGTCATGCTCGTGGCGGGCGTGTGCACTGTCATTGCCGGCTGCATTGTGGGGCTCGACATTGCCGAGTGGGCTACGATTATCATCTGCTGCGGCCTGGTGATTCACGGCGAGCTGTGCAACACCGCCATGGAGGCCATTGTCGATCTGGCGACCCAGGAGCTCCATCCGCTGGCAAAACGCGCCAAGGACATCGCCGCCGCCTCGGTATACGTACTTTCAATCACCGCCGCGATTGTGGGCTTGCTGGTATTTGCCCACGCGCTCGGCTTTATTTAGAAAGGGATTCCCATGTCCGACAATATGCAGCCTACCGATGAGATTTTGGACGACGAGTCCCCGGATGCTAAGGCGACCGAGGCCTATGAGGAAGTCGAGGAGTTCGACCCGTTTGAGGGCATGAGCGACGAAGAACTCGACGCCCTGTGTGACGAGGATGATGCCCCCATGGGCTTTGGCGACGTTGAGCCCGGGTTCCGCAGCGGCTTCGTCGCCCTGGTCGGTCGTCCCAACGCCGGCAAGTCCACGCTGCTCAACGCCTGCTATGGCAAAAAGGTTGCCATCACCTCGCCGGTGGCCCAAACGACCCGCCGCCGTATGCGCGCCGTCGTCAACCGCCCCGGCTACCAGCTGGTCTTTGTCGATACCCCGGGTATCCACAAGCCCAAGGATGGCCTGGGGTCCGAGCTCAACAAGAGCGCGCTGTTCGAGCTGAACGATGTTGACGTCGTCGCGTTTTTGATCGATGCCACTAAGCCTATCGGCAGGGGAGACGCCTGGGTTGCCGAACGCGTCAAGAATGCTCGCTGCAAGAAGGTCCTGGTGCTCACCAAGGCCGACGAGGCCGACCCCGCACAGGTCATGGAGCAGCTTAAGGCTGCCCACGAGCTCATGGAATATGACGACGAGATCGTGACGTCGTCGGTCAAGAACTTTAACGTCGATGCCTTCATCGAGACCGTTGCGCACTTTTTGCCCGAGGGTCCGCGTTGGTTCCCCGAGGACATGGGTACCGACGCTTCCGATGAGACGCTCGTTGCCGAGTTTGTGCGCGAGAAGGTCTTGCGCCGCACCCGTGATGAGATCCCGCACTCCGTGGGCGTGATTTGCGATGCGCTTGAGCAGACCAAGAAGGTGCTGCGCGTGCACGCCACCATTTACGTCGAGCGCGAGGGCCAAAAGGGCATCATCATCGGCAAGGGCGGCGAGATGATCAAACATATCGGCATCGACGCCCGTCGCGACCTTGAGCGCATCTTTGGCACCCAGGTCTTTTTGGAGCTGGACGTGAAGGCCAAGGCCGGCTGGCGTGACGACGAGGCCCAGATTCGCCGCTTTGGCTATAACGCCGAGGATTAGGGACACGCGGCGCGAATGGCAGGTTCTCGTACATATCGCACGAAAGTGCTCGTGCTCGATAAGACGAAGCTCAAAGAGACGGACCTGATCCTGACGATGCTTGACGAGCGGGGTCGGCAGGTTCGTGCCGTGGCAAAGGGCGCCCGCAAACCCGGTGGACGCCTGGCTGCGCGCTGCGAGATGTTCTGTACCGTTGATCTGCTGCTTGCGCATGGACGGTCGCTCGACGTGGTTTCCCAGGCCGAGCTTATGGAGGCGCCGCTCGGCGCTGCTCCCGATTACGAGATGACATGCGCCGCAAGCGCAATCGCCGAGGTCGCGCGCGTGTGCTCGTTCGAGGACGCCGAGGACCCGTTTACCTTTGCCATCACGCAGCGGGCGCTCACACTTGTCGGCAGCGGGCTCGACGCGGCACATATGGACCTGCTCGTGGCGGCCTTTGTCTTTAAATTGCTGTCGCACGTTGGCTACCGACCCGATTTTTCGGCATGCGTGCTGTGCGGAGACCCGATGCTGTCGTATTTTTCGCCCCAGGCGGGCGGCCTCATGTGCGGGTCGTGCGCGTCGAGCGTGCCCGGTGCCGAGCTGGTGTCGACCGGTGAGGTCGCATGGCTGCGCGCCCTTATGTCCATGACCTTCGATGCGCTTATGGCCGAGAGGGTCGACCCCCATACCGCTGCCTTTTTGCTGGGGCTTTCGCACGTGTGGGCTGCGACGCACACTGATCAACGTCTCCGTGCGATGGAATTCATGTTGGGTCGGTGATGATGCGCAGGCGCGGGCTGCTTGTGGTAACATACCGACCTGTTGGTACCTCGACCTTGGATGCTCGCTCCACCGGCGGCTTCCCAGTCCGAGGCGAATAGCGTCGCCCGCGGGCGACAAGAAACGAAAGGTGAAACAATGACTGTTTCCAAAGAGCGCAAGGCGGAGCTGACTGCCCAGTTCGGTAACACCCCGGTCGACACCGGCAACCCCAAGGTTCAGGTCGCCATCCTGACCGAGCGCATCAAGGAGCTGACCGAGCACATGAAGTCCCACCAGAAGGACTTCCACACCCGTCGTGGTCTGCTCATGCTCGTCGGCCGTCGTCGTCGTCTTCTCTCCTACATCAAGAAGAACGACATCGTCGAGTATCGTGAGCTCATCAAGGCTCTGGGCATCCGCGACAACATCCAGTAAGGATTTGTACATGCAAGGAGCGTCCTGCGCAGCGGGGCGCTCTTTTTGTGTAAGGGCGTGAACAATCACGCTCTGAAGCGTGGCGGGGGCAGGGGGCCCGCGTCACATGAGGAGCCTGCAGGCAAGGGGCCTGCGGGGTAAAGGAGAACAATGACACTCGTATCCAAGACCTTTGAGCTGTACGGCAAGACCTACACCTTTGAGTCGGGCGAGCTTGCCAAGCAGGCCACCGGCGCCTGCCTGGTCAAGCAGGGCGACACCACGATGCTCGACACCGTGGTCGTCTCCAAGGAGCGCAAGAACTACGACTTCTTCCCGCTGACCGTCGACTTCAACGAGAAGATGTACGCCGCCGGCCGCATCCCGGGTGGCTACCTCAAGCGTGAGGGCCGTCCCAGTGAGAAGGCCACGCTCACCGCGCGCATGATCGATCGTCCGATTCGCCCGAGCTTCCCGGACGGCTTCCGCAACGAGGTACACATCGTCGCTACCTCGCTCGTCGCCGACCAGGTCAACCCCTTTGACGTCATCAACGTCATGGGTGCCTCCCTGGCCATGACGCTCGGCGGCGTGCCCTTCGAGGGCCCGCTTGCCTGCGTGCGCATCGGCCGTAACGTGGAGACCGGCGAGTTTATCGTCAACCCCACCTACGAGGAGCGCGAGAACTCCGACCTGGACCTGGAGCTGGGCGGCTCTGCCGACTTCATCTCGATGGTCGAGGCCGGCGCCGAGGAGATCTCCGAGGACGACATGCTCGCCGCCATGAAGTTTGGCCAGGAGGCCCTTGCCGCCTTCTGCCAGGCCCAGGACGAGTTCGTTGCCGAGTGGGAGCAGGTCAATGGCGCCATCGTCAAGAAGGAGTACCCGCTCGACCAGCCCGTCGAGGAGGTCCAGGAGCGCATCTTCGCCCACTACGACGAGATGGCCGCCGCCCTTCGCGATGCCGACAAGCTCTCCCGTATCGGTAAGGTCGAGGCTCTGAAGGAGTCCATCCGTGCCGAGTTCACCGAGGAGGAGCAGGCCGCTTGGGAGCGCGAGATCCCCGTGGCGCTCAAGAAGCTCGAGAAGAAGGCTATGCGCACCATGGTCGTCGAGACCGGCGAGCGCGTCGACGGCCGTGCCGCCGATGAGATTCGCCCCATCATGGTGAAGGATAACTACCTGCCGCTCGTTCACGGCTCCGGTCTGTTCCAGCGTGGCCAGACCCAGGTGCTTTCCGTCCTGTCGCTCGGTATGCTCAACGAGGGCCAGCGCCTGGATACCATCGAGCCCACCGAGGGCAAGCGCTATATGCACCACTACAACTTCCCGCCGTTCTGCACCGGCGAGACCGGCCGCATGGGCAGCCCCAAGCGCCGCGAGATCGGCCACGGCAACCTGGCCGAGCGCGCTCTGCTTCCGGTGCTCCCCGACGAGAACGAGTTCCCCTACGCCATCCGCGTCGTCTCCGAGGTCATGGAGTCCAACGGCTCCTCTTCGATGGCTTCGACCTGCGGCTCCACGCTCGCCCTTATGGACGGCGGCGTGCCCATTAAGCGCCCGGTCTCCGGTATCGCCATGGGCCTGATCCAGGAGGAGGGCAAGACCGTGGTCCTGTCCGACATCCAGGGTCTCGAGGACTTCCTGGGCGACATGGACTTTAAGGTCACCGGCACCACCGAGGGCATCACCGCCCTGCAGATGGACAACAAGGCCACCGGCCTTACCTTCGACATCCTGGCCCGCGCCCTGCAGCAGGCCAAGGAGGGTCGTGCGTACATCCTGCAGAAGATGCTCGATGTGATCCCCGAGCCGCGCCACACCACACGCAGCACCGCTCCGCGTATCGTCTCCATCCAGGTTCCGACTGACAAGATTCGCGACGTCATCGGTTCCGGCGGTAAGGTCATCCGTGGCATCCAGGACGAGACCGGCGCTTCGGTCGACATTCAGGAGGACGGCACCGTCTTTGTCGGCGGCACTGGAGAGTCCGTCGATCAGGCCGTCGAGCGCATCAAGCTCATCATCAAGGTTCCCGAGCCGGGCGAGGAGTACACCGGTCGTGTGGTCTCCATCCAGCCCTTCGGCGCCTTCGTCAACCTGCTGCCCGGTAAGGACGGCCTGCTGCATATCTCCCGCGTTGCCAAGGGGCGCGTGGAGAAGGTCGAGGACGTCCTCAACGTGGGCGACGAGGTCAAGGTCGTCGTCATCGAGGTCGACGACCGCGGCAAGATCTCGCTCGATCGTCTTGATAAGCCCGAGGCCCCAGCTCGTGCCGAGGGTGCCTCCGAGGGCGACGGCGAGCACTTCCAGCGTCGTGAGCGTCCGCGTCGCGAGCGCTCCGAGCGCAGCGACCGTCCGCGCCGTGACCGCGGCGACCGCAATGGCCGTGACCGCCGTCCGCGCCGCCCGCGTGAGGACCGTCCGATCACGCCGTCCGTTCCCAAGGAGCGTGAGCTGATCCCGGTTTCCGAAGCAGGCATGCAGCAGGCGGAAAAGCTGGCTACCGATTTTGTAACCGGTCTGCTGGCAAAGA
>CAJMMX010000011.1 GCA_905214615.1 uncultured bacterium | reverse complement strand
CGTGCGGAACTCGCGACAAACCTAACCCACCTCGCCCAGCCGTCTGACACGGGGCTCCAAGCTTGTCAAAAAAGCGGTCGGCGCGCAGGTGCGCCGACCGCCGATATATGGGGTCTGATATTTTCTATCAGCTAGGGCCTCTTACTCGTCGAGGAGATCTTCTGGCATGTCGTTGCCGTCGCCTAGATCGACAGGGGTTTCTTCGGGGGCAGAGCCGTCTTCTGTGGCTTCGCCTTCGGGCTTCTCCTTGGCGGCTGTCATGCGGGCTACGGCGCATACGCGGTCGTTGTCGTCGACGGTCATCATCTTGACACCCTGGGTGGCACGACCAGTCTGGCTGATCTCGTCGGTCTTGACGCGAATGACCGTCGCGCCTTCCGTCACGATGAACAGCTCGTGCTGCGGGCCCACCGTCTTCATGGCCGCGAGGTTACCCTTACGCTCGGTCATTTGGATGGTATAGACGCCCTGGCCGCCGCGATTCTGCTCCGGGTAGTCCGCGACCGGCGTGCGCTTGCCGTAGCCGCGCTCGGTGATGACGAATAGATCGCCGTTGCCGTTAGTGACTTCCATGCCCAGAACGCTCACGCCGTCCTTCATACCGATACCGCGAACGCCGCTGGTATCGCGGCCGGTGGCGCGCACCTGCTCCTCGGAGAACATGATCGCCTTGCCCGCGGTGGTGGCCAGGATAATCTTGTCGCCCTCGCGCACGCGGCGCACGTTCAGCAGCGCGTCGTCGTCACGCAGGTTGATAGCGATCAGGCCGTCGCGACGGCTGCGGTCATATGCGCTCATCACGGTCTTCTTGACCATGCCGCTCTTGGTGGCAAACATCAGATACTCGTCGGCAGGGAACTCGCGGCAGCTGATGACGCTCGCGATCTTCTCGCCCTCCTCGAAGGGCAGCAGGTTGACGATCGCGGTACCGCGCGCCTGGCGCGTACCCACCGGCAGCTCGTGCACCTTCAGGCGATAGACCTTGCCCTTGCTCGAGAAGAACAGCACGTACTCGTGCGTGGACGCGATGAACATCTCGTCGATAACGTCGTCCTCTTTGAGGTTGACGCCCGACACGCCCTTGCCGCCGCGCTTCTGGGCGCGGTAGGCGGCCACCGGGATGCGCTTGACATAGCCGGTGTGGGTGATGGTCACGACCATGTCCTCGTCGGCAATGAGGTCCTCGACGCCCAGGTCCTTCTCGACCTGGCTGATCTCGGTGCGGCGCTTATCGCCAAACTTCTTGGAGATCTCGCGCATCTCTTCCTTAATGACGCCCAGGATCTTCTCCTCGTGCGCCAGCAGGTCCTCGTAGTAGGCGATGGCGCGGCGCAGGCCGTCCAGCTCTTCTTGGATCTTGTCGCGCTCCAGGCCGGTCAGACGGCGCAGCTTCATCTCGAGGATGGCCGTGGTCTGCTCGGGCGTAAAGCCAAAGCGCTCGATCAGGCGGCTGCTGGCCTCGGAGTCGGTCTGCGAGGAGCGGATAATGCTGATGACCTCGTCGATATGGTCGAGAGCCATCAGGTAGCCCTCGAGGATATGGGCTCGTGCCTGGGCCTTCTTAAGGTCAAAGCGGGTGCGGCGGGTGACGACGTCGACCTGGTGGTCGATGTAGTGCTGCAGCATCTCGCGCAGGCTCAGGCATTTGGGAACGCCGTTGACAAGCGCCAGGTTGTTGGCGCCAAAGGTCGTCTGCAGTGAGGTGTACTTATACAGGTTGTTGAGCACGACCTGCGGGATGACGCCCTTCTTGAGCTCGATGACCAGACGGATGCCCTTCTGGTTGGACTCATCGCGCATGTCCGAGATGCCCTCGATGCGCTTGTCGTTGACGAGCTGGGCGATCTTCTCCTGCAGGGTGCCCTTGTTGACCATGTAGGGAATCTCGGTAAAGACCAGGCGGTTGCGGCCGGTCTTGGTGGATTCCACGTGGGCCTTGGCGCGCACGGTAATGGAGCCGCGGCCGGTCTCGTAGCTCTGCTTAATGCCGGCGCTGCCCATGATGATGGCGCCGGTGGGGAAGTCCGGACCGGGCATGATCTGCATGAGCTCGTCGACAGTGGCGTCGGGATTATCGATCAGGTAGCAGGTTGCCTCGATCGCCTCGGTGAGGTTATGCGGGGCGATATTGGTGGCCATGCCGACGGCGATGCCCTGGCTGCCGTTGACCAGCAGGTTGGGGAAGCGCGCAGGCAGCGCCTGAGGCTCGGCGAGCGATTCGTCGTAGTTGGGCTGCCAGTCGACGGTATCTTTCTGCAGGTCACGCAGCAGCTCCATGGCGGGCTTTGCCAGGCGGCTCTCGGTGTAACGCATGGCAGCGGCGCCGTCGCCGTCGATGTTGCCGAAGTTGCCGTGGCCGTCGATGAGCGGCGTGCGCATGGAGAACCACTGCGCCAGGCGGACCATGGCCTCATAGACCGCGAAGTCGCCATGCGGGTGGTACTTACCGATAACTTCGCCGACCGTCCAGGCCGACTTCTTGTGCGGGCGGTTGGGGTAGATGCCGCTCTCATTCATCGCGTACAGGATGCGGCGGTGCACCGGCTTTAGGCCGTCGCGCACGTCCGGCAGGGCGCGCGCCGTGATGACCGACATCGAATACTCAATAAACGACTGCTTCATCTCGCGACCGAACTCCGAAATCTGGAGCTGGCCGCCATTGATATCCTCGCCGGCCGAGGCGCCACGGTCGACTTCGCCAAAGCTCTCCTCGAGCTCACCGTCGTCCTCTTCCTCGTCATCATCGGCATCGGGGTTATAGGCGTCCGGATCGCCGTCCTCGCCCTGCTCAGCACGGGCAAGCAGGCGCCTCAGATCGTCGGGCATGCCGGCGTCGCCGGCCTCGCCCATGCCCTCGTTATTGTTGATATCGTCTGCCACGTTACCTCCTCTTAAGCGTCAAGGAAGCGTGCATCATGCGCATGCTTCTCGATGTACTCGCGGCGATAGCCGACCTCGGAACCCATCAGCTCGCGCACGGCGCGGTCTGCCACCACGGCGTCCTCGATCGACACACGCTGCAGGATACGGGTCTTGGGATCCATCGTCGTCGAGGCGAGCTGCTTGGGGTCCATCTCGCCCAGACCCTTGTAGCGCTGGACGGTATAGCCCTTGCGCTTCTTGGTGATCTTGCCATCCTTGGCCTTGCCGTCTTCGTCGTTATCGTCGGGGTTCAGGCCCAGACTCTGGATGGTGTCGCGCAGGATCTCGTCTTCGGGCTGGCGGCCGTTGGGATACACGTAGTGGATCTTGTTGCGCACCTTAATGCCAAAGATGGGCGGACAGGCAACATAGACGTAGCCGGCATCGATCAGCGGACGCATGTACTTGTAGAAGAACGTCAGCAGCAGGATGCGGATGTGCGCACCGTCGACGTCTGCATCGGTCATGATGATGATCTTGTGGTAGCGCGCCTTGGTGATATCGAAGTCGCCGCCGTCGCCGGCACTCGTCGTGACGCCGCAGCCGATCGCGGTAATCAGCGACTGGATGGTGTCACTCGAGAACGCGCGATGGTCACCAACGCGTTCGACGTTCAGAATCTTGCCGCGCAGGGGCAGAATCGCCTGAATGTCTCGGCGACGGCCGTCCTTGGCCGAACCGCCTGCCGAGTCGCCCTCTACGATGAAGAGCTCGGTCAGCTCGGCATCGCGCACCGAGCAGTCAGCGAGCTTACCGGGCAGGGACGCCGTCTCGAGCAGGCTCTTGCGGCGGGTCGCCTCGCGCGCCTTGCGGGCGGCATTGCGCGCCTTGCAGGCCTGTTGCGCCTTCTTGACGATCTCGCGGGCAGGCTTGGGATGCTCCTCCAAGTAATCGGCAAGGCCGTCGGTCACGATCTTGAGCGTCAGCGCGCGCATATAGGAGCTGCCGAGCTTGGCCTTGGTCTGGCCCTCAAACTGCGGATCGGGCAGCTTGACCGAGATAACGGCCGAAAGGCCCTCGCGCACATCGTCGCCGGTCAGATTGGCGTCTTTTTCCTTGAGCAGGTTCTGCTTGCGCGCGTAGTCGTTGATCACGCGGGTGAGCGCGGTGCGAAAGCCCTCAAGGTGCATGCCGCCCTCGGGAGTGTAGATGTCGTTGGCAAACGACATGACGTTCTCGCCGTAGCCGCTGTTCCACTGCAGGGAAACCTCGACCTCGCCCATCTTGGCCACGGGCGCATCCGGGTCCGATTTGCCCTCGATGTAGATGGGCTCCTTAAAGGCCTCGGGGACGTCCTTACCCTCGTTGAGGAACTTGACGAAGTCGATGATGCCGCCCTCGTAGCAAAACTCCTCCACGTGGGGAGTCGCCTCGCGCTCGTCGGTCAGCACGATTTTGAGGTTCTTGTTGAGGAATGCCGTCTCCTGCAGACGGTTGTGCAGCGTATCGAAATCGTAGATGCAGGTCTCGAAGATCTCGTCGTCGGGCCAGAAGGTGACGGTGGTGCCCGTCGAATCCGAGGTGCCCACGACCTCCATCTTCTTGACGGTCTTGCCGCGCGAGAACTCCATCTCGTAGGTGTTGCCATCGCGACGAACCTGAACGACCACGCGCTTGGACAGTGCGTTGACGACGGAGATGCCCACGCCGTGCAGGCCGCCCGAGACCTTATAGGCCGAGTTATCGAACTTACCGCCGGCGTGCAAGATCGTCATGACGACCTCGAGCGTCGGGATCTTTTTAACAGGGTGCTCGTCGACGGGGATGCCGCGCCCGTTGTCGACGACCGTGACGGAGTTGTCGGCGTGGACCGTCACCTGGATCTCGGTGCAGAAACCGGCCATGGCCTCGTCGACGGAGTTGTCAACGATCTCCCACACCAGGTGATGCAGACCGCTGGCGCTCGTCGAGCCGATATACATGCCCGGGCGCTTACGAACGGCCTCGAGACCTTCGAGAATCTTAATCTCGCCGCCATCGTAATCGTTTTCGTTTGCCACACGTCCTCCTTCAGTCAAGAAAATGTGTACAGCCTTACTAGTTTATCGTAAAAAAATACCCTCGGGAACGAGGGTATTTGGCTCTACAAGGCCACCAGATGCGATTTAAGGCTCTTTTTTGCTTTGCACGCCCTTGGCCCACTCGGCGCTGGCTCTCATGGCATTCTCGAGGGCCTCGCGCAGTTTTTGGTCTTCGATGGGCGCCACCTGGCGCTCGATCTCGGTGCGCTCGGCCTCACTTAGGTCGGCGTACGGGGCCGGCGGGCGCTCGGTCGGCACCGGGCGCAGGCGCTCCTTGGCGGCGGGCGGCGTGTGACCGGGCGCGGTAGTTTTGAACACCAGGCCGTCCACATGCGCACCGGCGCGCTCCATGCGCGCGCGGATGATCTCGCGCAACAGCGTCATTTCCTGCGTCCACGAGGGCGAGTCGAGATACACCAGCAGCTCATTGGACTCGGGCAGGTAGCGCAGGCCCGTCACGTGGCGTCCCTCGCGCGTGCCCGAGCACACCGCGTTCCATGCGCGATAGACCGCGCGCGACTCCTCGGCGGCCTCCATCTGCGCACGGCGCTCGGGGGTCGCGGACGCCAGGATGCGCTGGCGCTCTGCGTTCAAAAACCCGCTGAAGGCGACCGTTTCGCTCTCGCGCTCGTAATTAGCACGTCTCACCCATGCTCACCACCTTGGCTCGATCAAGCAGGTCATCGGTAAAGTACCCCAGGTTGGTCGTGGTTATGACCGTCTGGATATCATCGCCGATCAGCCGCAGGAAAGCGCCGCGACGCTCGCCGTCGAGCTCGCTCATCACGTCGTCCAGAAGCAGCAGCGGGGCGGTGCCCAGGACATCGCGAGCCACGGCGACCTCGGCCACCTTCCAGGACAGCACCAGCGTGCGCTGCTGTCCTTGGCTGGCAAATGAACGGGCGGAGCGACCCGCCACGGTGAACTCAATCTCGTCGCGATGCGGTCCCACCAACGTCACGCCGCGGCGAATTTCCTCGTCGGCATGCTCGTCAAGGGCAGCCAGCATGCGCTCGTACGCCCAACCCTTCAGCTCTTCGCGATCCTCGACCTGGGGCAAATCCCCCAGCGTGGACGCATAGGTCACGTTGGCGGCCTCACCTGACGCCACTTGCCCGTAGGCAGTGTGCACATGGCCCGCCAGCCGGTCGAGCAGGGCCAACCGGTGCACGAGCAGGGCCGAGCCCGCGCGGGCAATCGAATCGTTCCACGCGCCGAGCATCTCGCGGCAGCACCAGGTCTCCTTGAGCAAGGCGTTACGCTGGGTCACGCAGCGCCCATAGGTGCTCGCAAGATCGGCATAGCGTGCGCTCAGCTGCATGCCAAAGTCATCGAGGGCGGCGCGGCGCACACTGGCGCCTCGCTTAACCATGTCCAGATGGTCGGGGCAAAACAGCACACTCGGCAGAACCCCGCGCACACCAGCGGCAGAGCATCTCTTGCCGTTGCGGCTAAACGAGCGCTTACCGTCCTCCGCGCTCAATCCCATATCAAGCACGCGGCCGTCGCCCTCGAGCCTCAGCTCGATCTTGCACGAGCCCACGCCGTCATGGACGAGCTCCGCTGCGGTCGGATGCCTAAACGAGGCGCCGCTCGTCAGCAGCTGCAGGGCCTCTATGAGATTGGTCTTTCCCGCCGCGTTGGGTCCTGCAAGTATCGTCACGCCCTCGTCCAGGGCAAGGCGATAGCTATCGAAGCTGCGGTAGTGCGCGACGGAAAGATCGCGGGCGAACATGGTCATAGCGCAGCGCTAGATGCGGACCGGCATGACCAGGTACAGGTAGTTGATCTTATCGTAGGACTTGAAGATGCCCGCCTGCGAGTAGCTCTTGAGCTCCAGCGTGATCTCCTTCTCCTTGGACAGGGCATTGAGGCAGCCGAAGATGTAGTGGTAGTTGAAGGCGATGGTACCTGACTCGCCCTCGGCCTCGACATCGATCGTCTCCTGCGCAAGGTCCTGGTCATTGGAAATGGAGGACAGGCCCATCTGCCCGTTCTCGACATCGATCTCGAACTTGACGGCGGGGTTGGCGCTCGCGATAACGGCCACGCGCTTGAGGGCGGCGTTAAAGGCGGCGACGTCGATCTTGACGCTCGTCACGCACGAATCGGGGATGAGCTGCTTGTAGTTGGGGTACACGCCCTCGATACGACGCGACACGTAGGTGGTGTTGCCGGCCTCGAAGACGACCTGGGTGTCGGTAGCCCCGATCATGATGGTCGCCTGGCTGGCCATGATGTTCAGCGCGTCGTTAAAGGCGTCAGCCGGAACGTTGAGCTCAAAGGAGCCCTCGAGGGTCGAGGTCTCGACCTGCGTATCGCACACGGCCAAGCGGAAGGAATCGGTCGCCACCAGGCGTACGGTGTTGTTCTCGACCTTCATGTGCACGCCGCCCAGGATGGGGCGAGCCTTGTCGGTCGAGGTGACGCGCCACACGCGGCCGACCATTTCGGACAAGACATCGGTCGGCAGCTCCACGGCACTCTCGATGGCATAGGCCGGAAACTCGGGGAAGTCATTGGCATCGAGCGTGTTCAGCCTAAAAGAGCTCTTCTCGCAACCAATCAGCACCTGGCGCTCGGACAGCTCAAAGGTGACCGGGGCATCGGGGAGGGTCTTGGTGATATTGGAGAGCACCTTACAGGGGATAACCATCTCGCCCTCTTCTTCGACATGCGCCGCGATGCGATGACGGATCGAGATAGTGTAGTTAGAGGTCTGGAATTCCAAGATGCCGTCTTGGGCCTTAACGAGCACGCCCGACAGGATGGGAAGGGTGGATGCCGAAGCGACACCCTTCATAACGACGCCGATGGCTTGTGTAAGCGAGCTCTGGCTGACGGTGAACTTCATCTTTTAATACCTTTCTATAGATATAAATATCTTAATAATAGTAATAGCACTGACGAAACTGTTGATTACTCCCAAAGACGCAGGTCAGACCAAGAAAGAGAATCGACAGCAACCTGTGTGCAACAGGGGTGGTTTTCCACGTTCAAAACCTGCGCAAAACTTTTCATCACCGCGGGTTGGGTTTTAGACACCTTATGCCCGTGGTTTCGACAAGTTTTCAACAGGTGTCTCTATTTCCCTACGAGCGCAGTGTAATTTTATCGCGCAGCGACTTGAGGTCTTCGGTGACGGTGCGGTCTTCCTGGATCATCTTCTGGACCTTTTTGTAACTCGTGCTGACGGTCGAGTGGTTGCGGTTGCCAAATTCGGCGCCCACCGCCGTGGTCGTCATCTCGCACATCTCGATGGCCAGGTAGATAGCGATATGGCGTGCTTTGGCGATATTGGCGTTGCGACGCGGGCCGATGAGCTCCTCGTGCGTCACGCCGTACTGCTCTTCGATGACGGACTGAACCGTCTGGACGTTGATCTTTTTGGCCGATGTGTCAAAGTACTGGCTGGCGATGGCGTCGATATCGTCAAAGGTGAGCTCCCCGCCCTCGCGCTCGCGGTCGCCCGCCTCGCCGGCGCAGCGCTCGCAAAAGCTCTCGAGTTCGCGGATGTTGGTGCCCGAGACCTCGGCCATGTGTTTAAAGTGCTCGTCGGTTAGGTGCCCGCCGTCGCCCCCATAGGCCGCCAGCAGCGAGTCGTCGCCTGCCTCGGGAGCGGCGACGATGGTGTTCTCGTAATAGCGCTGCAAGATCTTGTATTTCATTTCGTAGCTGGGCTCTGCGACCAGGCAGAGCATGCCGGCGTTGAAGCGGCTGGTTAGACGCTCGTCCATGCTCAGGTCCTTGGGGGCGCGGTCTGCCGCGATGACGACCTTCTTGTTGTTGCGGATGAACTCGTCCATGAGCTGGAAAAAGTAGTCCACGCTCGCGCGCTTGCCGATGATGTTTTGGATGTCGTCGATGATGAGCACGTCCACGCCGTGGTACGCCTGCATGATGGGGGCGTTGCTCTTCTTTTGGCGGTCGAACTCGGTCATCAGGTCGTCCAGATATGCCTGGGAGTTGGCATACTTGACCTTGATCTCGGGCGACTTTTCGGCGAGCTCGTTTTTGATGGCAAGCAGCAGGTGCGTCTTGCCCAGGCCCGATTTGCCGTAGATGAACAGTGATGTGCACGTGCCCCGCTCGTCCGCGAGGGCGGCAAACTTGAGTGCCGAGCGATAGGCATGGCTGTTCTCGGGGCCGTAGACAAAGTTCTCAAAGGTAAATTTTGAGTTCGCGGCGAGCGGGGCTCCATCCGTATTCTGTTCGGCCGGCGCGGTCGGTGCTGGCATGGGTGAAGCGGGGGTCGCAGCTTGCGTGGATTTAGTTGGCGCTCCGCCCTTCATCTGGTTCATCATGCGGCGAAAATCATCGGCCGAGAGCGTGTTCTTGATTGCAATGCCCGAATCCGCGCCCGTCGTTGCGTCGTGAGCGATGGGCATGTGCGTGACGGGTGCGTTCGTTGACGTCGCCGCCGCGGTCGGCAACGGTGCCATGGTTTCACGGGAAACATCGCTGTGCTGGTGCTCGATTGTCGGCACGTCGCCTGCGGAGGCCGGCACCGCCGGGGAAGCTGCGGGAGCCGTGGCAGGCGCCGTCGCGGCAGCGGATTCCGTCGCGGCGCCTTGCGGTGCCACGATGTCGAGCGCGATCGGTGCAAAGGCGATTTCTTCCAGATAGGCCTCAATGGTCGGCTGATGCTTTTTGAGCTGCGCGATGGCAAAGCGCGAGGGGGCCTCGATCGTGAGCGTATCTTCGGTCAGGCTTATGGCGCGCGATTGCCCCAGCATGTTGATGAGGCGTGCATCTCGGCCGTCGCGCTGGCAAAAGGCGATGGCATCCCCCAGGATGATGCTTGCTTCCTCGTCCACTGTCTCTCCCGTTCTTTAGCTCTGAGCTCGCACGCGAGCGGCGCCGAGTTCGGTCAGATGGTATTTCTGGCCATGCTTGATGACCAAGCCGGCCTGCGCCAAGTCATTGAGCGTGCGTGACCAAGTGGGGGCCGAGTTTCCAAACGCCCTCGCCAGATCGGTGGCACCGCACGCTTGATTTTGCGCCAGATAGCCCAGCGCGGCGTTGCCGCGATCGCTTACGAACACGTCCGGTTGTGGCTGCGCATACTGATTTGCTGCATTAGGATACATCATTTGAGCTGCTGGTTGTTGAGAACTCTGCATCGGCGGCATTTGCTGTTGAAAACTTTGAGGCCACTGGTGGTAAGGCTGCGGAGGCATCTGCTGGGCCCAGGGGTTGTACTGCTGCTGCGTCATCTGCTGGTACGGCTGCTGATATCCCTGCTGGTACTGCTGCGGGAACTGCTGGCCATATCCCAGTGGCGGCATCTGCTGATATGGATATCCCTGTTGGTACGGCTGATAGCCCATTTGCTGGCCACCCGGTGCCCCCGTCGCCTGCTGCATTGCTGCTGTATCCTGATCCGCCAGCGGCATGGCCTCTGGCACGTTTGGCGGCATCGACATCGACGCCGCCTGGGGCTCTTGTGTAGGAAGCATTCCGGGCTGCTGCATCTGTCCCACGCGGGGCTGCATCTGTTGCGTTGCCATGGGCTGCTGCGCAAAAGCCCCCGGCAGGGGATATGCGGGCTGCTCCGTCTCGGGCCGCACGGCAGCACCGCGCCCGCCGGCGCGTTCGATTTCCTGCACGCGTTTAGGGTCCAGGCTTACCGTAACCACGGTGCCGTTGCCCATGTTGTCCTCGATGGACACGGCCCCGCCGGCGTTTTCCAAATACTCCTGCACCATGGGAAACCCTGCTCCGGTTCCACGGATATAGCGCTTCATCTTGCTGTTTGCGCTGGTAACGCCAAAGTCGAAAGCGCGCTCCTTGTCGTCGATGCCGGGTCCTTGATCAGCAAAGCGGATGGTGTCTCCGCCGTCCAGAATCGAGATGATGGGCTCGGCAAAGTGTGCGTGGATAAAGTTTTCGACAATCTCGCGGATGACCATGAGCGAGATGTGGCCACCTTGCTCTTTCATACACTGGTAGACGGTGTTGGTCGTCTCTTCCAAATACGTGCGGACATCTTGCGGATCAATGACGATCACACGCGGTGTCGACAGCATGTCGTCATAGACGGCGATGCGCGCGGCGTACATGGCTTTTGGCGCCTGCGTGGTCGTCTGCTCGCCTTCCTTACGCTCTTCGCGCACGCCGGTGATGTGCTCGTTGTCGGGTGCCGGGTCTCCGGAATCGACCATGGTGTAAAAGTCGTCAGACATGCCGCTCGCAATCTTTCAAAAGGTTTCGAACAAATAGTAGCTCACCGTGCAATGTTTCTCATCTTTCGACAACTTTTCAAAACCTGTTGAAAACTTTGGAAAACGGACGAAAAGTTCTCAACATTGCCAACATGACCTGTTGAAAACTCGATGAAATATCGTGAAAAGTTGCCATGCACCGCTAAATCGAGCTCGGCTTATGGGGGAACCGTGTGAACTGCGCAACCTTTTACCTTTGATTTCTTGACATTTGAACATTGATTTCCCTACAATCTTCAAGCTCACGTGTCTATATCTGCGTCCGCGCCCCCGCGGACACTCGAAATGCAGCAGGAGGAACTTAAGATGAAGCGTACGTATCAGCCTAATAAGCGTAAGCGTGCCAAGACCCATGGCTTCCGTGCCCGTATGGCCACCAAGGGTGGTCGTGCCGTGCTCGCCCGTCGTCGCGCCAAGGGCCGCAAGCGTCTCACTGTCTAGCAGCGATACACACATCTCGCATGAAGACTATTAAGTCTCGGCAAGATTTCGAGCATGTGTTCAGTCAGGGGCGTCGTTTCAATCACCCTCTGATTCGAATGACCATATGTGAATCGGTTGGCGAAGGCGACTCCGGAAGGGTCGCCTTCGTTGGTGCTAAACGGCTCGGTTGTGCTGTCGTGCGCAACCGTTCTAAGCGTGTGATGCGCGAGGCCGCCCGCAGCTGTGGATTTCCCGTTGCGGGTTATGACATCATCTTGTTCGCAACTCCCAAGACGAGGGTTTCCTCGCCGCAGGAGATGGACAATGCATTGCGTTCGCTTATGAAACGCGCCGGCGTTGCCGGGGAGGAGCGATGAGCAATCACGTTTTGCGACGTGTTGCCATCGCTCCTATTCGCATATATCAACAGGTTATTTCGCCCTTATTGCCTGACGCCTGCATTTATTACCCAACGTGCTCGCAATACGCCGTCCAGGCGATTGAGAAGTACGGTGTTTTGAGAGGCTGCTGGCTTGCCGTGAGGCGCATCGCTCGCTGCAATCCCCTGCACGTCGGCGGTTATGACCCTGTGCCCTAGCGGGCACTCGCTATCGGAGGAAAACTTACATGTGGGATTGGATCGTTAACATCCTTTTCGAGCTGCTCAAGCTCATCCAGACCTTTGCGGTCGACTGGGGCCTGTCCATTATCATCCTGGTGGTCATCATCCGTCTGCTGCTGACGCCGCTTATGCTCAAGTCGACTAAGTCGACGGCACGCATGCAGGTGCTGCAGCCCAAGATGCTCGAGATCCAGGAGCGCTATGCCGACGATCCCCAGCGTCAGGCCGAGGAAATGCAGAAGTTCTACAGCGAGAACAAGTTCAACCCGATGGCTGGTTGTCTGCCGCTGTTGATTCAGATGCCTGTCCTGTTCGCCCTATTTACGCTGCTGCGTAACCTGCCGGACTACTTTAACGACGGCACGTTCTCGTTCTTTAATATTCTGCCCGACCTGACCACCACGCCGAGTGCCTCCTTTGCCGATGGCTTTATGGTCGCGCTGCCTGCGCTGGTCTGCCTGATCCTGTTCGCTGTCCTGACCCTGATTCCGCAGCTCTATATGTCGCGCAACCAGACCGGCCAGCAGGCTCAGAGCATGCGTATGATGGCCGTTGTCATGACGGTCATGATGCTTTGGATGGGCTGGAGCCTTCCCGTTGGTGTTCTGCTATACTACGACGTCTCGTCTGCTTGGCAGGTTATCCAGCAGATTTTTGTGACGCAGAAGGTCATCGACAAGGCGAAGGCCGATGAGGAGGAGCGCCTTAAGAACGCGCCGCTGCAGGTTGAGGTCACTCGTCGCGAGAAGAAGCCGCGCCCGCACAAGAAGAAGTAGCGGGATATCAATCTTATTTAGGTACCTAACTTTTGGAGTACGTTATGTCTGAAGAGATCATCGAGGATATGCTTGAGGAGGTTGCCCCGCAGGTCGCGGGCGATTATCCCGAGATTGCACAGCGCTACAAGGCTGGTGAAGAGCTGACCGACGAGGAGCTCGACACCATTGCCGATGTCGCGATTTCCATCCTGCGTTCCATCCTTTCGCACTTCGATGCCGCCAACTCTCCTATCGATGAGTATGAGGGCGACGAGGGTGAGTTGATTCTGGATGTAACGGCTCCCGACCTTGCTGTTCTCATTGGCCGTCATGGTCGCACCCTTGATGCCCTTCAGGTTATGTTCTCATTGCTGGTGAGCCGCAAGCTCGGCTTTAGGTATCCGGTTGTAGTGGACGTCGAGGGATACAAGAGCCGCCGTCAGGACAAGGTTGCCTCCATGGCTCAGTCTGCTGCCGAGCGTGCCATCCGCACTCATAAGAGTGTTTCGCTTCCGCCCATGAATGCCTACGAGCGCCGACTGGTTCACATTGCACTTCGTGGCAATGACGCCGTCGATACTCATTCTGAGGGTTCTGACCCTGATCGCCATGTGGTGATTGTTGCTCGATAATCTACTCGAGCTTATGCTAAGGGGACGTGGTTTCCACGTCCCCTTTTTTTGTCAAAAGTTCTCGATACACTGATTTTTGTCAGAAAGGAGCTTTCGTTGTTAGTACTTACTGATCAGCAGGCTGACGAGATGTTGAGTCGTCTAACTTCCTATTGCAAAGAGTATTCCTTGAGCGTAACTGATACTGAGCTGAGGAAATGTATTCAACATTTGGATTTGGTTCTGGAAACAAATAAGACAACCAATCTCACCCGTATTCTTAACATAGAAGATGCTGCGGTACTTCATATCCTCGACTCACTTGTTTTGCTCCCCTATATAAATAAGGCTCCTGAGGGAGCTTTGCTCGATATGGGAACAGGTGCGGGCTTCCCTGGTATTCCGTTAACCATAACCATGCATCGTAAAGCTACTTATATTGACTCTGTTGGTAAGAAGGTTGATGCTGTCAATTCTTTTGTTGATGTTCTTGGATTGAAACATGCTCATGCGGTTCATGATCGCCTTGAAGAATATGCTCGAAGCCATAAGAAGCAGTTTTCTGTCGTAACCGCCCGCGCACTTGCCCCTCTACCGATTCTTGTTGAGTATGCTGCTCCGTTCCTCAAAGACGGAGGGCTATTTGTTATCACCAAGGGTAATCCTTCGGATGAGGAGCTTGCTTCCGGCATGTCAGCAGCTAAGATTTGCGGCTTCACTTTGCTTCTGAATGACGCAATCGATTTGCCTGAGGGCTTGGGCCACAGGGAGTTCATTGTTCTTAAAAAGAGTCATCCGGCATCCGTTTCATTGCCTCGTGCAAATGGCATGGCAAAGAAGAATCCGCTTGCCTAGATGTTTCACGTGAAACATAATGGATACTAACAACTTGCAGTGTTTCACGTGAAACATGGCGGTTGATATCGAATCGGAATGTTTCACGTGAAACATCCTCCGTTTGACAGCTTTAATACACACCAGGAGGGACCGTGGGATTTCGCGACGTTAAGCGTTCTAAGAGCGCAAAAGACACGCGTATCATTGCAATCATCAATCAAAAAGGCGGCGTCGGTAAGTCAACGACGGCTGTGAACCTTGCAGCAGCACTGGGTGAGCAGGGTCGTAAGACACTGATTGTCGATTTTGATCCGCAGGGAAACAGCACCAGTGGATTTGGAATTGAAAAAGAAGACCTTGATCGCTGCATCTATGATGCATTGTTGAATGATGTGCCGGCAGAATCGCTTGTTCTTGATACAAATTGCAAAAAGGTATTCGTAATTCCAGCTACGATTCAGCTTGCAGGTGCCGAAATTGAGCTCGTAAGCGCAATTGCTCGTGAAACCCGCCTCAAAGATTTGCTTGAGCCGATTCAGGACGAGTTCGATTTTATTTTCATTGACTGTCCTCCTTCGCTCGGCCTGCTTACTATCAATGCCTTGACCGCAGCAGACAGCGTTTTGATTCCGATCCAGTGCGAGTACTATGCACTCGAGGGCGTTACGAAGCTGCTAGAGTCAATGAAGATGGTCAAATCACGTCTGAACAAGGGCTTAGACACCTATGGTGTGCTTATGACCATGTATGACTCGCGTACTTCTCTATCGAATCAGGTTGTTGAGGAGGTTCAATCATACTTTGGTGATAAGGCATTTAAGACGCTAATCCCCCGTACGGTTAAAATCTCCGAAGCTCCGTCTTTTGGAGAACCGGTAATTACCTATGCACCTCAAAATAAGGGTGCAAAAGCGTATATGAACCTTGCAAAAGAGGTGATCAAGCGTGCCTAGTGTAAAGAAACGTGGCGGATTGGGACGTGGACTCAATGCTTTGGTCTCAGAGGCCGAGTATGAGACCGGTGGTTCTGCTGTATCTGCTTCAAATGCCGCATCTGTAACAAAACTACCTATTGAGGATATCGTTCCCAACCCTAATCAACCGCGAATTCATTTTAATGAAACTGAACTTCGCGAGTTGAGCGAGTCAATCCAAGAGCATGGCGTTTTGCAGCCGCTCTTGGTTCGCAAGCATGGAAACGGCTATGAGATTATCGCTGGTGAGCGTCGTTACCAGGCGTCAAAGCTTGCTGGTCTTGAGGAGCTGCCTGTCATCATTAAAGATGTTAATGATGAAGAGATGCTGGCTCTTGCTCTTATCGAAAACCTTCAGCGTTCTGATCTGAATCCCGTCGAAGAGGCTAAGGGCTATCGCCAGCTCATTGATGCCAGCGGTATGACCCAGGAGGCATTGTCGAAGGCAGTAAGCAAATCACGCTCTGCAATTACAAATTCGTTGCGCCTTCTCGATCTCCCTGAAGTAGTTCAGCAGATGATTTTTGAGGGTAAACTTACTGCTGGTCATGCACGTGCGATTCTTGCAGTTCCCTATGAGGATGCTCGAATTCGACTTGCAGAAAAGGTTGTTGCAGAGGGCCTTTCCGTAAGAGCGACAGAAAATCTTGCTCCATTGTTTTCTGCCGGAGAGACGCCTAAGACGCCGAGGCCTGCAACGCCTCAGTCTTTTAAAAAGGCTGCCCGTGTGCTTCGCCAGGTATTTAATACCAACGTGCGTGTGAAGAGCTCGCGTGGAAAGAATAAGATTGAAATTGAGTTTAAAGACGAAGAAGAGCTTTCTCGTATTCTTGGTGAAATGATTCAGTTTGATCAAGGGGGCCAAGATGAGGAATAAGATTTTTACTGCGATTGCATTGGCGACGACTATCGCTGCTGGTGCCTTTGCTGGCTATAAGATCGCGACAGACGATGAACTTCGAGGTCGTTTGCTTCGTGGCGCGCAAGATATCGTTGATACGTCCAAGAAGAAAATGGATGTTATGACAGAAGATGTTGCCATGCGCACTGCTCAGGTAACGAAAAATCCTAAGATTAATCAAGGTTGGGTTAGCAACCAATGGGAAAATGTAGGCTATTAGGTACCTAACAATTACCCTGCATATTTTAAGGGGCCCTTGTCTGATTCATGAGACAAGGGCCCCTTATTTTGTCCGTAAAAAATGGGAAAGGTAGCAGCTGCTCCAAAATTGAGGTCAATAAATGAAACGGCCCCGGTTGCATATCCTGCAACCGGGGCCGTTCGATGTTTCACATGAAACGTTTTGGAGTGCGACTCCCCTATGCGTTCTTCTGAACTTTAAAGCGCTGTTTCAGCTGTCCGCAAGCGGCGTCAATATCGTTACCACGGGAGTTACGAATCGTGGTCTCGATGCCACGGGACTCAAGACGACGCTGAAGATCCTCAACCTTATGAATCGGCGACGGCTTGAGCGGGCTGCCCTCGATGTCGTTAAGTTGAATCAGGTTAACGTGGCACAGCGTTCCCTCGCAGAAGTCGCAGAGTGCCTGCATCTCGGGATTCGTATCGTTGATGCCTTCGATCATGGCATACTCATAGGTCGGGCGGCGGCCAGTCTTCTCGGTGTAGAGCTGAAGCGCCTCGTGAAGGCGAAGCAGCGTGTACTTCTTAACACCGGGCATGAGCTTATTGCGCGTCGATTGGATGGCGGAATGCAGGGAAACGGCAAGCGTGAACTGCTCGGGAATATCGGCAAATTTGCGAATACCGGGAATAACGCCGCTGGTAGAGACGGTGAGGTGACGAGCGCCGATACCGATGCCATCGGGGTCGTTGAGGATACGCAATGCCTTGAGAACCTCGTCGTAGTTGGCAAACGGCTCGCCCTGGCCCATGAAGACAACGCTTGTGGCACGCTCGCCAAAGTCGTTGGATACATGAAGCACCTGGTCGACGATCTCTTGAGCAGTCAGAGAGCGCTTGAGGCCGTTGAGACCGGTAGCGCAAAAGGCACAGCCCATGCCGCAGCCTGCCTGGGTGGAAACGCAGACGGAAAGCTTGTTACGACGGGGCATACCGACAGTTTCAACGGAAATGCCGTCGTGGTACTCGAGCAGATACTTGCGAGAGCCATCTTTAGAAACCTGCTTGGTGAGTTCAGTCGGCGTATCAAAGGCAAACGCCTCTTTAAGCTGCTCGCGGAAAGCCTTGGGAAGGTTGGTCATATCGTCAAACGAACAAACGTTCTTCTCAAAGACCCATTCGATGAGCTGCTTCGCGCGGAAGGCGGGCTGGCCAAGTTCGGCCACGAGCTCGCGAATATCGTTTTGGCTCAAGTCGCGAATGTCCTGAGATTTAGTCCTGGGATTCATGGAAGCCTTTCGATTTTGGGGAAACGTAGAGGGTATCGCTACAATATGGTATCAGCTGCAGAAATTATAGAGGAGGAGTCTGCCCATGCCGGGTAAAAGCCTAGAGAACATGCACGTAGCGGTCTTGGCGGGCGGTCATTCCGCCGAGCGCGAGATCTCGCTCGATTCGGGAAAGAACGTTGTGGTGGCGCTGAAGGAAGCCGGCTACACCTCGGTGGAGCTGCTTGACACGGCCGCTGATGACTTTATGGTAACCATGGCGACCGGCGGATTCGATGTGGCATTTATCGCCATGCACGGCGCCGGCGGTGAGGATGGCGCCATGCAGGGTGCCATGGAGACCCTGGGTATCCCCTACACGGCCTCGGGCGTGCTTGCCAGCGCCTGCGGTGCCGACAAGGAGGTCTCTAAGCTCCTGTACGCCAAGGCGGGCATTCCCATTGCCCCCGGCCTCGCGCTCGAGGTGGGCGATAAAGTCGATATCGATCATATCGTCGAGGTTTGTGGCGAGCGTTGCTTTGTGAAGCCGGCCGTCAACGGTTCCAGCTATGGCATTTCCCTGGTCCATGAGCCCTCCGAGCTGCCCGCGGCAATCGCCAAGGCGTTTGAGTATGGCGACAAAGTGCTGGTCGAGAAGTGCATCGAGGGTACCGAGATCACCGTCGGCGTATACGGCGAAGATGACGTGCGCGCCCTGCCGATTGTCGAGATTCGTAAGCCCGAGGACTGCGAGTTCTACGATCTGGACGTGAAGTATGTCGACCCTACGGATATCCATCGCATTCCGGCGCAGATTTCAACCGAGAATTACGCTCGCGCTCAGGAACTTGCCTGTGCCGCTCACAAGGCCCTCGGTTGCCTGGGTATCTCGCGCAGCGACTTTATTGTGAGCGAGGACGGCCCCGTTATCCTCGAGACCAATACCATTCCCGGCATGACCGATACGTCGCTGTATCCGGATGAGATCCGCCACACCGACGACATGACGTTCCCGCAGGTCTGTGACAGCCTGATCCGTATGGGCCTTCGTCGAGCGGGCATTGCATGCTAATCGAGGACGCGGTTTCGTCAGGAACGCCGCAGTTTGTCATCGACTCCTATGCCACGCTTGCCGACCGCGCCAAAACGCAGTCCTTCGGCCTTATCGAGGAAGATGTGATTATCCTCGATACCGAGACCACGGGTCTTTCGGTGCAGGACAACGAGCTGATCGAGATCTCGGCGGCCCGTCTTTCGGGCCGCGAGGTCATCGACCGCTTCGATACCTTCGTGCATCCCAGGCAGCTGATTCCCGCCGAGATTACCGAGCTCACGAGCATTACAAATGCCGATGTTGCAGATGCCCCGTCGGCGGTTGAGGCCGTCGCCGCTCTCGCCGATTTTGTCGGTGGCTGCCCGGTGATCGCACACAACGCCACGTTCGACCGCTCGTTTATCGAGTCGGTCAAAGGCGGCGTCAACGTGAGCGATATTTGGATCGATTCGCTGGCGCTGTCGCGCATCGCGCTTCCGCGCTTGGCCTCGCACAAGCTGTCTTTTATGGCCGATCTGTTTGGCTGTGACTCGGTGTCACACCGTGCCAATGCCGACGTCGACGCCCTGTGTGGCGTATGGCGCGTGTTGCTCGTGGCGCTCACCGACTTGCCCCAGGGCCTCATGGCGCGCCTAGCCGACATGCATCCGGACGTGCCTTGGTCCTATCGCCCTATCTTCTCGTTCTTGGCAGGGCAGAACCCTGGTTCTATCTTCTCTCTCAGCGCCGCTCGTGCTGACGTTCTCAAGGCCGATCGCGCCGACGATCGGGTGGACGCCGATGAACTGCCGGTACTCAAGATGCCGAGTCGTGAGGAGATTGAGGCGGACTATGCCCCGGGCGGCCTGGTCAATCGCATGTATCCCACCTACGAGCCGCGCGATGAGCAGATCGCGATGGCGCTCGAGGTCCGTGACGCGCTCGTTACGGGAACGCATCGCGTGATTGAGGCGGGGACGGGCGTCGGCAAATCGATGGCTTACCTGGTGCCTTTTGCCGAGGCCGCGCGACGCAACAACATCACGGTGGGTATCGCGACTAAATCGAATAATCTTGCCGACCAGCTCATGTATCATGAGCTGCCCAAACTTGCCGAGCAGCTGGACGGAGGCCTATCGTTTTGCGCCCTCAAGGGCTATGACCACTATCCATGCTTGCGTAAGCTTGAGCGCATGAGCCGTGGCCAAGTCGAAATTACGACCAAGCGTGATCCTGCCGACACGCTTACGGCAGTCGCGGTCATCATGGCGTACGTGTGTCAGTCGGCCGATGGCGACCTCGATTCGCTCGGCATTCGCTGGCGCAGCGTCAACCGTCCCGACTTTACGACGGCGTCGCGCGAGTGCGCCCGTCGCCTCTGCCCGTTTTTCCCCGATAAATGCCTGGTCCACGGCGCCCGCCGTCGCGCGGCGCATGCCGATGTGGTGGTCACCAACCATTCCCTGCTGTTTCGCAATGTCGCGGCTGAGGGCAGGATTTTACCCCCGATTCGTCATTGGGTAATCGACGAGGCCCATTCCATCGAGCGTGAGGCACGCCGTCAATGGGCGCGCGTGGTGTCGGCGGATGAATCGCGCGTTCTGTTTGAGCGCCTGGGTGGCTCGAGCACCGGCGCGCTAAGCCAGGTTTCCCGCGATTTGGCAACCTCGGAGGGTTCTACGCTCTACCTGGGTCTTACCGCCAAGGCGACGTCGACAGTTGTGCGTGCGAGCATGGCGATTGCCGATGTGTTTGACGGCGTTCGCGAGCTTGGCCGCCGTGCTCGCGGGGGCTATGACAATGCGAACCTATGGATTGGCCCCGAGCTGCGCGAATCTGACGACTGGCATGATTTCTTACAGTCGGCCTACGCTGCCATCGACGCATTGGAACAAGCTGACAAGAGTGTCGACGCGCTCGTGCAGGCCGTTGCCGCCGACAAGCCCGAGGTCGTTGTCGACCTGGGTGATATCTCGCGCCGCCTGCACGAGCTGGCCGAGAACCTCAAACTCATCATCGACGGTACCGACGAACACTACGTGTACTCGCTGCAAGTCAATCGCAGATTGCGCGCCGGCGGCGAGTCGATGACCGCGGAGCGCATCGATATTGGTGAGGCCTTGGCAACCGAGTGGCTGCCCGAGGTCCACACGGCTATCTTCGCATCGGCGACCATGACGGTTTCCAAGAGCTTTGAGCATTTTAACCACGCCGTCGGACTCGATCGTATCGGTGCCTCGACATCATCGTCGCTGCACTTGGATTCGAGCTACGACTTCGATTCGAATATGGCCGTGGTCGTGGCTGGGGATATTCCTGATCCGCGCGACCGCGAAGGCTATCTTACGGCGCTCGAGCGCGTGCTGGTCGACGCCCATCTTGCCATGGGCGGATCGGTGCTCACGTTGTTCACCAATCGGCGCGACATGGAGGACCTATACGCCCGCGTTGAGCCCAAGATGGCCCGTGCGGGTCTGGAGCTCAACTGCCAGCAGCGCAACTCATCTCCTCGTCGCCTGCGCGACCGGTTTATCAACGAACCGACCTCGTCGCTTTTTGCGCTCAAGGCCTTCTGGGAGGGGTTTGATGCCAGCGGCGAGACGCTGCGCTGCGTCATCATTCCCAAGTTGCCGTTCTCGAGCCCCACGGACCCGCTCTCGTGCGAGCGCAACCTGCGCGAAGACCGCGCATGGGCGCGCTATTCGCTGCCCGAGGCGGTGCTCGAGGTTAAGCAGGCCGCGGGGCGTTTGATTCGCTCGTCGACCGATAGCGGTGTGCTGATCTTGGCGGATCCTCGCCTGGTGACGAAGGGCTATGGCAAGAAGTTCTTAACGTCGCTGCCCACGAGCTCCTACCAGCGCATCGAATCGGCGCAGATCGGGCACTATCTGCAGCTGTGGCGTGCACGCCACGAGCGGCGGCGCTAAAGCGGACAGACGAGGGTTTTTGCCATATCGCACAGACGCTTTGACAAGGCGGGGTCATCCAAGATGCGGATGGCTCCGCCCGCTGCGATTATCTGGCTCAGCAGCCAACGCTCGGAGCCGTAATGTACGGTTACCGTTGCCATGTCTGTCCCGCTGCGTTCGATTAGGGTGATGCCGGCCCAGTCCAGATGCTCCGCCATATCGAATGGCATCAAGAGCTTTGCGCTACGCTGCGTCCGGGCAAGGGAATCGTGGAGGGATGCAACGTCCGGTGCGTGAGGCACGACGGAGTCTTCCGTCAAGGCGAGTCCCTCGATTTTATCCATGCGATAGGTGCGCTGCTCATCGACCGCGATGTCCCAGGCAATCAGATATGTTTGGTCGCCGTTTGCTGTAATGCGCAAGGGGTCGACCAGACGCTCGCGTGGCCGCGCATCGTCCATCGAGCGATACGAGATACGACAGCGAACGCCGTCCTGAATGGCGCAGCTCAGCTGCTGCCAGTGCGACCCGTGGTTGACGGTGTCAAAGACGTGCTGGTTATAGCCGAGCTCTTCGGGTAGAAGAGCGTGTCGAATCCGAGCTGCCGTCTGCGGCTCGATCCCCAACGATTCAAGTTCGTGGTTGAGCACAGCGCCCTCGGCGGTACTCAAGCGCAGCGGTAGCACACGTCCGGCGTCACCGGTGAGGATCACACGCTCGCCGTGGCATTCGCAGATGATGCGCGCACCCGATTCTCGGTCCGCGAGCGTCGAGACGATCTCGAGAATCTCGTCGAGCGACACTCCCGTGATGTCAAAGCGACTGCAAATCTCAGTTCGTGTCATGCCGCTCTCGCCGGCGGCGTAGAGGGCCTCCATGATGTCGATGGCGCGCGAGAGCCTCTGCTCGCTGGTGAGTTTACGCACGGGCATGCTCGTGCACCGTCCTTTCAATGAGGTGGTTCCACGCCTGCTTGAGCGATTTGGGGGCCATGGGCCTCATGCCGTCCATGGCGTGGGCCATGCAAAATGAGGCGGCGGCTTCAAGATCGCGCACGTCAACGGTCCAAGTCCATCCCGAATCGGTGTGTGCGAGCTCACCTCGCCCGCGCGTGAGGCCGTTGATCATATCGATCTGCGTTTGCGGGGCGAACGAGAACGTAGCCGCAACGGGCGGGCGGTCGGCAAAATCGAATTCAAAGAACAGGTAGTCGCTGAGGTTGAAGTCCGCAGGGATGGCGTAGGCCTTCGAAGGACGCCAAGCGCGAACGATACGGTCGCAGCGGAATGTCCTGATGTCGTCGGTGGCATTGTCGAGGCCGCAGAAGTACGCAACGCCCTCGCGCTCGAACATGCCGTAGACGCAGACGGTACGCTCTTTCTGCTCACCGCGTCCGTTCTGATATAAAAATCGCAGCGCGCATCGCTCGGCAAAGGCGCTCCATACCGCATCGACGGTGGGAGAGCGGCGGATCGGTGCTTCGTCCGCCGTCGTCCTGCCGGTGAGGTAGGCAATCTTGGAACGAATATCGGCAAGCGGCGCGGCAAAAGTGGATGAGCCGGCCGCTATTGTCTGGTCGATAGCGTTGAGCAGGATATCGGCGTCGTCTGCGGTGATGAGGCCGCCTGCCGCAAACGTGTGCTCGCGGTCGATTGTCCATGAGCTTTCCTCGGTCTCCTGCGCGCCGGCGGGGCGAACCTCCTTGATTAAGATGCCGCGTTCGAGCAGTTTGTCACGATCGCGCCGAAACTTGCGCTTATCCGAGTCGATATTGCCCGAGCCATATCCCAGGTCAGAATCCAAGACGATCTGCTCGGTCGTCAGCGGTTCGGGGGAGCTGTTGAGCACAAAGAAAAGATTGAGGATGCGCTGAGCCGTTTTATCGAAACTGGGCTTCGAATTCCCCTTTTTAATTGTCGCGGTCGCGTCGCTTGCCGTCATAGAGTCCTCGCATGAGAAGGTGGTTTGCTGCCATGATTTTAGTCCGATATGGAGATTAGGCTATATCCTCGTCCGCTCGGGGCGTTAAGATGGCCCGAATTCGGTCGTTTGCGCTCGCTCGGGGTATACTTTCGACTATATACGGTTCTAATGTGCATGCATTGGGCCTATTTGTCGGATTATGGATGTGGAGCGCACATGGCGAACACCCAGAACTATATTAACCACCTGCTGCAGAACACCGGCATCACGCCGGCATGCAGCGAAGAAGAGCGCTTGGCTGCCGAGGATATCGCTCAGATCTTCCGCAACCACGGCTTTGATCCCGAGGTTCAGGAGTTCAATGCCCCGGCGCCCAGCAGGTTGGCATTTGCCGTTACCGGTATTCTTGCGTTTGCCGGCGCCCTGCTGATGGGCATCGGCGGCGGCATCGGCTTGGTCGGCACCTTGCTGGCCATTGTCGGCGCCGTTCTTTACGTGCTCGAGCGCACGGGCCACCCCGTGGTTTCGCGCCTGGGCAAGACGGGCGTGAGCCAAAATGTCATCGCCTACCACAAGGCCTCGGGCCCGCTCGCGTCTCCGCGCAACCGCCCGGTGGTCGTTGTCGCACACTACGACTCTCCCCGTGCCGAGTTGCTCGCCCGCGAGCCCTATGCTTCGTATCGTGCGCTCATCGCCAAGCTGTTGCCCGTTGCCACGGTTGCCCCTGCTGCCGTTGCCATCTTGCGTATCCTGCCGCTCCCCGGCGCGCTCAAGGTTCTGCTGTGGATTGTCGCGATCCTCGCTTCCCTCGTTGCGCTCGCCAACGCGGCAAACATCATTTCTAACCGTTTTGTGCTTCCCTATACGTCCGGCGCAGTGTGCAACAAGTCTTCTGTCGCCGCTATGCTCGGCGTTATGGACAACGTTGCTCCCTTCCAGGGCGAAAACGAGTTTCCCGACGATGTTCCGTTCGATACCTATTTTGGGGAGCAGAAGCGTCGTGCCGAGGAGATGGCGCGCGCAGCAGCGGAGTATGCCGCGGCCCAACAGCAAAACGACTACGGCAACACCATCGAGTATGAAGAGCCTACCTACGCCGAGGACGAGTTCGGTCAGCCGATTGCTCCCGACGCTCAGACCGAGCCCGAACAGGGCGAGGCTTTCGACGAGCAGATCGAGGGCTTTGAGGGTGCGTCTGCCGACGAGACGCTGATTGGCGCCATCGTGCCCGAGGATCAGAATCAGGCTGTCCAGGCCGAAGAGTTCAATGACGAGGTTCCCACTGCCGAGCCGGCGGAGGAGCCTGTCGCGGCCGAGCCCGAGCCCAGGCTCTATCGCAATGCCGCCGGCAACATCCGCTTTGGTTCGGATGCCATCCGTGCGCTCGGAATGCTTCCCGAGTCCTGCACGCTCGATTACGAGGAAGGCGAGGAGCCGACGTTTGAGCCCGAGCCTGCCCCCGTCGTGACTGCATCTGCGCCCGTTGTCGCCGTGGATGATGAGTCTGCCGCGGTTGCCGCTGCCGTTGCCGAGCCCGAGGCGGTGTCCGCGATCGATCCCGCGGCAGGACTGGACATTTTGGCTCCCGCCGCGCCGGCGCAAGACGTTACGGACGAGCCTGACGACGATTACGCTGAACAGCCGAGGCGCGTGTCTTACGAGAGCGATACTGATTTCTCGGCCGAGATTCCCGCGGCAACGCCCCATGCCGATATTGCATCCGCGTTCTCTTCGATTGGCGCCAGCGCTTCCAACTTCTTTAAGGGTGCGCTTGCAAAGGGCAGGAAATTTGTCGACGATTTCGAGGGGAAGCGCGCTGCCGCACGCGAGGCTGCCGAGCAGGAGGCTATCGCTCAGCAGCAGGCAGCCGAGGCGGCACGTGAGCGCGCGGCGCAAGAGTTCGAGCAGAACGAGGCTATGCAGTCCGTGCCTGTCGACGCCGCCGAAGCTACAACGTCCTTTGAGGCTCAGCAGCACGTCGATAGCACCATGTCGTTTGATGCCGCGCAGTTCGATTCCACGATAACGTTTGAAAAGCAAGGCACCGCGATTGCCGAGCCCCTTCCTGTTTCCGATGAGCAGGGCGACGCGGCAGACGATGACGAGCCTATTGATGCTGCCGAAATCCAAGATGTCGCTGGGCACGAGCCCGTCGAGGTCAGCTGTGACGAAGAGCAATACGCGGCAGCCGATCAAGGTGATTCGACCGAGGTCGAGCAGGAGGAAGTGCCTGCGGTTTCCAAGGCTCCCGAGACAGATGAGTCGAGGCCTTACTCCACGCAGATTTTCACCATGCCGACCCCGAGTGGTTCCGGTGCCACGGTTGCCGATGTTGCTCCCACCCAGGACGAAACGGTCGATTCCCTTATGGCCCAGATTTCCTCCCAGGCATCACCGCGTCCGCAGGTGAATGTTCCCGATCCGGCGTCGGCTCCGTCGCCTGCACCTTCCTCGTCTCCGCTGGCTTCGGTCCCCGATCCGTCGCTGCCGTCGATGAAGCAGGCAAACGTTGCGTCTCGCACGTCGCTGTTCGACCTTCCCGACCCCTCCGCACAGGTCAACGACCCCTTTGCTACCGCTCAGGGTCCCGAACCAACATCGGCACCCGTTGCGCCTCCTAGGCCCGTTGCGTCGGGCGCTCAGCCGATCGAGACCATTTCGGCTCCCGCCCCGGCGGCGCCCAAGTCTCGCAAGCGCGGCCTGGGCGGCCTGTTCGGTCGTAAAAAGAAAAACGAACAGGACAGCATGAGTGATTGGCTGGGCGTCGAAGACGATTACGATGCCAAGAAGTCCGGTCGCGGCATCGGTTCGTGGGATAATTTCGAGGACGATAACGATGGCTGGAAGGGCGGCGCTACGTCTTCCGACGGCGCTTCTTCCGAAGATATGCTCTCGGCTGTCGCCTCTATGGGCGACGATGAGCTGCTCGGTCACGATATCTGGTTTGTGGCAACGGGCGCCTCGGATTGTGATGGCTCCGGTATGAAGGCCTTCTTGGCTTCGCATCGCGATAAGCTCCGCGGCGTCTTCTTCATCAATCTTGAATCCGTCGGCGCCGGTAGGCTTTCGGTGGTGACGGTTGAGGGCGAACAGCAGCTGCTCAAGGGTGATCGCCGCATCATGAACCTGGTCAGCAAGGTGTGCAAGTCGTTCCATGTCGATTGTGGCGCGCTCGAGATGCCCTATGCCAAGACCGATGCCTACGCCGCGCTCGAGGCGAGCCGCCGAGCCCTCACCATCGCCGGCGTGGACGGCACGCGTCTGGCTTGCGCTCGTACCGAGGACGACCTGCCCCACAATGTCAACCCGACGAACATTGCCACGGTATCCGAGGTCGTGACCGAGGTTATCCGCCGTTCGTAGACGGAGCTCTAAGGAGTCAACGTGTTTTCGTATATTAAGCGCCATTGGCCTGTCTACGTGATTTTGACCTTGATTGCCATTGCGTTAGGGC
Source organism: uncultured bacterium (assembly GCA_905214615.1). GTDB lineage: Bacteria > Actinomycetota > Coriobacteriia > Coriobacteriales > Coriobacteriaceae > Collinsella. The sequence continues at coordinate 17,279 of CAJMMX010000011.1, read as the reverse complement.
TTGGAGCTGCCTACATCGTGGGCGCGAAGGGCTCGACCCCCGCCTCCGCAATCAGCGAAGAGGTGGAGCAAGAACAGAGCACGGGTGCCGATGGGATTCCTGAGTCCGAGCAAGCAATCGTTGATGGTGGATCTTCGTCTGCAGAGTAGATGCGGCGATTTAAATGATTGAAAGCGGGCGAGCCGGGGGACTGGCTCGCCCGCTTTTTCATCGCTCTAGCGCTTCTTTGGGATTGACCTAAGGCGAGCGAACCATAGGGCTGCGGCACCCGAGGTCAGGAGCGCGGTGATGCAAGCGGCGATGGGAGCTGATCCTGTTGCCGGTAGGTCCTGCGGTAGGGTACAGCGTTGAATGACACTGTCCTCGTCATGTGACTCAAGTTTATCGCCGCCGCCGTTGCGGCAAAGATCGACGCGTGCGCTGTTGGTGAGTGCAGTTTGGGGTGTGTAAGCCGATGTTGCCTGCATGTGCACGACTGCGCCCCGAGCATCTGTGCCAAGGATTGCTTTGGCATCGTCAAGGTCGTCGTGCTCATCTTTGAGATCATCACGGGTCCAAGAATCCGTATCGCTTCGAGTCGTAAAGTCGGCGGCTACCGCACCGTATTCAATGCGAATGCCCGTCACGACGGTATTGGATGCAAGGTCGAGTTCTTTCGCCTCGAGTGTGGCGGATTCCGTGGTCGAGACATCCGCCTTCCAGAGGTGCCAGCCGTCGTAATCGACGAGGCGGCAATCTTCACCCAGACTCTCTTTTACTTCGTCTGACTCAAGCCAAGGATTTTCGTGCCCATCGCCAAGCGTCGCGTTTGCCGGCTCATCGACGTCTGTCGAGTCCAACGGCGTCGTGCGATACCACACGTTGCACAGACCGTTGAGGTCGCCGATGGCGACGGGGGTTTCGATTGAGACGAATCTCGCCGTGCCGTCTTTGGCGCACTCAAGATCATCGGTAATCGTAAACTCATCAACCCAAGTAGCGGAATCGTTTCGAGCATCGATGGTATAGGAGAAAAGCCCATCCGTATTGGTTTGCATCGCGGCGCGGTTTTTTCCATCGCCGTTAGCCAACAGACCCTTCCCGATAGGTTGGACAAGTTCCTGACGCTTGTCGACCTGTCCTTTGATCTCGATGGGCGCATCCTTCATCGCGACGGATTGGACTTCTCCCGTATCCTTTATTTCAAACGTTATCTCCTCGGCAAGGTCATAGGTCCGCGGAGACATCGTTTCGCGCAACGAGTAGGTACCGGGTGCAAGATGTTCGATGCGGTGCGGCTTGTCGGATGAGGTCCAGGAGTCTATTTCGGTTTTATCGGGACCATATAAGGTGAGCTGTGCGCCTTTCACTTCCTGCTCTCCGCTTGCATCGACCTTGGAGATATCAACCTTGGTGTAATCGTCGGATACGTTAAGCCGTGCTTCCACAACGGGTGTTTTCTGGTCGGCATAGGTAAGGTCGACGATATGATGCGTCCGGTCGAGCAAGAAGCCGGTCGGCGCTTGAGTCTCGACAACCTCGTAGCGTGCGGTGCCAGATCCCAGCGGGAGGTCGTCCGCGCGTGCTTCTCCAGTTTCATCCGTCGTGACGGTAGCGACAGCCTCGCCGTCGAGCGCGGCAATGCTACCGTCGGGGCGCACGATATCACCTGAGGCACGGATCTCAAAGATGGCGCCCGCGAGGCTGCTGCCGTCTACGGCATCGGTTTTAACGATCCTGATGTTTCCGGTCGCGGCGTGGTCATAATACGAGACGATTGCAACGGGCGTTAGGTTTATATCGGCGGGTATGTTTACCTCGATCTCTCCGCCGACAAGATAGGGCTCTTTGGCCGAGGTTTCGCGTACATAATAGGTGCCCGGCACGAGCGATTCGGGCAGTGTGACGGTGCCGGTCGCGTCAGTCGTAAAGGTGTCCATTACGTTATATGCTGGATACCAGCATGTTTGTGAGACAGGTTTGTGATTGCTGTCGAGGAGTTGGAAGGTGAATCCGGCTAGGGGAACAGAGGCGCCTGTTTGGGCATCGCGTTTTACAATCTGGAGATGCGTCGACAGAGCGTGGTTGTCCACGATATATTGAAGCTCGGCGCCGTCGGAAATCTGATTGGCCTCGACGGTCCATTCCCCCGCACGTTTAAAACCCTCGGGGATGGTTTCTGGAACCTCACGAACCGTGTAGCCGGCGCGGTCGTATGGGACGGCTCCGTGGACACCGGCTGGTCGCTTGCCTGTGCCGAACCATGCTTCGGGCTGGTCTTTGGTGGAGGCAAAGCCATAGATGTTTGTAGTCAGTGTGCCAACAACCTGCTGAGAGCTGTTACTGACAACCTCAAAGACAACATCTCCTGCCGGCTGCTCCAGGCCGGATTGATCGCTATTGCCGTAATCCTTGAATTTGGAAATCTCAAGGTTAAACGCAATGGGGATATCGGAAACGCGAGATTCGATCTCGACCACGCCTGAATCGCCGAGCTGGTCGGCTCCAACGGTGTAAGACCAACTGTCACCGGAGGGCAAATAGCCCTCGGGCGCCTTCGATTCATAGATGGTAAAGGTTCCCAGGGGGACATCGGTGAGGGTAGCTCGACCGCTTTCATCGGTCCTGAGAGTTTGTGTCCATCCAGGGGTTGATTGCGATACGCACACGAATTCTGCTCCTGCGAGCGAAGCCCCAACTTGGGGGCCTGCATTCGTTGCGGCGTCGAGCTTTACAATGCGCAAGGTAATGGTGCCGGGTTGTTCATCAATGGTGACGTATCCGCCGTTATCCGTCGTGGTAAAGGCAACGCGATCGGGGCGGGGGACATAGCCGGCCGGCGCCTTCGTTTCAACTAGGTAGTATGCCGTGTTGGGTAGGAGTGTTGCCTGCGCTCGACCGTTGCTGTCCATCTGGACGGTGCCGACACGCGCGCCGCTGGCGCTCTCAAAAACATCGAATGTTGCCCCGTCAAACTGATAAGTATTGTTTCCGCTGGTAATGGCAGCGTTTGCAGACTGCTTTTGGAAGGAAACAGAGACCGCCGGCAGTACATAGAGCATGTCTTGACGTCTGCTGCCGCCCGATACGGTTCCTAGATAGCGCCGCGCGCGGTGCGGAGCGGCTTTGAGGCTTCCTGATTTTGCGCTGTCGTGGAGCCACCGCGCAGCCGCCACGACTTCATTGTCGGCGGTAAAGTGCCCACTCTTGGTTTTGCCCTGAGCGGTCGTGTAGGAGTAGGTGCCGTCGACATGGGTAGTGCCGTTGAGCATCCATACGGCAAGCTGGGTGGCGGCGCGGGCGCGATCGGGTGAAAGATGGTAACCGCCAAACGACGTGGCGGTAGGATATCCGTGACAAACGATTGCCGCGAACTCGTCATCGAGCCACACCCAGCCTTGATCAAAGTTGAGCCATGGACCGCCCGGCTTGGTGGGCCCGGGGCGTTCCTGGTTCATGCAGTAGGCAATCGAGGCGTCTTGAGCTTCATACTTGCCGATAAAGAAGGGCCCACAATCATCGCTGATAGTACGGAAGCCGAGCTGGTCGTAGCCATCGACGGCAAATGCGGCTCCCGGTGCCAGGCAGCCGAACAGCAGGAAGAGGAGCAGGAGCAGCGGACCTGTTGCGATTGCGCTGTGGACAGAGTGCGTGGGTGCGTTGGACATGGCTGCTCCTTATCCCTCGTGCGCCGCATGGGGAGGTTGCGACGCGTAGGATGAGGCTACCCCCGAGGTTCATGCGGGTAAGTACCGGAGCCTGACCAAAAGCTTGCCCAATTCCTGACAAATTGAGCTCAAATACAACAATCAAGCAAAAGCGCAGGTAGAAGATAAGGTGAACAGGAAGTCAAAGGTCCTCGTCTCCACAATTGACGCGATTTTCAAACGAATCTCCACAGCTAAAACAAGCATCGCCACCCTTGTATCGAACAAGACAACCGCGTTATACTATCCCCCACATATGCGGGCATCGCCAAGTGGTAAGGCATCAGCTTCCCAAGCTGACACTCGCGGGTTCGAGTCCCGTTGCCCGCTCCATTCGAATTTCAGGCACGGTAACGTTTCGTTACTGTGCCTTTTTCAATAAAGTGCCGGGACTCGAACCCGACAGGGTGCGAGCGTTAAATAAACGCGAAGCGTTTATAGCGAGCAGGCAAGGTCGCCGATAGGCGACCGCAGCCGGTGCGGATTTGCGAAGCAAATACGCGGACGTCCCGTTGCCCGCTCCATCGAGCGCGGGAGACCTTGGGACGGCCAATTCAACAAAGTCTTCCCCATCGTCTCCGTGAATCCGAGGAGATCGACCGCAGCCGGTGCGGATTTGCGAAGCAAATACGCGGATGTCCCCATGCCCGCTCCAATTCCAAAATGTTAGGTTAATGCCTGCTGCCCATACTCGCACCCGCGCACGGTACAATGGTTGAGTTACGACCAACGTGCCAATAACCAAAAAGGAGCCGCTATGATCGATCGCTATACCCGCCCGGAGATGGGACATATCTTCTCCCTCGAGAACAAGTATGCCATTTGGCAGGAGATCGAGGTTCTGGCCTGCGAGGCCCAGGCGGAGCTCGGCAAGATCGGCATTTCTAAAGACGAAGCCCAGTGGATCCGCGACCATGCCAACTTTGAGAAGGCGAAGGTCGATGAGATCGAGGAGGTCACGCGCCACGATGTCATCGCCTTCCTGACCAACATGAAGGAATATATCGACGCCGATGTTCCCGAGGGCGAGCCCAAGCCTAGTCGCTGGGTTCACTACGGTATGACCAGCTCCGACCTGGGTGATACTGCTCTGTGCTATCAGCTTACTCAGGCGTGTGACCTGATTATCGAGGACGTCAAGAAGCTCGGCGTGATCTGCAAGCGCCGCGCCTTCGAGGAGCGCAATACGCTCTGCGCCGGACGCACCCATGGCATCCATGCTGAGCCGATGACCTTCGGCATGAAGTTTGGCTCTTGGGCATGGGAACTCAAGCGCGACCTTGATCGTCTTGAGGATGCTCGCAAGAACGTTGCCTTCGGTGCCATCTCCGGTGCCGTCGGCACCTACAGCTCCATCGAGCCGTTCGTCGAGGAGTACGTCTGTGAGCACCTGGGTCTGGTTCACGACCCGCTGTCCACGCAGGTCATCAGCCGCGATCACCACGCCTATCTTGCCGGCGTGCTTGCCACTACAGCGGCTACCTGCGAGCGCATCGCGACCGAGGTCCGCAACCTGCAGAAGACCGATACACTCGAGGCCGAGGAGCCCTTCCGCAAGGGCCAAAAGGGCAGCTCCGCCATGCCGCACAAGCGTAACCCCATCACCATGGAGAAGGTCTGCGGTCTGTCGCGCGTCGTGAAGTCCAACGCCCAGGTCGCCTTCGACAACGTCGCCCTGTGGCACGAGCGCGACATTTCGCACTCTTCCGCCGAGCGTGTCGCCCAGGCCGATAGCTTTATCGCGCTTGACCATATGTTCCAGTGCCTCATTCGCGTTATCGACGGCCTACAGCTGTATCCGGCCCGCATGATGGCCAATCTCAACAAGACCCGCGGCCTCATCTTCTCCTCCAAGGTCCTGCTTGCCCTCGTCGATACGGGTATCACCCGCGAGGATGCGTACGCCATTGTGCAGGAGAACGCCATGGCCACCTGGCACGAGGTGCAGGATTGTGTCTCTGGCCCCACCTTTAAGGAGCGTCTCGAGGCCGATCCGCGCTGCACCGTCAGCCAGGAGAAGCTCGACGAGATTTTTGATCCGTGGGACTTCCTCACCCGCATCGATACGGTCTTCGATCGCCTGGAGCAGCTGAGCTTCGAGTAGGGTTAACCTAATTCGACCGCTTGCGGATGCATTTCAACCTTTGGCGCCTTGCCCGTCTTGGGCGAGGCGCTTTTTTTACTGTCGCATATACGCCCGGGTAATAAAATGAACTCCGACTGCTGTTTCGATGAAAGGGGGCACGTGCCCAGACGCATCAAGCGGGCCACCATCGTCTCGTTTACGCTCATACTCCTTGTTGCCGTCTGTGCGGGCGCCCTGACGTATACCGTTCGAAGCAGTTCTTCCTCCTCGAATGAAGCCGATAGAGATCTCCCGGTGCTCAAAATCGGCGTTACGGATAACGACCCCTATGTGTATGTCGATACCACGGGCGATTACGCCGGTATCGATATCGACATCGCCCGCGAGGCCTGCAAGCGTGCGGGGCTCAAGCCACAGTTTGTCGATATTGACTGGAACGATCGCGACCGGCTGCTCAAAAACGGTGATATCGATTGCCTGTGGTGTGACTATTCTCCCTGTTATCGCGAGGATAAGTATTACTGGACCGAGCCGTATCTAACCGTGACGGTCTCGGTTGCCGCCAAGAAAACGAGTGGCATCAAGTCCTTGGCACATCTCGATGGAAGTAAGACCATTGCGGTGATTGCGGGTTCGGTGAGTGAACGCCGATTGCTTGCGGGGGATCTGGGGGTCTCGTCGGACGTTCAAATCAAATCATATGGCTCTGCCGAACTCTGCAAAGCCGCTCTAGTCAAAGGGTACGTTGACTGCTGGATGGCGGATGTCCAGTCGCTTGACCGACTCGTTGCTCAGTATCCCGGCGTTTACCGTGTGTTTGCCGACAATGTTATGACGGTTGACCTGGGCGTCGCGTTTGATGACGGCTATGAAGGATCGGTCGTAAAGGATCTCAATACCGCGCTGTTCGACATGGATCGAGATGGCACGATTGACCGTATTGTGGGCAATTACAAGACAGGAGCGACGACGGGCGGGCAAGGAGGAAATTCATGACAACTGATGAGCACCGCTTGAGTCGAAAGACTCTGAACGTCATAGCTGCCAGCGTTATTGTCAGCGCCGTCTTGTTAGGCCTGTTGTATACGGTTGGAACCCATCGCTGCCTCGAAAAAACGCTTGGGTTTGGCCAAGAAACCATGGTGTTTTTGGAGAACGCTTGCGAAAAATATGACCGCTACGAACAGGGGAGAAAAACCGAGGCGACGCACGATTTGCTCGCCGCGGTCGAATCGTTTGTGACGTTCCTGTCCTCTGATCGCGTTGAGGTTAACGACGATCTTATCGAGCAATTTGTCCATGCCGAGAACCTTTCGGGGCTGATGGTCATGGACTCCGATGGCCATATGGCTGCCCACTACGACATCGATGGTCGCGATCCGCTCATGTTGTGGCGAGATGAGTTGGCCTGTTCGCCGGTCGCATCGATGTATCAAGGTTCCAAAGTGACCTACTCAACTGTCGATGAGCGCCGTGGTGTCGTTTTTGCCGTCTGTGCTGTTCCGTATGGCGACGGCGTTGCCCTGGCATACCGCTCACTTGTTTCCGATACGGCGGACGACTATTCATATGCCATAGCCGACGTGCTTTCGAACAGTACCTTCCACCAGGGTCCCACGGTGCTTGTTATGGAGGATGCGGAGATTGTCTCATCCAACAGTGCCGATGCTGACGTGTCGCTCGCCCGACTCCTCACCAGCGTAGGAGTTGAGTGGAAAGACGACGGCCTGACGCGCATCGAATATCGAGGAGACGAATGGTATGCCGTGCGTGCGGCATATAAGGACTACCGCCTGTTTGCGCTATATCCCAAATCTGAGGTCATGTCTGACAGGATTTCATTTGTCGCCGTCGGCGTCTTGGTGTGTCTTGCGTTTTGGGTCGTGGTGCTGTTGGCTCGAAATATCGTTGACCACCGCAATTTGGTCGAAAAGGATAAACAGCTCGGCATTATCAATGCCATAAGCGCCATCTACGATTCGACCTTCCTTTTGCATCTCGACACCCTCGAGATCGAGGGGATCAATATGTCGCCGGCGATAGCGAAAATATTTGCCGAGCACAGCGAGGCATATGACTTTATGGACACGGTCTGCCGGGATATCGTGAGCCCCGAAAGCCGCGAAGCGGTTGTGGGACTCGTAGATATAAGTTCGCTTCGTGAACGTATGGAGGGCGTACCGTACTTGGCTGCCGAGGTGCGAGATTGTCGAGGCGCTTGGTACTCGCTACAGGTTGTCCCCCAGCATCGCGATGAGCAAGGCCGGCTGGAGTCGGTCGTCGTGGCGACGCACAACATATCGATGGTCAAGCATGCCGAGGAGCTGTCATATCAAGACAAACTGACGGGGCTTCGCAACCGCAACTATCTTGAATCGCGCGGAGATAGCCTGGTAAACGAGGACTTGCCCGTGAGCGTGATTATGTTGGACTGCAATTATCTCAAGCGGACCAACGACATCTATGGTCACGAGATGGGGGATGAACTGCTGCGACGGACGGCGTCCGTGCTGCGGCGGGTGGCTGGTGCGGATTATCTGCCGATGCGCCTTGGCGGCGACGAGTTTTTGCTGGTTTGCCCCCATACTGACAACGAGTCTGCGCTCGGGCTGGAACAGGATCTTCGTCTCGGTCTTGCCGCGGTAAGCGATGAGGTCCTGACGGTCAGCGCATCGATTGGCGTGGCGACCGTCGAGACGGCTGGAAATACGCTGGCCGATGTATATCGTGTCGCCGACCACAATATGTATCGGGAGAAGCGCACGGTCCACGCACAGGGTGCGGACTGCTAATCTTGCCCCCGCGAGTCCATGCATCGTAGGATGTTGAATCGGTGCTTGCGATAATAAGTCGGCCCAGGCGGGGATAATAGACGTCTGAAATTTCTTTCTGAGAGGGGATCTCAATGATTAGTTTTGACTACAAGCCGCAGGGTGTATGCTCTCGCAATATTCACCTCAATCTCTCTGACGATGGCAGCAAGGTGCTGGGCGTTGAGTTTACCGGCGGCTGTGACGGCAATCTCAAGGCTATCTCCAAGCTGGTCGAGGGCGCTCCTGCTGATCGCGTAATCGAGGTTCTCGCCGGTAATACCTGCGGTATGAAAAAGACCTCCTGCGCCGACCAGCTTACACGCGCTATCGAGGCCGCTCGCGCCGAGATCGCCTAATGGGTATCGCCGACCACATCAAGAATGGAATATCGCGCCGTGGCTTTGTGCTCGGCGGTGCTGCCGCGGGCGCTGCCACGGTGCTTGCCGGTTGCTCGAAAAAAACGGGCACCAGCGACGGTGCCGCCGGCGAGCCGCAGGTTATCAAGGACGATTCGAAGATTGTCTCGATCACTGATGAGTACGAAGCTGTTGATATCGATCTTGAGCCGGCGGCGTCGTGGACGCTGCCGCTGGGCACGCTGCTGTACTACTGCGATGGCGACTACGCTGCCGCGATGATGGCGCCTGCTTCTGCCCTGCATGCCAATACGCTTGGTGTGCTCAACCTGGGCGATGGCTCGCTTACCACACTTATCGAGGATCCCGTTGAGGGAACCGGTTATGCGTTTTACGACGTTCGCGCGGGTGATGGCGTGTTCGCGTGGGTCGAGATGAACTTTGCCAATGCGTCTTGGAAACTCTATGCGCAAAACCTTGCAGGCTCCTCCCTTACCGGCAACGCTGTCGAGCTCGATCGCGGTGGCGAAAATTACGATCCGCCGCTCTTCACAGCGTATGGGTCGTCGGTCATCTGGTATAAGATGCCCTCGTCCGGCGGCAGCAAGACGAGTAACGATTCGTACTGCTACCGTCAGTCGCCCAGCGAGTCCAAGCCTGAGACTATTTGGAAGTCGACGGGCCGCTTCGCATCCGCCCCGCGTGTGAGCGATGGCATCCTGACCATCTCGCCCCGCGTGCACAATGATGAGGGCGTCTATTACGGTATGACGGCGATCGACCTGACTGACGGCAACAATACGAAGCGAGCTCAGCTGGTGCTTCCTTCGTCGGTTTCGCCTTTCGAGGCCGTGTATATGGGCGACACCTTCGTGTTCTCCATTGAGGCGACGTATAACGGTGTGGGTAGCCTGGGCAATATGGGCACCTATATCGGTAACGAGGGCGGGCCATACCTCTTCCTTTCGCGTGAGCCGCTCGCGTGCGTTGCGGGAAGGAAAAATAAATACCTGGTTAAAGTCCAGGCGTCGCATTTTTTGATTGACACTTCGGCTAAGACCTACGGCTCGCTTCTGTCGCCCGACCGAGCCCTGGAGTATGGCGATTATCCAGCTACGGCGGGAAAATCGGACTCATTCCTTACGTACGCCACGGTGCGCAACAGCCAGGGTATACCAGAGACGGTCACCGCACGCCTATTCTCTCTTTAAGCTTAGAGGGGTTAAAAAGGCGCCAACAGGGGAATAAGCGCGTTGTAATTGTGAGTACCGCCCGCCGAGCTGCCGCGTCATAGTGGCATCCGGCGGGTTCAGGTGCGTTAAAATGGGCTTGTTCTTAGCTAATTGAGACAGGGGGGCCGTGTTATGGCTTCAGATGCAAAAAAGATTCTGCTGGTCGAGGATGAGAAGGCAATCCGTGACGCCGTCGCTGCCTATCTCGAGCGCGAAGGCTACTGGGTTGTGGGCGTCGGCGACGGCCAGTCCGCGATCGAGGAGTTCGAGAAGCATCAGTTTGACCTGGTCGTGCTCGACCTTATGCTCCCCAAGATCCCCGGCGAGCGCGTTTGCCGCACCATTCGCGATACCTCGGATGTCCCCATCATCATGCTGACGGCTAAGGGCGAGATCGAGGACCGTATTATCGGTCTTGAGCTCGGCGCCGACGACTATCTGATTAAGCCGTTCTCGCCGCGCGAGCTTGTCGCGCGCGTACGCGCCTTGTTCCGCCGTGCCCATCAGGCCGACGAGCCAGCCGTCGAGGTACTCGACTTCGGCGATCTGGTCATCGATATCTCGGGCCACAAGATTTTGGTCGAGGGCAAGGAAGTCGACCTGACGGCTTCCGAGTTTAAGCTGCTCACCACGCTTGCCCGTCACCCCGGTCGCGTCTACAACCGCATGGAGCTGGTCGAGAAGGTGCTCGGCTACGACTTTGAGGGCTATGAGCGCACCATCGATAGCCACGTGAAGAACCTTCGCGCCAAGCTGGGCGATGATCCCAAGAAGCCCAAGTGGCTCTACACCGTCCACGGTGTCGGCTATCGCTTCGAGGCTCCGGCCAAGACCGATAAGTCGGACGAGAAATAGGGAAATCACATATGACACCTGCGCGCTTTGAAATCGGACAAAAGCACAAGCAGGAGAGCGAGGCGGGTTCCAAGGCTAGTTGGAACACGCCTCGTTCCGATTCACGGCCAACGATGAGCTATCCCTCGCGCATGGCACTTGCTTTTGCTCTGACATCGCTCATGACGGTATTGGTGCTGGTGGGCGTGGTCTCTGTTGTGTGGGGCACGGTCTTTTCGGATTACACGCGCTCTAATATCGTCGAAATCGCAAATTCCGCTGCCGAAAAGCTTGCGACGTCGTATGAGGAAAACGGCAATTGGACTGCGGGCGAGCTACGTACGGTCGCGACATCGAGTTTGGTATCCGACGACCTGGGTATGCAGGTCGTCAACAAGAAAGGCGTTGTCGTTTATGACGACTCATGGCCTTCGGCAAGCGCGACCGCCGATGTGCGCGAGAACGAATCGCCGTCGAGCAGCTCGAGCGGGAAAAAAGCATCGCATAGTCCGGTCTCGTCGGCTCCCACCGGCTCCGATAGCGTTGCAAACGTCGAAATCATAACGTCTTCCGGCGAGCATGTCGGACAAGTAAAGCTGTGGGCCATCGGCTCCGATGCCTTGCTCACCAAGGCAGATTCTGCGTTTAGGGAGAAGACCTTTAACGCCATGGCCCTTGCTGCGGTTGTTGCAGTTTGCATTTCGGTCGTTATCGGATCACTCGTGTCGCGCATGCTCACCAAGCCGATTCACCGTATTACCAGCACGGCCAAGCAAATTCGCGATGGCGATCTGTCTGCTCGTACGGGCTTGCGCGGCGATGACGAGATTGATCAGCTGGGTGAGACCTTCGATGAGATGGCCACTTCGCTCGAGAAGGATATGAAACACGAGAAACGTTTGACCTCGGACGTGGCTCACGAACTTCGTACTCCGCTTATGGCCATGCTCGCAACGGTCGAGGCCATGCAGGATGGCGTATATCCTACCGACGATGAGCACTTGGAGACTGTTGCTTCCGAGACGCGTCGCCTGGCTCGTCTGGTGCAGCAGATGCTCGACCTGTCGCGCATGGAAAACAGCACGGCTCCGCTCAACCTTGAGCCGGTGGACATGGTTCCTTTCGTGCGTTCCATCGTCAATGCCCAGGAGCGCCTGTTTGTCGACCGCGATCTGCGCTTGCGCTTTGCTGACGAGACCCAAGGTCACGACGATGTCGTCGAAGCCGATCCCGACATGATCACACAATGCGTCATCAATCTCATGAGCAACGCCATGCGCTACACCCCCGAGGGCGGTTGGGTCGTGGTGTCGGTGCTCAGTGACCGCAAACACGTCAGCGTCGCCGTTTCTGATACCGGCATCGGTATTGCCAAGGATGACTTGTCGCGCATCTTCGGCCGTTTTTGGCGCGCCGATGCCAGCCGTGCCCGTGAGGCGGGCGGTCTGGGCGTGGGCCTCGCCGTGACTAAACAGATCGTCGAGCGACATCATGGCTACATTTCCGTGGAGTCGGAGCTTGGAAAGGGTACGACTTTTACGATTCATCTGCCTCGCGAGCACACGGCGGACGCGGCATCTACTACAATGGAGCACTAGCTTTTCGCTATTCGGTGAAGGAGGGGTTTCATCCCTGCCGCTCCGAGTTTGCGAAAACGTGCGGGAAAGAACCCGCATTACTGTCGTATTTTGGTAAGGAGTGACTCACGTGACAACGATGGAGCGTCGTCCAGATTCCCGTGGCAAGGTTCGTGATATCTACGATGCCGGTGAAAACCTGCTGATGGTCGCCACCGACCGCATTTCTGCGTTCGACTTCATTCTTCCCGACGAGATTCCGTTTAAGGGAGAGGTGCTCAACCGCATCTCGGCATTCTGGTTTGATAAGTTTGCCGACATCGTCCCCAACCATCTCGTTTCCATCGACCCGGCGGATTTCCCCGAGGAGTTTGCTGAGTATCGTGACTACCTCGCTGGCCGCGCCATGCTGGTTAAAAAGGCCCAAACGATTCCTATCGAGTGCATCGTCCGCGGCTATCTGACCGGTTCGGGCAAGAAGACCTACGACGAGAACGGCACCGTCTGCGGCATCCAGCTGCCTGAGGGCCTGACCGAGGCTTCCAAGCTTCCCGAGCCGCTGTTCACGCCGTCCACGAAGGCCGAGATTGGTGACCACGACGAGAACATCTCGTTCGAGCGTTGCTGCGAGATCGTGGGCGAGGATATCGCCACGCAGATTCGTGACCTTTCCCTCAAGATCTACAAGGCCGCTGCCGAGTACGCCGCGACCCGTGGCATCATCATTGCCGACACCAAGTTCGAGTTTGGTGTCATCGATGGCAAGGTCACGCTGATCGACGAGTGCCTCACGCCCGATTCCAGCCGTTTCTGGCCTGCTGCCAGCTACGAGGAGGGCAAGATCCAGCCCAGCTACGACAAACAATTCGTCCGCAATTGGCTCAAGGCCAACTGGGATATGACGGGGGAGACCCCGCACCTGCCCGCCGAGGTCATCGATGGCACGTCCGAGCGCTATCGCGAGGCCTTCCAGATCATCACGGGCTCCCAGTTCACAAGCATGAAGGAGAACGCATAAGTGAGTACCCGTAGCGCCACGAACAAGCGCACGCAATCCCACGAGGTTACCGGGGTTGCGCGCAAGTCCGCCGCATCTGCTAAGCCTGCCCGTCAGGCAGCGAGCTCTGTCCGCGTCGTGCCGGCTTCGTCTAAGGCACGCCGCAAAGAGCTCGAGAAGGGCGAGAACCTCGAGGGCCTCTCTAAAGAGGAGAAGCGCGCCCGCAAGGCTAAGCAGCGCGCCAAGGAGGACCGCATCTACACGGTGTCGAATATCCTTCTCAAGCAGGATGAGGACTACACCAAGCGCCGCCGTATTTGGTGGGCTGTGCTCGCTATCGGCATGGTGCTCGTCGTGGCCATTTGGGCTTCGCTGTACTTCGCTCCCGCTGGCATGGTGTCCAGCCCTGTCCAGATGGTCGGCATTGTTTTGTCCTACGTCGTCATTTTGGGTGACTTCATCTACGACTTCGTTCGTATTCGTCCCCTGCGCAACATGTACCGCACGCAGGCCGAGGGCATGTCCGAGAACAAGCTCAACGCCCTTATCGAGCGCTCGGCTGCCGAGGAGGACAAGAAGGACTCCAAGAAGAAGTAGCGTTTGCATGCATACTTATCGCTAAGATATAAGGCGCGTCGTTTTTGCGGCGCGCCTTTTTACTGTTCTATAGATAGATGGAGTGGCACATGATTCGAGCTGCCCTGACGGTCGAAGAGGCTCTGGAGGGCATGAAGGCCCTGGAGCCCAAGATTAAAAACTATGCGCGCTTGGTTGTCCGCAAGGGCGTAAACGTCAAGCCCGGCCAGGAGGTTGTCGTTCAGTCTCCGGTCGAGTGCGCATCCTTTGCCCGCGTGGTGGTCGCGGAGGCTTATGCCGCCGGGGCTGGCCACGTGACGGTCATTTGGGCCGATGATGCCGTGACGAGGCTCACGTACGAGCATGTCGAGAAAAGCTATTTTGAGCAGACACCCGAGTGGAAGCGCATGCAGCTGGATTCCCTGGCCCAGGATGGTGCCTGCTTTGTCTTTATCGAGGGGGCGGATCCTGCGGCCCTCAAGGGCATCGATCCAGCCAAGCCGGCCGCGGCATCCAAGGCGAGGAATACGCAATGCAAAGTTTTCCGCCGTGGACTGGATTACAACATCAATCCGTGGTGCATCGCCGGCGCTCCGGTCGTTGCTTGGGCGCACGAGGTGTTCCCGGGAGACGCCGATGAGGTTGCAATCTATAAGCTGTGGAATGCGATTCTGCACACCGCTCGCGCCGATGGCCAGGACCCGGAGAGCGACTGGGAACTCCATGACGCCGCATTCGAAAAGAACCTGCGTTTCCTAAACGATAATCAATTTGATTGCCTGCGCTACACCGCTTCGAACGGAACCAATCTGACGATTGGCATGACGAAAGGTCACGAGTGGGCCGGCGGAAAGGGTGAGACGCCCGATGGCCACCCCTTCTTCCCCAACATCCCCACCGAGGAGGTTTTTACCTCGCCTGATCGCATGCGCGCTGACGGAATCGTGTACTCGGCCATGCCGCTCATCCACCATGGCAATAAGGTCGACGATTTTTGGATTAAGTTCGAGGGCGGCCGCGTAGTGGACTACGATGCCCGTGTGGGCAAGGCAACGCTCGCAAGCATCATCGATACTGACGAGGGCGCTGCTCACCTGGGAGAGGTCGCGCTCATCTCCAAGAACACGCCGATCCGCGAAAGTGGCGTACTGTTCTACGATACGCTCTATGACGAGAACGCTAGCTGCCATCTCGCGCTAGGTGTCGGTTTCCCCGAATGCATCGAGGGTGGGTATGACATGTCCAAGGAAGAGCTCCTGGAGCATGGCGTTAACGTCTCGAGCACGCACGTCGATTTTATGATTGGCACGGACGACATCGATATTACGGGCATTACGCCTGATGGACGTGAAGTTGTGATTTTCCAGAACGGCCAATGGAGTTGGGAATAGTCCCAGACCGTGGTACAATGCCACCCGCGGGCCGTTAGCTCAGCTGGCAGAGCAGGGGACTTTTAATCCCAAGGTCCAGGGTTCGAACCCCTGACGGCCCACCATAGAATGGAAAAGCGACTGGCGGATGCCGGCCGCTTTTTTGTTGCCGCGACGCGGGTTCGAACCCGAAAGGGCGCGGAGCTGAGTAAACGCGTGAGCGTTTGCCAGCGCAGCGCGCAAGGCGCGAAGCGCCGCAGCGGCCGCCTGCGGAGCAGGCTGAACCCCTGACGGCCCACCCAAAGTAAGGAATACGAAATGAAAACAAATAGATACGGAATTAGCGGCAGCACATTAAAGATAATAGCAGCCATTTCGATGGTTCTCGATCATGTAAGCAGGATCGTCCTGACCAATGGAATCATGACTCACGCATCGTACAGTCAGATATCAGACGAACAGTGGGCGATTCTAAGCGAGGCTTCGGATATGCTTCATGTTCTTGGCAGAATTGCATTTCCCTTATTTTGCTTTTTGATAGTTGAGGGATTTTTGCATACTCATGACTTAAAGAGGTACCTGCGAAATATGCTTGTCTTCGCAATCATTGCGGAGCCCATATACGATTTCGTTCAAACCGGGCAACTATTTGACCTTCGGCAACAAAATGTTATGTGTGAGCTCCTGCTTTGCTTGGTCTTCTTGATAATTCTGGAAAAGATACAAAGCCTTTCAAAATGGAAGAGGTACATCGCAGAAACTGCTCTGATTGTTTTGACAGCACTGGCAGCTGAATACACTAAACTAGATGGCGGTGTGTATGGCATTCTGCTTGTGGCTGCATTCTATTTATTCCACGACAGCAAGGCCAAGATGTTCTTTGCTGCAGTATGCGCAGTGCTCCTTTCGTCATGCCATATAGTTGGCGGCGGATTTGAGTTTGCTACAGCTAATATATTTAATCCTGATGTTGCTGCCGCGGTCGTTTCGTTGCTGCTTATCAATCTTTATAATGGCAAGCGAGGGCTGAAGCTCAAATATTTCTTCTACATTTTCTATCCGGCTCATCTTGCTCTGCTTTATGGTGTCTCACTTATTGTTTTGAACTGTCTTTAAAAACTCTCAAACAAGTCTCTGAAAGCAGAACTAAATTGACCCTAAGACTGCTTGTGAATTTCCGGAAGACCTGTGAGATACGAGGATAGACAACGAGGGCTGTAGAAAGATGCTTCGAAAGCATGAATGGCAGCGAGAAAATGAGTTCGGAAGCACCCCTCTGGATGCTCCAGCATAGAATAGAAAGCGATCGGCTCCGGCTGGTCGCTTTTTTGTTAACGATGCACGGTTCGAACCCGAACTTCTATATATAGGAACGCTTGGCGAACAAAACCTGCCTTTTACCGACGGGAAACAAATAACCGATGCTTTTGGAGTAAAGTGGCGCTCCAGAGATGACCGATGCCTCAACATCTATAAACCAGCTGGTCACCGCCAATATCAGAAGCTGATGCTTCAGTTATAACCTCAGTGACGTGACTGAGGGACCTGTTCATTTGTGAACAAAATATGGAGTACGGGATTCCCGCCCCCGGCGCCCCTCCGGTCTGGCAATATATCTCCTTGCCGCGCGGCCCGGTCGGACCGGATCAGCCGCCAGGCGTGCACCTTGAGAACCGGATACTGCGAGGATGGACACATTCAGTGTCGCATCCGGGCAGACATCGAACCATTTGAAATGGTCTAACTTGGATT
>CAJMMX010000010.1 GCA_905214615.1 uncultured bacterium | reverse complement strand
CCGAGGGTGCTGCCAAGTTTTTGCTGCAGGAGCTCAAGGGCGTCTTTATGTCTTCGCTTGGCACCAAGATCGCCGCGCTGCTCATTAAAAAGCAGATGCGCCAGATTAAGGCCAAGCTTTCGGGCGACGCCAAGGGCGGCGCGATTCTTTTGGGCCTGCGCGGCGTGGTTCTGATTGGCCATGGCGCCACCTCGGTCGAAGCTGTTAAAAACGGTACGCTCGCGGCGGCCGAAGCCGTGCGCGCCGGGCTGGTCGAGAACGTCGCCAACTCTATGGACGGTATCGTTTTATAACAGCGGCGTTATGCGCCTCGCGGCGCACGTCGTGGGGTAGAATCAAAACCGTGTATTGGTGCTGCCCGCGCGGTGCCAATCTTTTGGTATTCATGCACTATGAGAGGAAGCGCTATGGACCGCTCCGAAATCTTCGACAAGATCGCCGAGGTCGCTGCTGACGTTCTGGGCGTCGATGTTGCCGAAATTAGCGATGAGACCACCTTTGACGACCTCGATGCCAACTCGCTCGAGCGCCTGCAGCTGGTTACGGCCATCGAGGACGAGTTCAACCTCGAGATCGATGACGAGACTCTGCTCTCGCTCAACTCTGTCGCCGACGCCGTCGACGCGATCGAAAACGCCAGGGAGGCCTAGGTCTTGGCTTTGTCTGAACGACTTACGCGCGCCCAGGAAATCCTGGGCCACGAGTTCAATAATAAGGTGCTGCTGCGCGCGGCCCTTACGCATCCCTCGGCAGTCGAGGGCCAGCCGGTTTCTGCCAGCTATGAGCGCCTTGAGTTCTTGGGCGATTCCATTTTGGGCGCCGTCGTCGCCCGTTCGCTCTTTGAGTCCTATCCGGAGTTTGACGAGGGCAAGCTCACGCGCCTGAAGGTGTCGCTTGTCTCGGGCGCCACGCTGTCCGAGGTTTCTCACGAGCTGGGCATCGACGACATCATCATCTTTGGTGCCTCCGAGACCGGTACCGGTGCGCGCGGCCTGCATTCGGCGCTCGAGAACGTCTACGAGTCGCTCGTGGGCGCACTGTACCTGGATGCCGGCTGGGATGCCGCAGCGGAGTTCATTCACCGTACGCTTAAGCCGCATTTGGCTTCCGAGCGTGCCGAGCACCCCGCGAACCCCAAATCGTTCTTGCAGGAGTGCGTGCAAGCCGACGGTCACGAACCCCCAGCGTATAAGCTTGTTGGCTCCGAGGGCCCGGCGCATGCGCCCACCTTTACCGCCGTGGTGTTGATCGATGGTATTCGCCAGGGTCGCGGCTCCGGCTCTTCAAAGAAGGAAGCCGAGGGAGCCGCCGCGCTCGAAGCGCTCGACCGCATGGGTTACACCACCAACGGCGTGATTCTCAACAAGAAGCCTGTTTAAGCGAGGAACCGTGTATCTCAAGTCCCTCACGCTCAAAGGGTTCAAGTCGTTTGCCGACCGCGCCCATATGACGTTTGAGCCTGGCCTGACCGTCATCGTCGGTCCCAACGGCTCGGGAAAATCGAACATCTCCGACTCCATCCTGTGGGTTCTGGGCGAGCAGAGCGCGAAGCAGCTTCGCGGCCAGGCCATGGAGGATGTTATCTTCTCGGGCTCGTCGGCTCGCAAGCCGGTGGGTGTCGCCGAGGTCACGCTGGTGCTCGATAACTCGGACCATATGCTGCCCGTCGACTTTGACGAAGTCGCCATCACCCGTCGCATGTATCGCTCGGGCGAAAGCGAGTACCTCATCAACTCGAGTCCCTGCCGCCTGATGGACATTCAGGACATCCTGCACGATTCGGGTCTGGGCAAGGATACGCATTCCATCATCAGCCAGGGCAAGCTCGACGCCATTTTGCAGAGCCGCCCCGAGGAGCGCCGTGCCCTCATCGAGGAGGCCGCCGGCATCTCCAAGCACAAGCGCCGCAAGGAGCGTGCGCTCAAAAAGATTAAGTCGATGGACGAGCACCTGACGCGTGCCCGCGACATCAATAAGGAAATCGCCCGTCAGCTGCGACCGCTGGAGCGTCAGGTCGATCGCGCGCGCAAGTACAAAGAGCTGTCCTCGCGCGCGAACGAGCTTACGCAGATGCTTGCCGTCGACGAGCTGCGTTCGCTGCAGTCGCAGTGGAACGACTTGGAGAGCCGCTCCAAGGAAGGTGCCGCCGAGCTGGAGCTTGCGCAGTACCGCATGGGCGAAAAGGAGCGCGAGCTCGAGAAGCTTCAGGTCATGCTCGAGGAAAAGGGCCTGTTTGTGGGCGATCTGGGCGAGCAGCGCCGTCATATGCAAGATGTGGTCGGCCGCATTAACTCCGACATGCGCCTGCTCGAGGAAAAGGGCCACAACATGGTGTCGCGCCTGTCTGACATGCGCGGTCAGATCTCGAGCTCCGAGCATCAGCGTCGTCGCGTGGTCGAGGAGCTCGAGGACGCGCGTGCCCAGCTTGAGGAAGTGACCGGTGCGCACATGCAGGCCCAGGAGGACGTTGACGCCGCTGGTCCTGCCGCTGCCGAGCTCCACGAGCGCCGCGTGGCGCTTGATGCACAGATTTCGCAGCTTACGCGCGAACAGCGCGATGTGCAGCGCGTGGCCGATAACGCCGCGCTCGAGCTCGCTAAGGTGAAGGATTCCTTGAGCAACGCCGAGGTCGAGGACAACATGTACGCCTCGCGCCTGGAGCAGATCGATGAACAGCTCGAGGAGGTCACGGCTTCGCTCGAGAGCCGTCGCGACCGCGCCGAGGAGCTTGAGTACGCTCTTGAGGAAGCTCGCCAGGCTCAGGTCGATGCGCGCGAGGCCACCGAGACGGCACGCGCTGCCCTCAAGGACCTGCGTGCCCGCGAGGGCGAGGCACGCAACAAGCTGTCCGAGGTGCGCTCGGAGCTTGCCAGTCAAAAGAAACTCGATGCCCGCATGGCCGACAGCTCGCCGCTCGTGAGCCGCCTGGTGGGTGCGCTGGGCGACGATGTCTCGGGTCGTCTGGGCGACGTGCTCGAGGCCCCGCGCGAGCTTGAGGGCCTGGTTGAGCAATTGCTCGCCGGCGATATCGATGCGCTGCTGTTCGACGATACGTCCGCGCTTGAGCGTGCCGGTCGTGCGGCCCTGGACCAGAAGAAGGCCTCGGGCGAGGCGCTGCTGGTAGCGCGCGGCGTGAGCGGTTCTGCGGCCGCCGAGGGTGCTTTCGGTACCCGTCTGGTTGATCGCCTGTCCGTTCGTGCGGGCTACGGTCCTGTTGTCGAGGCTCTGCTCGGCGGCTATTACGTGGTCGATGACTTGGCTGCCGCGTTGGCGGCGCCGGTTGTGGATGGCGTGACCTATGTGACCCCTGATGGTGCCCGCGTTGCCTGCGGCGGCTTGGTACGCGTGGGTCTCGATGCCGGTGAGGCATCGGGTGCCTTGGAGCGCAAGCGCCGCATTCGTGAGCTCGAGGGCCTGGAGCCCGATCTGGCTGCCGTGTTTGAGCATGTTTCTGATCAGGTCGTCGAGGCCAATTCGGCCGTCGAGGAGGCGCGCACCGCCGAGGGCGATAACGCCGGCGAGATCGCCCGTCTTGAGGGCGAGCGCCGTTCGCTGCTTTCCGAGATCGGCCGCCTAGAGCAAAGCGCCAACAACGCAGAGGTCGAGCGCGTGCGCATTTCCAAGCGCCGTGAGCAGGCCGCCGAGGCCGTTCGCGCCGCGCGCCCGCGCGTGGACGAGCTCGCCCGTTCGCGTGACGAGGCCCGTGCGCAGGCAAGCGACCTGGGCTTGCAGATTGCCGAGGCCAACGATGAACTTGACCGTGTTCGTCGTGACGATTCCGAGGCTGCTGGCAAGCTCGCCGACGCCAAGGTTCGCCTAGCTCAGACGAGCGAGCGCCTGCGTTCGCTGAAGGGCCGCGTGCCCGACCTGGAGCATCGTCTTGAGGGCATCGACCGTCGTATCCGCGGAACACGCCAGGCCTCGCGCTCACTCGAGCTGTTGCGTCTGCGCGTCGACCCCATGCACGAGCGCTATTCGGCCCTGCTGGAGCGCGCATCGGATTGGGCAGCGCGCCTGCGTGACCAGGCCTCTCTGGAAGAGGCGGACTCCGCTTCGCTCAAGAAGACCATCGAGGATGCCAAGGCCGAGGTCTCCCGTGCCAAGGAGCGGGTTGATGCCGCCACGGCGACGCAAAATGAGTTCAAGGTTGCGCGTGGCAAGCTCGAGGTGCAGGTAGAGGCCGCCATTAAGGCCATTACAGCCGATGGCACCACGATACTCGAGGAAGCGCTCATGCTTCCCGCGCCCACGGACCGCGATGCCGCCGAGCGCGAGCTCAACCAGCTTGTGCGTCAGATCAACAATCTGGGCCCTGTGAACCAAGTTGCCATGGAGGAGTACGAGCAGCTCAAGCGCCGCGCCGACTACATCGAGGAGCAACTTGCCGATCTGGAGAGCGCGCGCAAGGCGCTCACCAAGATCACCGTGGCCATTGATCGCAAGATGCGCAAGGCGTTCCTGGTGACGTTTGAAAAGGTCGACGCGAATTTCCGCGAGATCTTCGCCATGCTCTTCCCGGGCGGCCAGGCACATTTGGAGATGACCGACCCCGAGCATCCGGCCGAGACGGGCATCGAGGTCGTGGCGCAGCCGCGCGGCAAGCGCATCACCAAGATGATGCTCATGTCGGGTGGCGAGAAGAGCCTGACGGCGCTCGCCCTGCTCTTTGCCGTATACCGTACGCGCACGGTGCCGTTCTATGTGCTGGACGAGGTCGAGGCTGCGCTCGACGACGCCAACCTGTCCAAGCTCATCGGCGCCCTCGATGTGCTGCGTTCCGATACGCAGCTCTTGGTAATCTCGCATCAGCGCCGTACTATGGAGGATGCTGACGTTCTCTACGGCGTCTCGATGCAAGCCGACGGCGTCAGTCGCGTCGTCTCGCAAAAACTCGATCGCGAAACCGGAAAGGTCGTGAATGCATAATGGGATTCTTTGACGCACTCTCGCGCGGACTTGAGCGCAGTCGCGAGGCCCTCAACGAGGTCTTCTACTTTGGTGGCGAGGTCGACGAGGATTTTTGGGAGGACCTTGAGGACACCCTCGTCATGGGTGACATGGGTGCCGAGGTCGCTATTCAGGTCTCCGATGAACTGCGCGACGCCGCCGCCAAGAAGAACCTCAAGACCGCCCCGCAGCTTCGCCGCGCCCTGGCCGAGCAGCTCGAGGGCCATTTTGTGCCTGTTGAGCGCGATCCGTTTTCCGACACGCCGAGCTGCGTGCTGTTTGTCGGCATCAACGGTGCCGGCAAGACCACGACGGTCGGCAAGATTGCGAGCGCCATGGCCGCCCGCGGCAAGAACGTGGTGATCGGTTCGGCCGACACCTTCCGCGCCGCCGCCATCGAGCAGCTCGATGTGTGGGGCCAGCGTGCCGGCGTGCCCGTCATCAAGCGTGACCGCGGCTCCGATCCGGCGAGCGTGTGCTATGACGTGCTCGACGAGGCCGATAAGCGCGGCAGCGACCTGGTGCTCATTGATACCGCCGGTCGTCTGCACACGAGCCCCGAGCTCATGCGCGAGCTCGCCAAGGTGGTCAACGTGACGCGTAAGCGCGCCGCAAATATGGCCGCCGGTCCCATGCCGGTCTCGGTCGTGCTTGTGATCGATGCCGCCACTGGCCAGAACGGTCTGAACCAGGCGCTCGAGTTTAACGAGGCGCTGGGCCTGGACGGTATTATCATGACTAAGCTCGACGGCACGGCTAAGGGCGGTATTGCCATGGCCGTGGCCGAGAAGCTCAAGCTCCCGATCCTGCGCATCGGCGTGGGCGAGCAGGTCGATGACCTGCAGGAGTTTAACGCCAAAGATTTCTGCCGCGCCCTGGTGGGCGAGTCCAATTAAGGAGTGACTAGTGTTTGATTCTCTGAGCGATCGCCTCAACGACACATTTGACCGCTTGCGCGGCAAGGGTAAACTGACCGAGGCCGATATCACTTCGGCCATGCGCGATATTCGCATGGCGCTGCTCGAGGCCGACGTTAACTTTAAGGTTGTCAAGGAGTTCGTTGCCAAGACCAAGGAGCGCTGCATGACCGCCGAGGTCATGGAGTCGTTGTCGCCGGCGCAAAACGTCGTCAAGATCGTGCTCGACGAGCTCACCGAGATGCTCGGCTCAACCGAGAGCAAGCTCGTCTTTAGCAACCGCATTCCCAATGTCATCATGCTCGTGGGCCTGCAGGGCTCCGGTAAGACCACGGCTGCCGTAAAGCTTGCCTACCTGCTCAAGAAGCAGGGCCGCTCGCCGTTGCTCGCCGCGTGCGACGTCTACCGTCCCGCCGCTGCCGACCAGCTGGCCACGCTCGGTGGAGAGATCGGCGTTCCGGTCTTCCGCGGCGACGGCGCGCACCCGGTCGACATCGCCAAGGGTGCCATTCAGGAGGCCGTCGACCACCTGCGTGACGTGGTCATTGTCGATACCGCCGGTCGTCTTCAGATCGACGAGCAGATGATGCAGGAGGCCGTCGACATCAAGAAGGCCGTCAAGCCCGACCAGGTGCTGATGGTCGTCGATGCCATGACCGGCCAGGATATCGTTAACGTCGTCTCGACCTTCGCCGATCGCACCGACTTTGACGGCGTGATCATCTCCAAGCTCGACGGTGACGCCCGTGGCGGTGGCGCACTTTCGGTGCGTCAGGTGACCGGCAAGCCCATCAAGTTCGTGAGCATGGGCGAGAAACCCGATTCTCTTGAGCCGTTCTATCCCGATCGCATGGCCAAGCGAATCTTGGGCATGGGCGACGTCGTCGGCATCATCGAGAAGGCCCAGGAGGCAGCCGATGCAGAGCAGCTCGAGGCTGCCGAGCGTATGCTGCGCGAGGGCTTCACCATGAACGACATGCTCGACCAGATGAAAGCCGTCAAAAAGATGGGCGGCATGAAGGGTATCCTGGGCATGCTCCCCGGTGGTCAGCGTGCACTCAACCAGATGGGCGGCAACCTGGACGAGGGCATCTTCGATAAGAACGAGGCCATCATCATGTCGATGACCAAGGAGGAGCGCCTGCGTCCCTCCATCATCAACGGTCAGCGTCGCGCGCGTATTGCCAAGGGCGCCGGCGTAACCCCCACCGAGGTCAACAGCCTTATGAAGCAGTGGGGCGAGATGAATAAGATGATGGGCCGCATGCGCACGATGGCCAATCAGGCACAGGCCGGCGGCAAGAAGGGCAAAAAGGGCAAGAAGGGCAAGAAGATGCGCATGCCCAATATCCCTGGGCTGGACGCTATGGGTCTGGGCGGCATGGGCGGCCTGGGTACGGGCGGTCCCAAGTCCGATATGGAGCTGCTGCGCCAGATGGAAGCGCAGATGCGTAATAAGAAATAGAGCTGTAATTCCAGCTTGATATGGCAAAGGCCACTCGGATGCTACCGGGTGGCCTTTGTTGTTGGCTTTGATTGTTGGGTTGCGTTCGGCTTCGCGCCCCGAGCTCGCGGTGCCGTGCCGTTAGTGGCAGCCGCAGCCCTCGTGGCCTTCGTGGTCGTGGTGGCCGTGGCAGCCGCAGGACCCGCCATGCTCATGGGTGTGCTCGTGGTCGTGGCTGTGGCAGTCGCACGTGGCCTCGCCGTTCTGTGCGAGCGTGCCGGCGATAAGGGCCTCGACGCAAGCGTCGCAGCTGCCCTGGGCACCTGCGTATACCGTGATGCCGGCTTGAGCAAGCGCGTTGATAGCGCCTGCGCCGATGCCGCCGCAGATGAGCGTGTCCACGCCGCCGTTGGCGAGCAGGCCCGCAAGTGCGCCGTGGCCGGTGCCGCCGGTGCCCACGACCTGCTCGTTGAGTACCTTGCCGTCCTGAATGTCGTAGATCTTGAACTGCTCGCTGCGGCCAAAGTGCATAAAGATGTTGCCGTTGTCGTACGTGGTTGCCACCCTCATGGTGCCGACCTCCTTTGCTGGCCATGCGGCCGTCGTCGTGGTGATGGGGGAGTATGCGATATTGCCGCCCTCAATGCTGAGTGCCCGACCGTTGACCAGCGCGTTTGCCACCTTGCGATGTGCGCGGCTGCAGATGGCCGCCACGGTGGCACGAGCGATGCCCATTCGCTGGGCGACGGCCTCTTGATTGAGGCCTTCTAGGTCGCATAAACGCAGGACTTCGAGCTCGTCGATCGTCATATCGATGGCGTCTCCGCTGGCAAGGCCGTCGGGGGTAAAGCCGCGATATTCGGGGATGATCCCAACGCGGCGCAATTTTTCGCGTCTTCCTGCCATACGTGCTCCTTATCTGACATATGTCAACAATAGAATAACGAACGTGCAGATTTACGCAAGAGATTTCTGGCATATGTCAGAAAACAAGGGCTTATGTTTGGGCTGTGGGGCCGCGTGCGCCTGGGCTACAATGAATCTCGCTTGTAGGCGACTGACAGGAGGGTCAATGAGCAAGGCTGATCAACAGTTTGTAACCATGTGCCGCGATATTCTGGACCATGGCACCACCACCGAGGGCCAAAAGGTCCGTCCGGTGTGGGAGGACGGCACCCCTGCCTATACCATTAAAAACTTTGGCGTTACGGCACGCTATGACCTGCGTGAGGAGTTTCCGGCGCTTACCCTGCGTCGTACGGCCCTCAAATCTGCCATGGATGAGATCCTATGGATCTATCAAAAGAAGTCCAATAACGTGCATGACCTCAACAGCCATATTTGGGATGAGTGGGCTGACGAGACCGGCTCCATCGGTAAGGCCTACGGGTATCAGATTGGGCAGAAGAGCCATTATGCCGAGGGCGATTTCGACCAGATGGACCGCGTTCTGTACGACCTTAAGAACACGCCGTGCAGCCGCCGCATTATGACGAATACCTATGTGTTTAGCGATTTGTCCGAGATGCACCTGTATCCGTGCGCCTACAGCGTGACGTATAACGTGACGCAGCGCCCGCAGGATGACAAACCGACGCTCAACATGATTCTCAACCAGCGCAGCCAGGACATTTTGGCCGCGAACAACTGGAATGTGTGCCAGTACGCCATCTTGCTGATGATGGTCGCGCAATCGGTCGATATGATTCCCGGCGAGCTGCTACATGTGATTGCCGATGCCCACATTTACGACCGTCATGTCGATATCGTCCGCGAGCTTATCGAGCGTCCGCAGTTTGCCGCGCCCAAGGTAACGCTTAACCCCGATGTGCATGACTTCTATGCGTTTACGACCGACGACCTGATTGTCGAGGGCTATGAGCACGGCCCGCAGGTCAAGAACATCCCCATTGCGGTGTAGGTGACGCGCATGACGTGTAAGCTTTCTGCCATTGTCGCCGTGTGCGATGACTGGGGCATTGGGTGCGAGGGCGACATGGTGGTGTCCAATCGCGCCGACATGCGCCATTTTGTGGCGTGCACCAAAGGGTGCCCGGTTATTATGGGACGCAAGACCCTGCTGAGTTTTCCCGGTGGGCGTCCGCTCAAGAACCGCCGCAATATCGTGCTCACGCGTGACGAGAGCTTTGCTGCCGAGGGCGTCGACGTGGTGCATAGCGTCGACGAAGCGCTCGCCGTGGTTGCCGATGAGCCCGTTGCGTGGGTGATCGGCGGTGGCGAGGTGTATCGTCAGTTTTTGCCGTGCTGCGCGGAGGCCGAGGTCACGCATAACCACTGCGTCCATCCCGTGGACACGTACTTTCCCGACTTGGACGCCGATCCCGCGTGGGAGATTGCGCGGCGTGGCGGGGTTGCCACGATTGCCTCGGGCGAGGGTGACGAGGGTCTCGATTATGAGTTCGTGACGTATCGTCGCGTTGAGGCATAAATCGCCTGGCGTGAACGGTATCATCGGGTTGATTGAATGCATGGGGCGGCGCTTAGCGTCGCCTCGTTTGGTATAGATGTGCTGTAAAGAAGGGTGCGGGCTGGCTGCTATGACTGATGCCGTTGAGGTGCTGCGAATCGATTCGCTCGAGGACGAGCGGCTCGATGCCTACGTGCGACTGACCGAGCGTGAGCTTCGCTGCGTGCTGGAGCCGCAGAAGGGCATTTTTATCGCCGAGAGCGCCAAGGTCATCGAGCGTGCGGTTCGCGCCGGATACGAGCCGGTGAGCTTTCTTTTGGGCGAACGCTGGCTCGATCAGATGATGCCGCTGTTTGAGCGCCTGGTTGTGCGCGAGGGCGCGGGTCCGGTTCCTGTGTTCGTTGCCTCCATGGAGCTCATGGAGCAGCTGACGGGTTTTAACGTGACGCGCGGTGCGCTCGCGGCATTCCGTCGTCCACGCCAGATTCCGGTAGCCGAGTTCTTGAGTGGCGTCGTCGAGGCGGCGGGTGAGCGCCCGGTGCGCGTGTGCGTGCTCGAGGGCATTGTCGACCACACCAATGTCGGCGCGATTTTCCGCTCGGCGGCTGCGCTGAACGTCGATGGCATTTTGGTGAGCCCCACTTGCTGTGACCCGCTGTACCGTCGCTCGGCCCGCGTGAGCATGGGCACGGTGTTCCAGGTGCCCTGGACGCGCATTGGCAGCGAGGCGCGCGTATGGCCGCATGATGGGCTGGCGGCGCTGCACGATGCCGGCTTTTCGTGTGCCGCCATGGCGTTGACGGATGATTCGGTGTCGCTGGACGATCCCGTGCTGCAGGAGATTGACCGCCTAGCGATCTTTATGGGTACCGAGGGTGCCGGCTTGGGCACCAAGACCATTGCCGGCTGCGACCGAGCCGTGCGCATTCCGATGGCGCACGGGGTCGATTCACTCAACGTTGCCGCTGCTAGTGCCGTCGCCTTTTGGCAACTGTGCCCGCATGTGAGCAACGAGTACCACTACCAGCCGGGGCTGTATCACTAGGCAGATATTTCGCACCGGGCTCTGGTTCGGGACGTTTCGGCCGACGTCGGTCGGTGCTAAGCTGGTTTTGGCTTTCGTCTTAAAGTGCCGTTTTGTTGTTTGACGTACGCTGGTGGGGAGGGCGTGTGGCTAAGAAATCTACGGCTATCGATGTAACGCAGGGCGTTATTTGGCAGCAGCTGCTGTCGCTGTGCGTCCCCATCTTCTTTAGTTCGTTCTTTCAGCAGGCATACACGCTTATCGGTACCTATATCGTCGGTCAGTTTGGCGGCAAGCTCGCGCTGGGTGGCATTCAGGCCACGATGGTGCTTACGGAGCTCTGCATTGGTTTTTGCGTCGGTGTTGGTGCTGGATGTGCCGTTATTACCGGCCAGTTTTTTGGTCAGCACGATGACGAGCGCTTGAGCCGATCGGTCCATACGGCCATGACGCTCGCGCTGGTGGGCGGCATTGTCATTTCCATTCTGGGCATGGTGTTTGTCGAGCCGATGCTTGTGCTGATGAATACACCGCATGAGCTGCTGGCCGAGGGTGTGGCGTATGCCCGTTGCTACTTTGCCGCCATGTTTGCGGCGCTGCTGCTCAATATGGGGACGGCGTTGTTGCGCGCCGTGGGCGACACGCGCGGTCCGGCGGTCATTATTGCCTCCGGCTGCTTCGTCAACGTGGCGCTCGACATTCTCTTTGTCGCCGTGCTGCACATGGAAGCGCTGGGCTGCGGCATCGCGGTGGCGCTGACTATCTGCACCAATGCCACGATGATTCTGGTTCGTATGATGCGCGCTCCGGGTGCGTGGCGGTTGTCGCTATCCAAGCTCGGTATCGATCGCGGCATTTGCAAGAGCATGCTTTCGTGTGGTCTTCCGCTGGGCGTTCAGTCTGCGGCGTATTCGATCTCCAACGTTTTGATTCAGGTGTCGGTCAACTCGTTTGGTGCCGATGTCACGACCGCTTGGGGCCTTTCCGGCCGCCTGGACGGCATTATCTGGATGGTGACCGAGGCGCTCGGCGTGTCGATCACCACGTTCTCGGCGCAGAACTTTGGTGCGCGCAATTACGATCGCATGCGAAAGGGATACCACACGTCGCTCGTGCTGTCGTTTATGCTCATTGGTGGCCTGTCTGCCGTGCTGCTTGTGTTCTCGGGTCCGTTGTCGCGTTTGTTCATCGACGATGCCGCGATTTCGGCCTACACCACGACGATTCTTCATTTCATCGCGCCGTTCTACGCGATCTTCTCGATTATCGAAAACGCGTCTGGCTCCATCCGCGGCGCTGGCGTGAGCTTCCAGCCTATGATGCTCACGATCTTCGGCACGGTCGTGCTCCGCGTGGCGTGGGTGTTCGCGATTATGCCGCTCGACCCCTCGCTCGAGCATCTGCTGCTGGTCTACCCCGTAACCTGGGTAATCACCGCCGCGATGTTCACCGTCTACCATCACAGCGGCAACTGGCTAGGCCGCGCCACTGCCTGATGATCCCTGGGGGACGGAGGAAAACGGATCATTGCTCTCCGTCGTGATGTCGATGATCCGTTTGCCTCCGTCCCCTTCGGATCAATTAGTATTCGATGCCTTGGCGGGCTAGGAGGCCTTCGTCGAAGTAGTGTTTGATGGGACGCATTTCGGTTACTAGGTCGGCAAGGTCGGCGAGGGGCAGCAAGCCGCGGCCGGTGAGCACGAGCTCTGTGGTGGTCGGTTTCATCGCAATCAACGCTTCGACATCTTCGCGCGTCACAAAGCCCCGTCGCATGGCTTCTCCCAGTTCATCCAAGATCAGCATGTCTACCTGGCTAATCTGCTCGCGTGCGAGCTCCATGATCTGCACGGCGCAAGTCTCGGGCGTGTCGCGGTCGGCCTGTACGATGCGTAGCCCCAGACGCGGCGCGGCATCGTGTTCGGCGCAGTGCAGCTTCTTTGCAAATTGCAGCATAAGTACGTTGAGCCCATAACCTGTGGCGCGCAAAGCCAGCCCCAAAGCGGCCGTGGTTTTGCCCTTGCCGTCGCCCGTGTAGATTTGAACCTTGCCGACTTCCAGTGATGCCATCTCTGTCCTTTCGTGCTCGGCGTCGGTTTATCGCCGTCCTGGTTGGGTATTCTAGAAAGCATTATCAACCCCAGTAGATGGAGTTCAAGCAGATGGAGATGGATGACAACAAACGTAGACGGAATATGATTCTCTACGTGCTCATCGCCTTCGTCGTCTACCTCGTGCTCTCGACCGTTCTGTTCCCCAACATCGGTCACACGCAGCAGATTACGAAGACCGATTACTCGACGTTTGTCAAAGCGCTTGATAAGAAGAGCGTCGACAAGGTCGAGTACAACACTGACGATTACACGATTTATTACACTAAAAAGGGCGAGGACGAGAACATCGCCTACAAGACGACCGGTGTGCCGAATGACGCGGGCTTTACCGATCGCGTGCTTGAGTCTGGCGCTTCGCTGGAGTCGGTCGTTCCCGACAAGAGCTCGGGCCTGATGACCTACTACCTGATTACGCTCATTCTTCCCATGGCGATTTTCTTCCTGATTGGCTGGTGGCTCAACCGCCGCATGAAGAAGGCTATGGGCGATGACGGCCCGTCGATGAACTTTGGCGGCGGTGGTTTTGGCGGCGGCGGATTGGGTAAGTCCGGCGCGCGCGTGATCGCCTCCAAGGACGTGGGCGTGACCTTTAAGGACGTCGCCGGCCAGGAAGAGGCCAAGGAGTCCCTCAAGGAGGTCGTCGACTTTCTGGAGAAGCCGCAGCGCTACGAGGAGATCGGCGCCAAGCTGCCGCGCGGCGCTCTTCTTGTGGGCCCTCCGGGCACTGGTAAGACCCTGCTTGCCAAGGCTGTGGCCGGCGAAGCTGGTGTTCCGTTCTTTAGTATTTCTGGTTCTGAGTTCGTCGAGATGTTCGTCGGCCGTGGCGCTGCCAAGGTGCGCGATCTGTTTAAGCAGGCCAAGGAAAAG
This sequence comes from uncultured bacterium, assembly GCA_905214615.1. Lineage (GTDB taxonomy): Bacteria > Actinomycetota > Coriobacteriia > Coriobacteriales > Coriobacteriaceae > Collinsella. Next base: position 30,716 of record CAJMMX010000010.1, on the reverse strand, counting down.
GCCCCGTGTATCGTCTTTATCGATGAGATCGATACCATCGGTAAGAAGCGTGACGGCGGTGGCTTTAGCGGCAACGACGAGCGCGAGCAGACGCTCAACCAGCTGCTGACCGAGATGGACGGCTTCGATAACCACAAGGGTATCGTTGTGCTTGCCGCAACCAACCGTCCCGACAGCCTCGATCCCGCCCTGTTGCGCCCCGGTCGTTTTGACCGCCGCATCCCCGTTGAGCTGCCCGACCTGACCGGACGTAAGAACATTCTTGAGCTGCATGCCAAGAGCGTGAAGACGCAGCCGCCGATCGATCTGACCGCGATTGCCCGCGCCACGCCCGGTGCCTCGGGCGCCGACCTGGCCAATATCATCAACGAGGGCGCGCTGCGTGCTGTCCGCGAGGGTCGCAAGCGCGCCACGCAGGACGATTTTGAGGAGTCGGTGGAGGTCGTCATCGCCGGCCAGCAGCGTAAGTCCACGGTTCTGTCCGACCACGAGAAACAGGTTGTTTCGTACCACGAGATCGGCCATGCCATCGTTGCCGCCCGCCAGAAGGGTTCTGCGCCGGTTACCAAGATCACCATCGTGCCGCGTACGAGCGGTGCTCTGGGCTACACCATGCAGGTCGAGGAGGATGAGCGCTTCCTGACCACGCGCCAGGAAGTCCTGGACAAGCTCGCCGTCTACTGCGGCGGACGTGCTGCCGAGGAGCTGATCTTTGGCGAGATGACGACTGGCGCGGCCAATGATATCGAGCAGGCCACCAAGCTCGCCCGCAACATGGTGACGCGCTTTGGTATGTCGGATGAGTTTGGCATGATGGCGCTCGGTACCGTACAGAATGCCTACCTTAACCAAGACACGTCGCTCACCTGCGCCCCCGGTACGGCCGAGCGCGTCGACGCGATCGTCGCCAAGCTGATCGAGGATGCGCACGATCGCGCCCTGCAGATCCTCAAGGAGAACAAGTTTAAGCTCCATGAGCTGGCTCGTTATCTGTACAAGAAGGAGACCATCACGGGCGAGGAGTTTATGAATCTCCTCACGCGTGAGAATCCGCTGATGCCAAAGCAGCAGTAATACTAGTTGCGCAGTGTCGATCGCCCCATTTGAGTGTTCATCTCAAATGGGGCGATTTTGCGTGAGGAGAGTTGTTATATGAAGATCGTGGTAAGTGCCTGTTTGATGGGCGAGAGCTGTAAGTATAACGGGCTCGATAATTACCATCGCGAGTTGGTCGAGGCTTGCGATGGTACGGGGACCGAGGTCTTACTGGTATGCCCCGAGGTTTTTGGTGGCCTGCCCACGCCGCGCAAGCCATCCGAGATTGTGGACGGTGAGGTCCGCACCTGCGAGGGCATCTCGGTCGATTGCGAGTTTCGCCTGGGTGCCCAGCGCGCGCTCGATATGTGCGAGCACTTTGGCGGCCCGTCCGAGATCTCTGTGTGCGTCCTTCAGGACCGTAGCCCCTCGTGCGGCGCGGGTCGCGTCTACGATGGCACCTTTAGCGGTACGCTCACCGCGGGCAACGGTGTTTTTGTCGATCTGCTGCTGCGTCACGGGTACCGTGTGATTCCGGCTAGCGAGTTCGATCCCAGCATGCTGGAACATTGTCCATAGCACTCGAACCCAACACTTCCTCACGGGTGACCGTTTTGGCATCATCCGTGAAGTTTATATTGAGTACGACCCGGTCATCAAAGACGTAGACCGAGTTGACAGGCACGTACCCAGGCAGCCCCTCCCCGCGGCTCTCGCGCAGGAACGCGTACACGGCCCTCCCGTCTCTTGCGCCCCTCCCGGAACTGTCCACATCAGTGTAGCCAATCCAGTCCGCCAAGGGCTGCAGCTCGGACAACGCGGCGATGGAGGGCTTCTTCGGCCTGCTCAAGGAGGAGTTCTGGCACGGCAGGGACTGGTCGGACTGGACCCCCGCCCGCTTCATCGAGGAGCTCGGTGGCTGGATCGGCCGCTACAATACGGAGAGGCGCAGCGATGCGCTCGGCGGCCGCACGCCGGCCGAGTTCCGCGCCGCGCTGGGAAGGGCCGCGTGACGGTCCAGGAAATCGTCCGCAGTTCCCCGTCACCGGGCCTAAAACGGGAAATTATCCACTCTCATAGTCATCAAGGCTCACAGCCTCTTACTCGGCCACCTCGCGCAGGGCCGACATCGTAGCTGCATATTGCTGCTGCAGCGCATGCATTCCCTCGCGAGCGCCGTCAACGGAGCCGGCACCGCGCAGCGCTTCGGTCACCACGACCGCCGGCTCGTACAGATTATCGAATCCCAGGTTCTGGCTCACGCCCTTGAGCGTGTGCGCTGCCATAAACGCACCTTCGGCGTCTCCTGCCGCCATGGCGGCCTCCAGCTTGTCCATGCTCTCGTCATCCAAAAACTTGAGGGCAAAGCGGGCAAGCATTTCCTCGCCCATCAGCCGAGCGCACGCGTCATCATAATTAGCGCCGATCTTCTCATACGCCTCACGCATGGAAATCATGGATTAAAACTCCTTTGGTCAAACTAAATCGTGGGAAACGCGACGACGTCAGCGGGGCGTGCCAACGTCTCGGCAATTTGGTCTTGCACCTCGAGCAGACAATCGAGCAGCAGCGGGTTAAAGGTGCCGCACTTACCGTCCAGGATCATCTGAATTGCCTCCTTGTGCGGGATAGCGTCCTTGTACACGCGCACGCTCGTCAGAGCATCGTACACGTCGGCCACCGAAACCACCTGTGCGGCAATGGGAATTTCGTCGCCCTTAAGGCCATCGGGATAACCCTTGCCGTCCCAGCGCTCGTGATGCCAACGCGCAATCTGGTACGCATATTCCATAAGCGCATTGCCGGCGTGATGGCTACCCAGCTCAAGCAGCATGTCGGCGCCGATTGTGGTATGCGTCTTCATAATCTCGAACTCCTCGGGCGTAAGGCGCCCGGGTTTGTTGAGAATCGCATCGTCAATCGACATCTTGCCGATATCGTGCAGCGCCGAAGCCAGGGCAATCGTGGAGCGCTCCTCATTGTCAAGGGAAATGGTGTCGCTACGCTGGACCAGACAGCCAAGCAGCAGCTCGGTCAGCTTTTCGATGTTCGTAACGTGCCTGCCGCTCTCGCCGTTGCGAAGCTCCATGACGCCAGCCATGATGTCGATGAGCATGCGACTGTTCTTGACACGCTCGTTGTACTGCTGGGACAGCAGGCTCGTCAGGCGGCGCTGTTTGGCGTATAGGCGGATGGTGTTGCTTACACGGCGGCGCACGACACGGGAGTCAAACGGGCGGTTGATATAGTCCGAGGCGCCTAGCTCGTACGCGCGCAGAACCATATCATCGGAGTCTTCGCTCGAAATCATGATGACAGGCAGATTGTCGATGCCCGATCGGCGCGACAGATCGGCTAGCACCTCAAAGCCGCTTATGCCCGGCATGACAATGTCCAGCAGCACGAGCGACAACTCATCGCCATAGCGGTCGACAATGTCGAGCGCCGCACGACCGTTATCGGCCTCGAGGATGCAATATTCGTCCTTGAGCATCTCGCTGAGAATGACTCGGTTCATCTCGGAGTCATCGACAATAAGCACCAAAGGCCTTTCGCTTTGGAAGGCCTCGATGGAATCGGCATCGGTCACGACCGTACCGGCTTTTGCCTTAGCGCGGCTCAGTAACTGGACAGCGCGGCCAACGCCCTCATCGACCGTCTCGCCATGAATGCGAACGCCACCAACACATGCCGTCAAGCTCACGTACTCATGGCCCGGAATAATCGTGGAACGAACGGCATCGGACACCTGATGCAGGCGACGGGTGAAGTCATCGGAGGGAATATTGGGCATGACAACCACAAACTTGTCGCAGCCATAGCGCACAAGCTCGTCAGTCGAACGGATTCCGCTGCGCATGGCTGTCGCCACAGCACCGAGCGCAAGGTCGCCGGCATGACGGCCACACGTATCGTTGAAGACCCTAAAATCATCAAGGTCGATCATCGCAACGCCGGCATTCATGCGGGCGCTTCGGAGCTTTTCCTCGTAATACCGGCGATTATGCACGCTCGTCAGCACGTCGGTGTAGACAAGGTCCTCTTCTGCAGCCTCTTGCCCATCGATCGGACGCACCATCAGCAGGACATGAGGCTTGCCCTCGACCTTCAGAGGGCGCAGATGGGCACGGTACTCAACGCCATCGTTGAGCAGTTGCTCCGACACCTCATCGGAATCTGTCAAGGCCTCAAGACTTGCCTGGCGCAAACAAGGGCAGCGATCGCCGGCGAGCAGGCAGTTAGGCTCGCTCTTAATCTGATCGGCCGACAGTAAACGTACCACGGGGTAGGTCTTCGCGACACGGGCGACCTCGGCGGCAGCCTCCTCGTCGGTTAGATTGACCTCGTGATTATTGAGCATATGGGGCCCTTTCGATAGTTTCGCATGGTGGCGGTGGGTTCCAAATGTTACAAGGGTAACACCTTGTCGATGCAGGTAAGCACGTGAATGCTGTTACATTTTTATGAGTTGGCAGACGGCGCGATTAAAGCCGCAGACGTGAGGTTTTGAGCACATTTGTTAACACGGCCGAAACGTTTGCGGGTGAAGTCTGCTTTGGCTATTGCGGGTGTTAGAGCCCCAGGATGCCAAGGACAGTCTGGGCAGCCGCTCCCGGGCGATCGCGCAGGCCGTTGTGCGCGCCCGGGATTGTCACGAGGGGGCAATCGAGATATTCGGCAGCCGCTCGCGTGCCAGCCTCGCGGGGCGTGCCAATCGAGAGCTCGCCCAGGAGCACGGCGGCCACCGTTTTTGACGCGCGAACGCTATCCCAATCGGGAACGCAGGTCATAGTAATCCCGTATTCATTGGCCATGAAGCAACGACCATTGCGCAGGGCATGTTTGGCTTCCGCTTCGGTCGTTCCAGGAGCCTCGGGGTCCAAGTCGCCGAGGGCTCCCAAGAAAAGCCGGAGCGCCCTTGAAACCTTTCCAGCCGCAATCATATCGAGCAAAACCGGGGCTGCGCCCATGCCGACGCCTTCGGCCGACACAGCCGGCTCATGCAGAATCGCACGGGCGACGAGATGGGGTTCGGTACGAAGAAGCTCCAGCGCCACCAACGTACCGGCGCTGTGCGCAAGCACATTTGTCGGAGCGCCAACGTGTTCGATCACGGCTTGCAGATCGGCGGCCTGAGCGGCAAGATCATAGCTGCCGTCTGCCGCATCGCTGCTGCCACCACAGCCGCGGCGGTCGTAGGCAATTACGCGGTAGTTGCGACTGAGCTCACAAGCGATGCCGTCGAAAAATGTGCCGTCGACACAAGCGCCGTGCACGCACACCAAGGCAGGAGCATCAGGCGACACATCCGGGTCGGCATATTCGCGACAGGCAATCGTGGTGCCCGCATTCTCGACCGTAAAATCCATGTTGTGCCCCCATCATCAATGCTCATCCAGTTGCACGTCAGCACGGTTGGATGGACCCGCATTGCTTTACACCTTGTTAACAGATTAACTTTACCCGACCCGAGGCTTTTCATGGCACGGCATCATGAGCGACGTGAAAAAACGAAACTTGTAAAGCAAGAGCCCACACCTTGCTTTGGAGCCGATGCTATGCTTAGGCACAATTGTCTTGAGGAGCATATGCCTATGTCTACGTTTTTGAATGCCAGCCCCATCTTTGGGCCCGTTCGCAGCCGTCGCCTTGGTCTCTCGCTCGGCGTCAACATGATGCCGGCCAGCGGCAAAATCTGCACGTTCGACTGCATCTACTGCGAGAACGGCCTCAACGCCGAGCGCCCCTGCCATGAGCCGTATAACACGGCTGCCGTGGTACTCGAAGCGCTCGAGGCAAAGCTGCGCGAGATGGCAGCCGAGGGCGAGCTCCCCGATGTAATCACCTTCGCAGGCAACGGCGAGCCCACCGCCGCACCGGAGTTTCCACGGGCCATCGCCGGCGCCGTCGCACTGCGCGACGAGCTTGCCCCAAACTCCAAGATCGCCGTGCTCTCCAACGGCACACGCGCCGACCGCCCCGAGGTGCACGACGCGCTCATGATGGTCGACGACAACATTCTTAAGCTCGATACCGTCGACCCGGCGTTTATCCAGCTGCTCGACCAGCCTGTTGGCCCCTACAACGTCGAACACCAGATCGAGACGTTCGCAAGCTTTGACGGTCACGTTATTATCCAGACGATCTTTTTGACCGGCGAGTATCAGGGCAAGCTCATCGACAATACCGGCGAGGAGTATGTTGCCCCCTGGCTCGCGGCGCTTGAGCGCATTCGTCCGCAGGAGGCGACCATCTACACGGTCGCGCGCGAGACACCAGTCGCCGGCCTTGCCAAAGCAGCGCCCGAGGTGCTCGACGCCATTGCCGCGCGCGTGCGCGCCCTCGGTATTCCCTGCCAGGTGAGCTACTAGCAAAACCACGCAGCAGCTAGTGCCCGCCATCCCGCCCCATCAGTTGCGGTGATATAGTTCCTATTTGTGCTGTTAAACCGCTTAAATCGGAACTATATCACCGCAACTTTTATGGCCGCGTGGGTGGGCTATACTAGCTGCGAATGAAAGGAAGTTAGCCATGTATGACAAAGGACCCGTGCCCGGCCGCAACGACGCTTGCTGGTGCGGCAGCGGCAAGAAATACAAGAAATGCCATAGCGCCTTTGATGAGCGCCTCGAGCGCTTGTGGGAAGAAGGCTGGGAGGTTCTGCCTCGCACGCTCTACAAGACTCCCGCCGATATCGAGGGCATCAAGCGCTCGGCAGCCATCAACGTGGGCGTGCTCGATTATGTGGGCGAGCATATCGCCGCAGGCATGACCACCAACCAGATCGACCAGATGATCTACGACTACACCGTCGAGCACGGTGGCACGCCGGCCGACCTCAACTACGAGGGCTACCCCAAGAGCGTGTGCACCTCGATCAATGATGTGGTCTGCCACGGCATTCCCTGCGATACGGACGTGCTGCACGAGGGCGACATCATCAACGTAGACTGCTCCACGATCTTGGACGGTTACTTTAGTGATTCGAGCCGCATGTTCTGCATCGGCGAGGTCTCGGCCGAGCGCCAGCGCCTGGTCGACGTCACCCGTGCCAGCGTGGAGGCGGGTCTGGCAGCCGTCAAGCCATGGCTACCGCTCTCCGTTATGGCCGAGGCAGTACAAAAGACCGTCGAGGACGCCGGCTTTAGCGTGGTGCGCGAGTACGGCGGACACGGCATCGGTAAGGAGTTCCACGAGGACCCGTTTGTGGGCTTTACCACCGAGGCGCCCGATGTGGACACCATCATGGTGCCGGGCATGGTCTTTACCATCGAGCCCATGGTCAACGCCGGAGCGCCCGACATCAAGATCAGCAAGGGCGACGGCTGGTGCGTGCGCACCAAGGACGGCAGCGATTCGGCCCAGTGCGAGGTACAGCTCGTGGTGACCGAGGACGGCTACGAGCTGCTGAGCTGGTAGCCGTGGATGCGCCGGGCTTCACGATGGATATGTTAACCATCGCGAAGCCCGGCGTTTTTATAGCGTTTTGCCTGATAAAACCCGCCAAAATAAACCTGTCCCTTTTTGGCGGGTCAAGCGGAAAGGACTACTTGTGAACATCTTGGTTTTGCTGCCCGTCAACGACCACCATCGCGCAATTCTTGAGTCGAGCGCTCCGGGCGAGGACTTTATCTACACGAGCGCCGACGCTATCACGCGCGAACAAGTCGCCAACGCCGACGTGATCTTGGGCAACATCGACTCTGACATGCTCACGGCATGCGAGCATCTCCAGCTGCTGCAATTGCAGACCGCCGGCTATGACGACTACCTTGCCGCCGGCACCGTGCCAGCCGACGCCAAACTGTCTTGCTCGGTGGGCGCCTACGGCCAGGCCGTGAGCGAGCACATGTTTGCCATGGTCCTTTCCATGATGAAGCGCCTGCCCGGCTATCACGACTTGCAGCGCGAACATCGCTGGGAGGATTTGGGGCCAGTTACCTCGCTCAAAAACGCCAACGTGCTGGTGCTGGGCGCGGGCGATATCGGCGGTCACTTTGCCACGCTCTGCCGCGGCATGGGCGCGCACGTCCGCGGCATCAAGCGCCATCCACTCGTCTACCCCATTGTGTTTGAGGACATGGACGGCATGGACGCCCTACCTGAGCGCCTGGCAGAGGCCGACATCGTCGCATCCTTTATGCCGAGCACGCCCGAGACCCGCGGTCTGGCGAACGCCGAGTTCTTTGCCGCGATGAAACCAGGTACCTTCTTTGCCAACGGCGGCCGCGGCGACCTTGTGGTCACCGATGACTTGGTTGCCGTTCTGGAGTCGGGACATCTCGCCGGCGCCGCGGTCGACGTCACCGACCCCGAACCGCTGCCCGCGACAAGCCCCCTGTGGGATGCGCCCAACATGCTCATCACGCCGCACGTCTCCGGCTGGTTCCACCTGGCAGCCACGCTCAACAACGTCGTCGACATCGCCGCGGAGAATCTGCGTCACCTGCAGGCCGGCGAGACCCTGCGCTGCTGGATCGAACACTAAGAATTACGCCGTTTTACAAACGGCGTAATGAGCCGACGCTGCGACTGGGGAGGCCGGGGCTATCCGTCTTCTTGCTGCGGGTGCCTGGGGCGGGGTTCGGCGTGCATTTTTGGGAATATTCAGTGCCCGAGGGGGCTGCATACCGGATTCTGGGCGAAAGGCAGGCGCCGCGGGCAGCAACCTGTGGAAAATGAGCGGTCCTCGGGGCGTTGGGGGTGCGAAATCGGGACATTCGGCGCGGTTTCGCGCGCCCGTTCTTGCGCCTGTGGGCCCCGGATGCTGAATATTCCGGAATTTGCACGGCGCCCCCAGGGGTACCTGTGGGCGGAAAGCGACCGACCCACCGAAATATGCAATCGGCGGGTCGGTTTATGCATATATCCGATTGCGGACGCGTCGGCAGCACCTCAGAACCTGAATCCCTAAACATGTCCCTTCTTGATAGGTTTTAGAGCTCCACGCTTTCGGCGCCGTTGATGGTTAGGTTGCGCTCGTAGAAGGCGGTGAGGGCGCGGATGGCGTACATCACGTCGCGCACGCCGCCGGTCTCGTAGCTCGAGTGCATGGCAAGCTGCGGCAGGCCCACGTCCACGGCATGCATGCTCGCCTGCATGTTCGACAGGTTGCCGAGCGTGGAGCCACCCGCCATATCGCTCTTGTTTGCGAAGGCCTGCGTGGGCACGTCGGCGTCATCGCAGATGGCCTGGAACACCGCGCGACTAAAGGCATCGGTGCAGTAGTGCTGGTTGGCGGCCTCCTTGATGACGATGCCGCCGTTGAGCACAACCTGGTTGCGGGCGTCGCATTTCTCGGCGTGGTTGGGGTGCACGGCATGCGCGTTGTCGCAGCTCACGAGCATCGAAGCGGCAAGCGCACGGTGGTACGACTCGTCGTCAAAGCCCAGCGAGCCGTTAATGCGGCGCAGTGCATCGGCCAAGAACGTCGACATGGCGCCCTGCTTGGTCTCGGAGCCAACCTCCTCATTATCAAAGCAGCAGAAGACCGAAACGTCGTGCGCGTTCTCGGCACCCAAAAATGCCTGCAGCGAGGTGTAGGCGCAGGCCAGGTCGTCGAGCTTGGGCGTCGAGATAAACTCGTCGGCCCAGCCCCAAATGCGCGCATCCTGACGATTGACCAGGAACAGATCGCGGCCCAAAATTTGCTCGGGCTCAACGTCCAGTTCGTCGGCGATCAGGGCGTCAAAATCTCCCTGCTTAAGGTCACCGGCGCTGATGAGCGGGCACAGGTCGACGGCGCGATTGGGAGCAAAGCCCTCGTTAACGCCGCGGTTCATATGGATAGCAAGGCTCGGGATAATAGCGACCTCGCGCTCGGTGGCAAGCAGACGACTCTCGATACGGTCGCCCTCGCGTACCAACACGCGGCCCGCGAGTGCCAGCGGACGATCGAACCAGGTGTAGTCGATCATGCCGCCGTAGGCCTCGGTGTTCAGGCGCAGCGTCTCGCCCGCGCCGTCGAGCTCGGGCACGGCCTTGACCTTAAACGTCGGCGAATCGCTGTGCGACGCCGTGAGCTGAAAATGGTAGTCGCCGGCAACGCCGTCCTCGCCCCATGTCGCGGCCAGGTCCTCGCCCACCTTAAAGGCAACGACGCTCGAGGTGTTGCGCTGCGTGTAATAACGCCCGCCCGGCTCGATGTCCCACGCCGCATTCTCGGGCAGGTAGGTAAAGCCCGCCTCGTCGAGCTCGGCCATAATGGTCGCTGCCGTATGGAACATGCTGGGGCATGCCTCGATAAAGTCGATAAGGTCGTTGGCAGCCTCGATATCGTCGGCCGTCACGTGCGCGCGCTCGGGCGTTTCCTGATCCGTCATGCTCTCCCCTTTCGCTGGGTTGATGGTCCCCTCCAGCATACCCCGCCACGCCAGCGTCGCACTCTTCATTCCATGCTTAGTTCCGCGCCGCTCACCAAGTTGAGTCATCATGCCCGCGCTCCTTTTGCGACAATTGCACCAACAGGACGAGAGGAGCCGTCATGAAGCCACGTAACATTGCCATCGCCTGCGGTACCGCGGGAGTCGCCGTCGGCCTTGCCGCTGCCACCGGTATCGTTTATCACAAGCAAATCAAGTCCGCCGCGTCGCTCAAACGCTTGACCGGCTACGCGGATGGCTATGACCTGTACGTAATCGACATCGTCTACGACTACGATCTTGATCGCATCATCGCCGCTGGCGTGCGCGACGACCAGGCCTACATCGATGCCGTGGTGGCGCAGGCGCTCCCCGGCGTGCCGGCACATGTCCAGGCGCCCCAGTTTGCCTGCAGCGCTTTTGTCGCCGTGGATGCCGAAGGCCGCGTGCGCACCGGTCGCAATTACGACTTTAAGGACGACACCTCAGCGCTGCTGGTGCGCAATCACCCGCGCGACGGCTATGCCTCCATCGGGTTTGCCGCCCTCAATAACCTGGGCGATAACACTCCGCTTGACTCCGTCGCCGGACGCGCCGCCGCACTCATGGGCTCGTTTGCCCAGCTCGATGGTGTTAACGAATGTGGCGTGTCCATTGCCGTACTCACCCTGGATTCCAAACCCTGTGACCAGGACACGCAGCGCCCCGTCATCAACACTTCGCTCGCCATCCGCCTGGTGCTCGACCGCGCGGCTACCACGCAGGAGGCCGTCGACCTGCTTTCTGCCTACGACATGCACGCCATGGCAGGACGCGATTACCACTTCTTTATCAACGACGCCGCCGGTGACGCGCGGGTGGTGGAGTGGGATCCGCGCGACCCCGACCGCGCATGCAAGGCGACGCCCGTGCGCCAGGTTACGAACTTCTACGCCTGCTATGGTGCCGAAGTGCTACCCAACCAAAAGAACGGCGAACTGGGCCATGGCAAGGAACGCGCCATCGCCATCGCCGATGTCCTCGACGCCCATGTCGGTGCCCAAGACGAGGCAGTCGCTTGGAAGGCCCTGCGCGCTGCGGCGCAAGAGCCCAATCCGGAAGACATCACCAGCAACACGCAGTGGTCGGTCGTCTTTGACAATACCGAGCCCGCTGCCGCCATCACGCTGCGCCGCCACTGGGGCGACGTCGACGCCTTCGCGCTGTAAGGAGCTGGCACCGTCGTCCTTACGCTCGCCTGACGTTGCTTACATTTCTATACATTTGAGCTAACACGTTTTACCTCCGCATCAACAGTGTGCGGGGGTAAACTTATGCGCATGTTATAACTTGCCCGGAAGGATTCATCATGCTCAGGATCGGTCTTCTTACCAGTGGCGGCGACTGCCAGGCGCTCAATGCCACCATGCGCGGCATCGTCAAAACGCTCATGACCAATAGCGAAGAGCCTATCGAGATCTATGGTTTTGAGGACGGCTACCAGGGCCTCATCTACAGCCGTTTTCGCGTGATGACGCCGGCAGACTTTAGCGGCATCCTCACCCGCGGCGGCACCATCCTGGGCACGAGCCGCACGCCGTTCAAGCGCCTGGACATTCCCGAGGCCGACGGCGTCGAGAAGGTGCCCGCAATGGTCCACACCTATCATAAACTGCAGCTCGACTGCCTGTTTATGCTGGGCGGCAACGGATCCACCAAGACCGCCAACCGCCTGCGCGAAGAAGGCCTCAACGTTATCGCCCTGCCCAAGACCATCGATAACGACACCTGGGGCACCGAGTTGACGTTTGGCTTTACGAGCGCCATCGACGTCGCCACCAAGTGCATCGACGACATCCACACCACTGCCTCGAGTCACGGCCGCGTGTTTGTCATCGAGATCATGGGCCACAAGGTCGGTTGGATTCCGCTGTATGCCGGCGTCGCGGGCGGCGCGGACGTCATTTTGATTCCCGAGATCCCCTACGACATGGACAACGTCATCAAGACCATCGAGCATCGCATGGAGACCGGCAGCCGCTTTACCATCGTGGCCGTCGCCGAGGGCGCTATCTCCAAGGAGGACGCAGCGCTGCCCAAGAAGGAGTACAAGAAAAAGCTCGCCGAGCGCACGAGTCCGTCGATCGTCTACGACATCGCCAAGGAGATCGAGGCCAAGACTGGTCGCGAGACCCGCGTCGCCATCCCCGGCCACACGCAGCGCGGCGGCCAACCCGACGCCCAGGACCGCATCTTTGCGACCCAGTGCGGCGTCGAGGCGGCACTGGGGTGCCTACGCGGCGAGTTTGGCTACATGATTGCCCTGCGTGACGGCAAGATGTGCCACATGCCGCTCGAGGAGGTCGCCGGCAAGCTCAAGTTTGTCGACCCCCAGAGCGACCTGGTGCGCGAGGCCAAAGCGCTGGGCATCAGCTTCGGCGACGAATAGCCTCGGCTGGAACTGCTCTCATCGGAGGCCCTAGGGCTTTCCTCCCAAATCGTCCTCGGACATGTCAGGACCCCGCTGCGCGCTTCGCGCGGCGGGGGCCTTCCGTCCTGCGGAAAGATTTGGGAGGAAAGCCCTGGGGCCTCCTGCGGTAACTAGGGAGGCCGAGGCTATTCGTCTTCTTGCTGCAAGTGCGTGGGCTGAGATTTTGGGATGTTGCAGGCTCTTAGCTGAGAGTAGCACTGACATTTGTCCTAAAATGGCTGGTCGCTAGGGGTTGCTACCGGTAGTTGCGGTAGGGTTGGGGCAGATTCTAACTAGAAATGGTGGTCGCTACCGGCTGTTCTCGGCATACTCGGCTCATTCGATTCGACCATCAAACGAAAGGAACCACCATGGATCTTGCGATGGCACAGCGCCTCGTCGATCGCCGTAAAGCTGCCGGGCTTTCTCAGGAGGCGCTTGCCGCCCAGCTGGGCGTAAGTCGTCAGGCTGTCAGTAAATGGGAGCGCAGCGAATCCTCGCCCGATACCGATAACCTTATTGCGCTCGCCGCGCTGTATGGCGTGTCGCTGGATGAGCTGTTGTATGGGGAGGCGGCCAACGATGCCGACGACCTGGAGGACGGTAGCGCCGACACCGAGACGGCGGATGTGGCTGACGAGGCTGAGGATTCTGCCGGGCACGCCGATTGCGGCGACAAACCACTTGTCGACATTTCCCTCGCGCGCGGTATCCACGTCATTGATCCCAATAAGGGCGAGGAAGTCCATGTTGGTTGGAGCGGCATCCATGTGACCAACGAGCGCAAGGGCGAAGAGGTGCATGTGGGGCCGGACGGCGTGCATATCGATACGCTTGAGGACGATGGACATAGCGTACGCACCAATGACGACGGCACCGTCACCATCGACGGCGAAACGTTTTCCAGCTGGAAGGAAGCACACGACAAGCTCGACCATCATGGCAAGCATTTCCACACCAAGGTCGGACGTGCATGGAACAAATTCCCCTTCCCCGCACTTGTTACTCTCGCCTATCTGGTGCTCGGCATTGTCTACGGCACATGGGGCATGGGGCTTTTCCTCGTCTTTCTGGTTCCCGTCTACTACGCGATTGGTGACTTTATCGATCGGCGCCACCTGTCTAAGCTGATCGAGGTCATCTACCCGGCAGCCGCCATCGCTTGGTTCCTCTACATGTGGCTCTGTTTGGGACAGCCCCATCCTGCATGGATCATCCTCATCACGATTCCCGTCATAAAGGCGCTCATGCGCTGGTGTCGCAAACAATGGAAGCACCGCAAACAGGCCTAACACGCTCCGACCCACCAGCACCCAACCGCCCCCGCCCTTCTCCTAAGTTGCGGTGAGATAGGGACTGTTTTGAAGCTCCAAAGCGCCAAACAGTCCGTATATCACCGCAACTTACAAACAACTGGGTCAGTTCCGGCACGGAGATTAGCATTGAGCTGACCGCGCGCCAAGAAAAGGGCCTATTTACTACGTTTAACTCGAGAGGGCCGACCATACCCGCCTTTTCCGAAAGCTGGCAAGCCCTCTACCTGCGGTTTTAATTTCATAACCTTTGTCACGGTCGAGGGTGTGGTAGCAAACGTAGTAGATAGGCCCATTTTGTGGCATACGACCCATACAAGCCCAATCTCGAAGGCCAAAGAGAGCCTCTCATCCACGCCTGCGAGCGAAAACCAAATAGAATGAAAGGCAAATGGAAAGCCCGTTTGACGGGGCAAACGCCGGGCCACCTAATGGTTGTCCGGCGTTTGCCCAGATAAAACCTGCCAAAATAAACCTGTCCCTTTTTGGCAGGTTACTCGGCGCTCTTGAGGGCGCCGACCATGTCGATCTTGTTGAGGGTGCGATTGGTAGCGAGGTTGACGATAAACGTAAAGGCAAAGGCCAGCAGAACGGACAGCACGTAGCTCAGCGGCTCGACCTCAACGTCAAAGTACAATGACGGCATCTGCAAAATGTACGTAAAACTCTCGGCCAGCAAGCCGCCCAGCGGAACGCCCAGCGCGGCTCCGATCGCCGTAAGAATCAACGTCTCCTTGTTGACGTAATGGTGCACCTCGCCACGACGGAAGCCCAGCACCTTAATAGTCGCCAGCTCGCGTTCGCGCTCCGAGATGTTGGTGTTAGACAACGTAAATACCACCACAAACGACAGGCACGCCGCCATAAAGGTCACAAGCACCACGACCGAATTGATAATCGTAAAGTTTGCCTCATAGTTTTCCCAATGCTCGGCGGTGCTCGACAGCGTAATCCAACCATCGCTCTTAAGACGGTTGGTAAACGCAATCTGGTCAGCCGACGAACCCTTAAGCAGCACAAAGACGCCGTTAAGGCGTGCACTTCGACCGAACGCGCGCTCATAGGTGCTCTGCGTCATGTAAAGCGTGTTGCCTAGATAGTTGAGCGAGATGTCGCTGACTTTGACCTTGGCAACATTGAGCGACGAATCCTGGACGTGCGCCGTATCGCCCGGCTGAATCCCCAGTACCAGCTGTGAACTCTTGCTCAGATACACGTCTCCGTCACGCAAAGACAGCGGCTCTTTGGACTCATCCTCAAGGCGAACATAGTCGTCCAGATCGTTCGTGCGGTCATCGGGCACCACGATCAGCTGCACGGTCTCGCTCTTTCCGCCGAATGTAAAGGTGACGTTGTCGGTCATAATCGGCAGGGTCGAGGTCACGGTCACGTTGGAATCATTGGCCGCGTTGCGCTCGTCCAACGCCGCGCACGTCTGCGAAAAATCGTCGGGATTGGCGACCGCCAGCAAGTCATAGCGCGTGATATGCCCGTACTGCTTGGGCGAAAGCGCCACCGACGTGTCACGGATGCCCATACCGCAGATCACGAGCGCTGTGCAGCCGGCAATTCCGAAGATGGTCATAAAGGCGCGCTTTTTATAGCGGAATAGGTTGCGTGCAGCGACCTTGTTCAAAAAGCCCATGCGGCGCCAGATAAAGCCGATACGCTCAAGCAAGATGCGCGAGCCGGCGCGCGGAGCCTTGGGGCGCATGAGCGAGGCCGGGGTCTCGGCCATCTCGTGGCGGCAGGCGATAATTGTGGCGCCCACCACGCCCACGGCAAACAGTGCCACCGAGACGATTGAGGACACAATGTCGTACGAAAGCAACATCTGGGGCAGCGAGTACATGTCGTCGAACACCGTAAACAGGAACAGCGGCAGGCCCACAAATCCGATGATATTGCCGAGCACGCCGCCGATCAGGCACGCCCACAGCGAGTAGTCCACGTATTTGGACAGAATGCGCCCGCGCGAATAACCGAGCGCCTTATACAGGCCGATGAGCGTGCGTTCCTCCTCGACCATACGCGTGGCGGTGGTAAGGCTGATGAGCACGGCGACGATAAAGAAGATGAACGGGAAGACCGTGGCGATGGCCTCGATCGAGGAGCTGTCGCTCTCGACGCTCGAGTAGCTCGCGATGTTGCCACGGTCCTGGATGTACCAGGTGCATTCGCCAAGGTCGGAAATCTCGGCGCGGGCATCGGCGAATTGCTGGTCGGCGGCGGCGCGGCGCTGGTCCAAATCGGCCTGAGCCTGGGCGCGCTCCTCGCTGCCCTCGGCCATACGGTTGATGTTGTCCTGTTCAATCCCAAAGACCATGTTCGCTTGACGCTCGGCCGCGTCCAAGCTCGCCGGCGTATCGGCCGTCAGTTCCTGGGCACGCGCTTTTTCGCGCTCGTCACGAATCTTCTCGATATTGCCCTTGACCTCGTTAATCCTTGCCGTATAGGCATCGGAATAGGAGTTGAGGTCCTTGGCTCCCTCGACGATCACGTGGATCGCGGAATAGGACGACGACGTCGCGGCATCCTCACTCACGTAGAACTTGTAGTCCGCGGCCGAGGCGGCACGGAAGGCGTTGACTGTCGAGTCGGAGCTCACATCAGTGGGATCGAGGACCTCAGCCGTAATGGTGTAGTCCCCATCGGCAAACTGGTCCTTGGCGCTTTGGTTCGACGAGCTCGCATCGTTGGCGGCAAAGCTCACCGTATCGCCGATTTTCTTGCCCGAAGCCTTCAAAAAACGTGAGGTCACTGCTACTTCGCCCGAAGTCTCGGGCAGCTCGCCGCATACTAGCACCGGTTGGTCAATATTCTCTTTGGAGAGGCTCTGTACGATGACACGCTCGCGCGTCGTACCCACGGCGGTATAGGCGGTCTCGGTATAGATGCCCTCGGCCGTCTCGACGCCATCGACCTCTTGGATCGCAGCAAGATCGTCATCGGTCAGACCATAGGTCGACTGCACGTTGATGTCATAAACATTCTGCTGGTCAAAGTAAGCGTCGACCGAATCGCACAGATCCTCGCAACCCGCCTTAAGGCCACACATCACGCTCACGCCGAGCGCGGTGATCACGACAATGGACAAGAAGCGTTTGAGGCTGCCGCGAATCGTGCGGTAGACACCGCGGCGAAACACCGTCGGCACCATGTCGTTTGAACTTTGGGCAGTGCGGTAGGTCGTAAAATCCTGCTCGCGCTCCGTGTTCTGCGCGTCGCGGCGTTGGCTGTTTTGGCGGTCCTGATCCATGGGCGCTACCACTCGATCGTCTCGATCGGCACGGGATTTTGCTGGACCGTCTCGCTCTCCACTCGACCACTCTTAAAGCGGATCAGGCGATCGGCCATGGGCGCGAGCGCGGAGTTGTGCGTGATGATGATGACCGTGATGCCCTGCTTGCGACAGGTGTCCTGCAGCAGCTGCAAGATCTGCTTGCCGGTTTTATAGTCGAGCGCGCCCGTGGGCTCGTCGCACAGGAGCAGCTTGGGGTTCTTTGCCAGTGCACGGGCGATGGACACGCGCTGCTGCTCGCCGCCCGAAAGCTGTGCCGGAAAGTTGCCCAGGCGCTCGCCCAGGCCAACCTGGCAAAGCGTTTGCTCGGCATCGAGCGAATCGGGGCAGATTTGCGCCGCGAGCTCGACGTTTTCGAGTGCCGTCAGGTTGGGGACCAGATTGTAGAACTGGAAAACAAAGCCGACATCGGCGCGGCGGTATTCCACGAGCTGCGTCTCGTTGGCGGAGCTCACGTCGCGTCCGTCCACCGTCACGGTGCCGGAAGTTGCCGTGTCCATGCCGCCCAAGATATTGAGCGCCGTGGTTTTACCGGCGCCCGAAGCGCCCAGGATAATGGCAAGCTCGCCACGCTCAACGGTAAAGCTCGCGCCGTCGAGCGCATGAATGCGGGCATCGCCCTCGCCGTATGCTTTGATGACGTCTTTGAATTCAATATAGGCCATCGATTAATTCCCATCTGGTCGGATAACTCTTTAGTATTACCCATTTCGCACCGACCAAAAAGGGACAGGTTTATTTTGGCAGGTTTTATAAGGGGAAACGTACCTCTTTGGGGGCAGCGCGGGACGCGCAGGGGCGGCCGTGCAGATCGGCACAGCCGTCTCACGTGGAATCGACCGACGCCCGCCTTTCCGTGACACCGGCAACTCGTTTTTGCTTGTTGGCATGGCCGCCATTATGACTTGGGACTGAGCACTCAAATTCTCACTCCTCATTGCCACGCTTGCCGCAAGCTATCAGGGTGACGAGATGACGACGCTCGCTGTAGCAGCGCAGCCACACTCTATAAGCGAGGCGTTTGCCAGCAAAAAAGCGCGCGACAGGGTAAGCCCGCCGCGCGCTATCCTATGCGGACTAGTTATTGTTGTTGGTCATCGAGGCCACTGCTGCCGCAAGATTGGAAATGGGCATCGTCTGCAACCAGATGCGACCGGGACCGGTGAGCACGGTGTTGAACACGCCCTCGCCACCAAACATGATGTTTTTGACGCCCTTGACCATTTGAGCGTCGATGCTCACGGTCTCCTCAAAGCCGGCCACGTTGCCGGTATCCACAATCATCTGCTGGCCAGCAGCGAGCTCGTACTCAACCAGGTCGCCGTCGATCTCGGCAAAGGCAATACCCGAGCCCGTGAGCTTTTGCATGATAAAACCCTCGCCGCCAAAGACGCCGGTCTTTGCCTTCTTGTTAAAGTGGATGCTCAGCTCAACACCACTTTCCGCGGCAAGGAACGAACGCTTCTGCAAAATCCAGCTCTTGCCCGGACCGATCTCGATTGGCACGATGCGGCCGGGGAAGCAGGAGCCAAACGCGATCATGCCATCGCCACGCGCGGTCCAAATGTTTTGGAACAATGCCTCACCCGAAAAAGCCTTGGAGAACATCTTGCCGATGCCACCGCCCGAGGTAGACATTTCCATGTTGGGGGTCATCCAAGCCATGGCGCCGCTTTCGGTGATCATGGATTCGCCATCGCTAAGGTTGCACGTAACAACCGGGAAAGCCCCTCCGCCGATCTCGTACTGCATGACCGTCTCCTTTCCACTCAGGAGCCGAATAACGATGCCTATATTTTAGCAGGTAGAGATGCATATGTTCACACCGCCCATGCCCTCTCCTGCGGACGTTTCCCCAGATAAAACCTGCCAAAATAAACCTGTTCCTTTTTGGCAGGTTTTAAAGGCAAACGGTGAAGGTGATCTGGTTGCCGTGACCGGATACGGTGGCGGCGCCTCCATGGGCCTCGGCGATGGCACGCACCACGGACAGGCCCACGCCCGAGCCACCCGTCTTGGAGCTGCGCGACGCATCCGCACGATAGAAGCGATCGAACAATCGGTCCAGGTCGCCCTCGGGCAGCTCGTCCACGGCGTTCGATACGACAAGCTCGGCGGCGCCCTTGCCTTTGCCGTGCGAAACGGCGCACAGGCTCAGCTCAATCACGCTGCCCTCGCTCGCATAGCGCGTGGCGTTGTCCAGTAGCAACTCAACCACCTGCGCCACCGCCGCGGCATCGGCATGGGTCCGCACGCCGGTCGCAATCGACGTCGACAGGCGTTTACCGCCTGAGACCGCCACCGACTTAAACGGCGCCGCCGCCTTGTTCACCGCCTCCGAAAGATCGATCGACGCCATGGTAAAGCCCGCCGAGCCCTCGTCCATGCGTGCCAAGAACACCAAGCGCTCCGTGAGCGCCGATAATAGCGCACCCGCACTCGCCTTAGTGCTGCCTTAGCAGGTCGATGAGCATATTTAAAAAAGCAAGGTTATAGCTTAGTCGGACTTAAGGAACGGGCGGCTTCACATCTCGCCCTGCAAACAACGCCCGTACAGCGAGCGCGCTTGCCGCATGGGCGTTGCGGCCGCCTGCAGCTTATAGATAGGCGCCCTCGAGGCGCAGCAGCCACTCCTTGCGATCCAGTCCACCGGCGTATCCGTTGAGCGATCCGTCGGCCGCGACCACGCGATGGCACGGCACGATAATCGAAATAGGGTTGCGAGCGACCGCAGCCCCCACCGCGCGAGGAGATACAACGGGCGCTTCATTTCCCGGTACACGATGTCGAGCGGCAACACGCTGGGCGATCTCGCCATACGTAGCGACCTCGCCACGCGGGATCGAAAGCAGCTCAAACCAAACCTCACGCTGAAACGCCGTGCCGATCATATGCAACGGCGGCGTAAACCGAGGTTCCTGCCCTGCAAAATAAGCATTCAGCCAAGCCCAAGAACGCTCAAGCACCGAAGAAGCCGCGCCATTTGCCGGACTCACCGACAACATGCCACCAGTACCGGAAACCGCATCGACGCCTTCAACATGTTCGGAGTCTTCACGGAGAAGCGTGGAGCCAAAGTGCTCCTGCCCCTCAAACCAAAGCCCCGTCAGACCGCGGCCATCAGCGGCAAGCAGGATTTCGCCCAAAGGCGAAGCAAACGTCGTCGTGACCACCAGCGGCTCCTTTCAAAACTCCGCAACATAATACCGCGAATTGTGCAGACAACCCCCGCAGATACGTCCGGGCGAGCTCGCAATTACTTCAGCGAGGCTGTTTTTCCCAATCAAGCGAAGAAGACGCGGGGCTTCGACGCCAGGGCGGTACCCCCGCCAGCTGAGCTCTAATACTTTTCCCGAGAAGTGAACGAGTAAAAACGAAGTCCCGGAGCATCCACACCTTTAGACCGCAAAACCGCAGGATTCGCGCTGCAAAACCGCAGGAAATAGCGGTCAAAATATGCCAATGCTTCGGGGGTCCAAATAAGGTTCTTCACTTCTCGGGAAAGTATTAGACCTCAATTCGCACCAAGCCCAAAGTCACCCCAGGCAGCAGGCGCGAAGCGCCGAGGCCGCCGCCGGGACTAGGCCCCGCAACAACCACGTGCTCCCATATCAGCCCAGCGGCCCCAACCAACAACGGCCCCATCGCAAGCCGCTCGCAGCAACGTCACCGCAAGCGGGGGCCGGACAGGTCCACCGCTACTCGCAGAGCAGCTTAGCGATCTGGACGGCGTTGGTTGCCGCGCCCTTACGGATTTGGTCGCCGCAGCACCAGAAGGTGATGCCACGTGCGGCCTCGGGGTTCGAGATGTCGCGGCGTACGCGACCGACCCAAATCAGGTCCTGGTCGGAGGTGTCCATCGGCATGGGGAAGCGATCGTGCGCATCCTCGGCAGCCATATCGTCAACCAGCTTGACGCCGGGAGCGGCAGCCAGCGCAGCACGGGCCTCCTCAACCGTTATATCGCGCTCAAACTCGAGCGTAATGCTCTCGGAGTGCGAACGCAGCACAGGAACGCGCACGCAGGTGCAGTTCACGCGCAGCTCGGGCAGGTGCATAATCTTGCGGCCCTCGTTTTGCAGCTTCATCTCCTCGGAGGTAAAGCCCTCCTCCTTGACGCCGCCAATCTGCGGAATCAGGTTGCTCGCCAGCTGGGCGGCAAAAGCGCGCGGCTCGGGAATCTCCTCGCCACGGCCCAGGGCGGCCAGCTGGGCCTCGAGCTCGGCCATACCGGGAGCGCCAGCGCCCGAAGCCGCCTGGTACGTCGAGACGATCATGCGCTTCACGCCGGCGAGCTGATGCAGCGGCCAGGTGGGAACCAGGCCGATAATGGTCGCGCAGTTGGGGTTGGCGATAAGGCCGTGATGCCACTTGATATCGTCGGCATTGATCTCGGGTACGACCAGCGGCACCTCGGGATCCATGCGGAAGGCATGGCTGTTGTCGACCACGACAGCGCCGCGCTTGACGGCCTCGGGCAGCAGCTCCTTCGCGATATCGTCGCCGGCGGCTCCGAGCACAATATCGCAGCCCTCAAAGGCCTCGGGGCAAGCCTCTTCGATCACGATTTGCTCGCCGCGGAACTCAACGGTCTTGCCCGCAGAGCGCGCGCTCGCCAGCAGCTTGAGCTTACCGACCGGAAACTCCTGCTCGTTGAGGCACTCGAGCATCTGGGTGCCTACAGCTCCCGTCGCGCCCAAAATAGCAACCGTGTACTGTTTCATGCTTCCCCCTTTAAAGGTTGTGGCTTTTGCCCGCACGCCGAGCAGGCCGATTATTGTTGCCAGTGTATACAAGAACGGGGCGGGCACGAAACCCGCACGCCAAGCAGGCCGGATATTCTTGCCCAGTTTATACAAGAACGGGGCGGATACAAAACCCGCCCCGTCGAAACGAAACCGAAACGAAACGCCCCGCCGTAGATTTTTGAGACATGTCCCAAAAAATCAACGGGATGGCAGCTACTTGTGGAGCGCGACCAGGGCGGGATCGACCGGCGCGGGAGCCTCCAGGTCGGAGACCTTCACAATGCCGTTTTCGTCGGAGAAGGCACGGTAAATGGTCTGAATCGCTAGGTCGAAGTCCTTCTCCTCGACACCGATAATGATGTTGATCTCGTCACAGCTCTGCGAAATCATACGCACGCTCACGCCGGCCTGGCCAAGCATGCCAAACAGATGGCCCGAGATACCTGCACGACCGCGCAGGTTACGACCGACGGTCGCGATGAGCGCCAGGCCCTCGACAACCTCGATCTCGAGCGGCTCGACCTCCTGCTGGATGTCGCCCACAAGCGAGTACAGCGAATCGTGCACATCCTGCTCCTGCACCACGGCGCCAAAGCGGTCGACACCAGTGGGCATGTGCTCGACGGAAACGTCATAGCGTTCGAAGACCGAAAGCGCACGGCGCATAAAGCCGACACGGGGCTTGGTGCGGTCGCGGGCGACGTTGATGGCGACAAAACCGCGTTTGCCGGTCACGCCGGTAATAATGGGCTCGGCCTCGCCCTCGTCAGCCGTCTCGCTAATGATCGTTCCAGGGTCCTGCGGCGCATTGGTGTTCTTGATGACCAGCGGAATACCCGCCTCGCGCACGGGGAACACGGCCTCCTCGTGCAGGACGCTTGCACCCATGTACGAAAGCTCGCGCAGCTCCTCGTAGGTAACGCGGGCGATGGGCTGAGCCTCGGGCACAATGCGCGGGTCGGCGGAATAGAAGCCCGAGACGTCGGTCCAGTTCTCGTACAGGTCGGCGCCCAGGCACTTGGCCAGGATCGAGCCCGAGATATCGCCGCCGCCGCGGTCGAGCAGTTTGATCTGGCCCTCACGCGTCGCGCCGTAGAAACCGGGCATGACAAAGCCACCCTGCTGGCCGTACTCCTGCACCAGCTCGGCGGTGCGGTTCATGCTGAGCGTACCGTCATGATGGAACGCCACGACCGTCGCGGCATCCAGGAACGGCAGGCCCAGGTACTCGGCCATCAGACGGGCGGTAAAGTACTCGCCGCGGCTCACGAGTTCCTCGGTGGAG
Organism: uncultured bacterium; assembly: GCA_905214615.1. Classification (GTDB taxonomy): domain Bacteria; phylum Actinomycetota; class Coriobacteriia; order Coriobacteriales; family Coriobacteriaceae; genus Collinsella. The sequence continues at coordinate 7,223 of CAJMMX010000010.1, read as the reverse complement.
TAGCCACCGGAGCGGGCGCGCTCAGCAAAGGCTGCAAACTCCTCACGAATGGGATAGGTGAGCTCCAGCTCGTCAGCGATATCAAAATAGCGCTGGCCAATGTCCTCGAGCAGCTCCTCACACGACACGTGGTACTTAACGTGCGCGTTAACCAGGTAGAGCAGGTCAGTCACCTTGGTGTCGCCCTTAAAACGGCGACCGCAGGCAGAAACCACCACAAAACGGCGGGCCGGATCGGCATCGACGATGGCCTTGATCTTCTTAAAGTGTTCGGCGTCGGCGACCGACGAGCCGCCAAACTTGGCAATCTTAATCATGGGCTGGAGGTTACCTTTCTAAAAAGCCTCTGCGAACCTATTTTGCGCGCTCTGATACCATGGTTTCACCGATTGGGACTAAGGCATCCGAGGAGCAGTGTTATATGGGAACTTATCATAGTACACGAGGACGCACTTTATCGTGCTCAAGTAAGGTGGCAATCCGTACCGGCATCGCTCCCGACGGGGGTTTGTTTGTCTCAGACGAGCTCGGCACCCAGCAGGTCGATATCAGCTCGCTTGCAGATAAATCGTACTTTGAAATCGCTCAAGATGTGTTGGGAATGTTACTGAATGATTACACAGCCGAAGAAATTTCGGCGTGTGTCGACGAGGCATACCGCGGCACGTTCGTGAGCGAAGAGGTTACGCCGCTCGTCAAACTCGACGCCGCACCGGGCGCCGACGCCCCGCAAACCTATGTGATGGAGCTCTTTGGCGGCCCCACGAGCGCCTTTAAGGACGTCGCCCTGCAGATGCTCCCCCGTCTGATGGCCCGCACCTCTGCCAAGGACGGCGGCGCCGAGCGCATCATGATCGTCACCGCCACGTCGGGCGACACCGGCAAGGCCGCACTCGCCGGCTTTGCCGACGCCCCGGGCACGGGCATCACCGTCTTTTATCCCGAGGGCAAGGTCAGCCGCGTCCAGAACCTGCAGATGTCCACACAGGAGGGCGATAACGTCGCCGTCTGCGGCATCCGCGGCAACTTTGACGACGCCCAGAGTGCCGTCAAGCGCATCTTTGCCGATAAAGAGCTTGCCAAGCGCCTGGAGGCCGCCGGCACGGTGCTTTCGAGCGCCAACTCCATCAACGTCGGCCGCCTGGTGCCGCAGGTCGTCTACTACTTTGCCGCCTATGCACAGCTGCTGCGCGCCGGCGCCATCGAGGCAGGCGACGCCGTTGAGTTCTGCGTACCGACCGGCAACTTTGGCGATATCCTGGCCGGCTACTATGCCAAGCGCATGGGTCTGCCCGTCGCCAAGCTCATCGTCGCGAGCGACAAGAACAACGTGCTTGCCGACTTCCTGACCACCGGCGTCTACGACCGCAACCGTCCGTTCTTCACGACCATCTCGCCGTCGATGGACATCCTCATCAGCTCCAACCTGGAGCGCATGCTGTACTTCCTGTCCGACGGCGACTGCGAGCTCGTTGCCGGCCTTATGGAGCAGCTGGCACAGACTGGTCGCTACGAGGTTCCCGCCGACCTGCTGGCAAAGATTCAGGGCGTCTTTGGCTGCGGCTGGGCCAGCGAGAACGAGGTTCGCGCCGCCATCAAGAGCTGTTGGGATGCGAACGACTACGTGATCGACCCGCACACCGCCTGCGGCTATCACGTCTTTGAGCAGGTCGCTCCCGCCGAGGGCGCCAAGGCCCGCGTGCTGCTTTCGACCGCCAGCCCCTACAAGTTCCCGCGCGCCTGCTGCGACGCCCTGGGCCTCAACGTTCCCGATGATGATTTTGAAGCTATGCGCGTGCTCGAGCAGGCCACCAACACGGTCGCCCCGACCCAGCTCGCCGAGCTCGAGTCCAAGCCCGTCCGCTTCGAAGACGTCTGCGACGTCGATGAGATGGCCAGCTACGTCGAGTCCGCAGCAAAACGAATGAGCACCAACTAAACCCCTTATTAAGCGCCGGCGAAAGCCGGCGCACCTTCTTTTATCAGAAACCCACCGGGATGATGACGAGCTGACATGCGGGTCTGCCTGGCCGGGCGGCGCGGATTAGTTTTTCGTAGATTCCGCACGAGCCGGAAAGCACTTAATGTGCTTTCCGAGCGAGCCAGGACTGCCCGAGCAGCGAACTAAACAGGCAGACCGCCCAGGAGATTCCCATGATCAAGATCACCGTCCCAGCAACAAGCGCCAACTTGGGCATTGGCTACGACACCCTCGGCATGGCCGTTAGCCTCTACTCGCACTTCACCTTCGAGCGCGCCGACAAGCTCACCATCACCGGATGCCCCGAAGAGTTCCAAAACGAGAACAACCTGGTCTACGTGAGCTTTGTCGATGCACTGGCCGCGTGGGGCGAGCCGGCTTTCCCCGTTGCCATCGACATTCAGACCGACGTGCCCGTCGCCCGCGGCCTGGGTTCCAGCTCTACCTGCGTCGTCGCCGGCATCATGGCTGCCGCCGCGTTGACGGGCCATACCGTCGACCGCGCCGAGCTCGTCCGCATCGCCACCGAGGTCGAGGGCCATCCCGATAACGTCGCTCCCGCCATCCTTGGCGGCGCCGTCTGCTCCTTTACGCCGACCGATTCGCTCCCCCAATGCCTGCGCTACGAGGTGAGCGATCGCTTACGTTTTATTACCGTGATTCCGCCCTACGAGGTACATACGAGCGAGGCGCGCAAGGTCGTGCCGCAGGAGATTCCGCTCTCCACCGCCGTGTGGCAGATGGGCCGCATTGCTGGCATGACGCGCGGTCTGGAGACCGGCGACCTTGACCTGATTGCCGCCGCCAATGACGACCGCATCCAAGAACCCTATCGTCGCCGTCTCATCCCCGACTACAACGCCGTGCGCGACACCTGCCTTAACGGCGGCGCCAAGACCATCTGGATCAGTGGTTCGGGCTCGACCCTCATGGCCGTAACCGACGACACCATCGTGGCAAAGTTCCTGCAGGTTAAGCTGCGCGAGCAGTTCCCCAAGTGTGAGACGCATATTCTGACGTGCGACACCGAGGGCGCTCAAATCGAGTACCTGTAGACATCGCTGGTTAATCCCTTCGGGCCGCCCAAGGGTATCCCCTTAAAAACGTCCTCGCACTTGAGGCCCGCTTATCCTGCTCCTTCGGAGCCGTGGATAAGCGGGCCTCGTGCTGCGGAATGTTTTTAAGGGGATGCCCCTGGGTGGCCCTATGGTAACGTGACTAGCGATGTCTACAGGGACCCACGCTTTGAAGGGGCGCCGGGCTGAAATTATGGCCTTTTATTGGTAGGGGCTCTTGCTAGGCTGGAGCCCTTACTAGAGGCAGGCCTCGGCGATGCGCTTTTTGAGTTCGTCGATGCCGGTGCCGGTCTGGGAGCTCGTGATGATTACATTCTCGGCCGGGACGTTGAGCTGCTTTTTGATGGCTGCTGCCTGGCGGGCCTGCTGGGTGCGGCTGAGCTTGTCGGCTTTGGTGAGGCAGACGATAAAGTTGAACTCGTTGCCCTGTAGGTAGTCAATCATGTCGTGGTCGAGCTTGCTGGGGTCGTGACGAATGTCCACCAGCGAGACGACCAAGTTAAAGCTGCGCTCGGAGTCGAAGAAGTCGCCGATGAGCTCGGCCCAACGGTCGCGCTCGGCCTTGGAGCGACGGGCGAAACCGTAACCCGGCAGGTCCACGAAATGCACGTCGTCGGCCTCAAAGAAGTTGATGTTGCTCGTCTTGCCCGGCGTGCTGGAAACCTTGACCAGGTTCTTGCGGCCAAAGAGCTTGTTCATAATCGACGACTTGCCCACGTTGGAGCGGCCGACAAAGCTCACCTCGGGGCAGGTGGACTCGGGAATCTGCGAAACCTTGCCGTAGCTGGCGACGAACTTGGCAAGCTGGTAGTTAATGGAATCGGCCATGGACACTCCTTGGTCGTAGGTTCTTACAAATAGACGCGCTATTGCGCAGCGGCAATGCGGCGGACGATATCGAGCGTGATGTCACTTGCGACACGTGCGTACTCGAACAGATCGAACTCGCGCTCGCAAATTGCATCGTACGCCTCGTCACAATTATCACTGATAGCGCGCAACACCAGGCAATCGACACCATTTTTGGTTGCGACATGGGCAATTGCCGCGCCCTCCATGCCGACGCAATCGGCATGCGTCGCCTCGATAGCGTCGTTGCGCATGGCGGCGCCCGTCACAAAGCGGTTACCCGTGGCAATCGTGCCGACCAGGAACTGCTTGGTGCCCTCATTCGAAGCGACTGCATTTGTCGAAGCGTCAACAAACCCACGCTCAGCAAGCGCATCGGCGGCAATATCGACCAGTGCAGGCGTCGAGTCAAACTCCTCGAGCCCCGGTGCGGACTCGGCAATAAGCGCGGTATCGGTATCCAGATAGCGCAGGCGTTTGCCAATGACCACGTCGTCGATATGGAGCTTGGGGTTCAAACCACCCGCAATGCCCGAAAACACAACAGCCCGCGGAGCATACTTGCTAATGAGGTGCTGTGTTGCAGCGGCGGCGTTCACCGTGCCCATGCCCGCCGTTGTGGCGACAACTGTCAGGCCGTCGAGCTCACCGCTCACAACGGTCAAGCCTGCCTCCCGCGCCTCGCAAACGTCGCTCAGCTCTTCCTTAATCTGCATGATCTCTTTTTCGAGCGCACCGATAATCGCGATGGTAGCCATACCATTCCCCAAACCTATACGAAATTCTCAACCACGGTATGGTACCAGCATTTTGTTTGACCTCGCCAAACGAACACGCTAAGCCAGTGCAGCTCGCGTATCAAACAGCGCCTTTGCAATCGCGGCCGTAACCTCGCTCGAGCGGTCGCTCCACGGCATCGATGTCATGACGCTCATGGCATAGGTACAGCCATCGATGCCGATAAGGCCCGCATCGCATGTCGAATAGTAACCATCCTCGCTAATCCAGCCTGCCTTGTTGCGCACCAAAACCTGCTCGTCAGCAATGCCATCGCGCACTCATTTAAGTCTGTCCCCAATGAGTGCCCTTGGGGGCGAAAATAGATCGCTAGCCGATGGCGTTTTTGAGTTCGGCGCGGCGCTTTTTCATGCCGGCCATGACGGCGTTGCGCAGCTCGGGCATGCGCGCGGTATCCATCTGGGGCACGCCCTCGAGCTTATAGGGAATACCCAGTTGCTCGTACTTGACGACACCCATCGTGTGATACGGCAGCATTTCCAGGCCCACCACGTTGTGCCATGGAGCGATCAGGCGACCGAGCTTCTCGCATTCCTCCGCCGTGTCGGTGATACCCGGCACCACCACATGGCGAATAACAACCTTAATCTTGCGATGGGCAAGCTCATCGCCAAACGCCAGGATGCGCGCAGGATCGCAACCGGTCAGCTTTTTATGCTCAACCGGATCGGCATGCTTGATGTCGAGCAGCACCATATCGGTCTCGTTGAGAACAGCATCGAACTTCTCCGGATGCTTGGGATCAAATGCATAGCCACAGCTATCTAGGCAGGTATGCACACGGCCATCGGGATTGTTGTGCATTGCACGGAACAGGTCGGCCAAAAACTCGGGCTGCAGGAGCGGTTCGCCACCCGAAACGGTAATGCCGCCACTACGGTAGAACTCATGGTTGCTCTGGAACTCGTCCATGAGATGCTCGACGGTCACCATCGTGCCGCCGTTAACAGACCAGGTATCGGGATTGTGGCAATACGCGCAGCGCATGGGACAGCCCTGAACAAACACCACAAAGCGGATGCCGGGTCCGTCGACCGTTCCCATCGTCTCGATCGAATGCACGCGACCCAGGGCATACGCAGAGTCCTCGGGACGAGCGTCCACACCCTCAAGCGTCATTTCTGCCATTCGCGCTACCTTGCCTCTCCTTGGATGCAACCAATTAAAATGCCAGAGCCATTCTAGCCCATGCGTTTGCGTTTAAACGTCTCGGACTAGAACGGCACGTTTTAATCTATCCCCCATCACCATGGCTGGGGGGCTACGTCGAGATGTCAGGCTGGAGAACGCTCGCCTGCGGCCTTTACGCCTTAAGCGTGAGCACCGCGCCGAAGGCGGTCGGGCCGCAATGGCTCGAGATGACGCCGCCAACCTGCGTCCAGGTAACGTCCTCAAAGCCCAGGTCGTGCGCATAGACTTCCATGTCGTCGCGCAGCTCCTGGGAAAGGCCCACCGAATACGCCAAGCCAATGTGCGAGTAATCAATATCGCCCTTGGCAACCATGTGGTCAATAAAGGCACGGGCGCATTTGAGCATGGAGCCGCGGAGCTTCTTGGTCGCCACGAACTTGCCACCCGTCACCTCAATGCAGGGCTTAATCTTGAGCAGATGAGCGCCCAGGAACGCGGCGTTAGACAAGCGACCGCCCGCCTTAAGGAAGGCAAGGTCGGTAGGAACAAAGCCCAGCAGCACGCGGTCCATGACGGAGTTCGTAAAAGCAAAAATCTCATCGACGGTGGCATCGGGGTGAGCCTCGATGTATTTGGCGGTCTCGACGGCAACGAGCGACTGGCCAACCGAAACAAAACGCGTGTCCATAGAGAAGACGTAGTCGCGGCCCTTAGCTGCAATCTTGGAGGACTGATGCGAGCAGGTCGTGGCCTCGGAATATGCGAGATGCAAAATGGTCGCGTCGGGCTGCTCGGCATGGATGCGGTCGTACACGTGAGCAAAATCCGCAGGCGCGCAGCCACTGGTCTTGGGCATCACGCCAAACTCGTTGCAGCGCGAATAAATCTCAAGCGGATCGATCGAGCCGTCCTCGACGGTCTCGTCACCAATCGTGACATGCATGGGCACACGCACGATGCCATAGCGTTCGCAGAGCTCCGGTGTCACATCCGAACCAGACTCAACCACGATTACGTACTTGCCCATTATCATCACGACCCATCTCGACGTTGGCTTTTGAATATGTGACGCACGTCCGCCGTCCTGCTGCAGAACGGCCTCCAAGCGCCAAAGAGACGCCGCCCCTTGCACACAACAAAGGACAGCGTCTCCCTGGAAAACTCCGTGCTTATCTGAGATTCTACACGGTTTATTAAGGAGTGTTACTTATTCCGCAAACGGTAGCTATACGCGATAAACGGTAGCAAGCAAGAATCCAGAACGCTCAACCCATTAGGAGAGTTCCGCCTAAAGGGTGACTACACAGGACCCCGCCGGGGCTGTTTGGGCTACCTCCCAAAATATTCCGCAGGACGCAAGAAGCCCTCGCCGCACGAAGTGCGCAGCG
>CAJMMX010000009.1 GCA_905214615.1 uncultured bacterium | reverse complement strand
GCCTTCTTGGCAGCCTTGGCAAGGCCGTTCTTACGCAGAACGTCGACAGCGGCGTCCATGTCGCCGTCAGCCTCGACGAGAGCCTTCTTGCACTCCATCATCGGGGAGTCGGTCATCTCGCGGAGCTGCTTGACCATAGCGGCGGTAATCTGGGCCATTGTGGTTCCTTTCAAAGAGATGAAAAAGAATTAACTAAGACTGATTTACTCGGCCTTGGGCTCAGCGGCCATCTCGGCCTCGGAGACCTGCTCCTTGCCGGAGCCAGCGAGGCAGGCGTCAGCCATGAGCTCGCACATAAGGGTGACAGCAGAGATAGCGTCATCGTTGCAGGGGATGCCGTACTCGACCTCGTCGGGATCGGAGTTGGTGTCGATCAGAGCGACGACGGGGATGTTCAGGCGCTGAGCCTCCTTGATGGCGTTCTCCTCGCGCTTGGTGTCGATGACGAAGAGAGCCTGGGGCAGACCCTTCATGTCGCGGGCACCACCGAGGTTGGTCTGGAGCTTGGTGAGCTCCTTGCCGAGAACAGCCTGCTCCTTCTTGGGGAGCACTGCCATGCGGCCGTCCTCGACCATGGCCTCGAGCTCCTCCATGCGGTTGATGCGGGAGCGGATGGTGACGAAGTTGGTCAGCATGCCGCCGAGCCAACGCTGGTTGATGTAAGGCATGTTGGCGCGCTCAGCAGCGTTCTTGACGGCCTCCTGAGCCTGCTTCTTGGTGCCGACGAACAGCACATTGCCGCCCTTGGCGACGTTCTTGACGAAGGTGTAGGCCTGATCGGCGTCGAGGATGGTCTGCTTGAGGTCGAGGATGTAGATGCCGTTGCGCTCACCGAAGATGAACGGCTTCATCTTGGGGTTCCAGCGACGGGTCTGGTGACCGAAGTGGCAGCCGGCCTCGAGCAGGGTGCGGATATTAATCTTGGTAGCCATGTTAAACCTCCTGTGGTTTGCCTCCGCGCGGGGTCATCCTCCAAAACCAACCCGGACATGTGCTACCAAAGCCCGGGCACCACGGTATGAAGTAGCCGCGCGTGCGTGATAAAAACCTGTTGCCGTGAAGCAACCCGATGAATGATAGCAGGAATGCATCTTCCTGCCAACCCGCAATCAAAACCACACACCTGAGCGCGGCGCGGGACGTCCCAGCCACTATTCGCCGCGGGGATGGGCTTGAGCCACAGCCCGCTTAAGCCGATCGGGTGTGAGATGCGTGTAGATCTGCGTCGTGGACAGGCTCGCATGACCCAGCAGCTCTTGAACCGAGCGCAGGTCCGCGCCGCCCTCGAGCAAGTCGGTCGCAAAGGTATGGCGCATCGCATGCGGGGCGATGTCGGCCGGAATGCCGGCGAGCGTCGCCAGCGTATGGAACCGCCGCCTGAGCATGGCTGCACTCATGCGATTACCGCGCGCCGATATAAGCAGCGGATGCGGCCCGGTAGCGGGGTCACGACGCTTTGCCTGAGCGAGCAACTTCGGCCTCCCCTCCTCAATATAGAGACGCGTCGCCTCGAGCGCACGACGATACAGGGGGACGATACGTTCTTTGCTCCCCTTGCCCCACAGGCGCAGCGTGCGTTCGGACCACGCAATGGACTCCACATTGAGTGCTGCGAGCTCTGAGATACGGGCGCCCGAGGCATAGAGCAGCTCGAGCATCGCCGCATCGCGCAGTCCCGCGGGTGTTGAGGTATCAGGCGTCTTGAGCAGCGCATCGACCTGCTTGATCGTAAGGACGCCCGGCAGGTCACGCGGCAGCTTGGGCGATGCGATCGCCGAGACTGCATCGCCCTCGACAATCCCCTCGGCAGCCATCCAGCGATAGAGCGATCGGATAGCCGAAAGGTGCGCCGCAAGCGTTCGGGGAGCCACCTGTTCACGCGAAAGCTCGGCAAGATAGCGACGAATGGTGCGCACGTCGGCAGCGAAGGCATCGATATCCTCGCGCTCGCACCAGGCAGCAAAGCGCTCCAGCCTCGAGCCATAGGCCGTCACCGTGTTGGGAGAAAGTCCCTCGACACGTGCGATATAGGCGATAAACGAGTCGACGGCATCGTACAGGTCAAAGGCTATGACCGGTCGCCTCCAAACAGATCGGGGCGAGTGGCCAGATAGGCATCAAGAGCCTCGAGCGCACGGTCCGCATACGCCTGGTAGCGGTCGCGCTTGCTGCGACGCTTACCGTCCTCGAGCGGCGGCACCAGGCCAAAGTTGACATGCATGGGCTGGTAGCCCACGGTGGCAGGATCGGTCGCATAGCCCACGAGCGCGCCCAGGGCGCCCACGCGGGGCAACTCGACGCCCGCGGCGCCGATAGCCTCGGCATAGGTGTTGAGCGCCGCGAGCAGACCGGTCGCCACGGCTTCCATGTACCCCTCGGTGCCGGTGATCTGACCGGCCAGGCGCACGCCGGTACCAGGCACGGCAAAGGTGCCATCGAGCACGTGCGGGGCGTCGACAAAGGTATTACGGTGCATGACACCGTAGCGGAAGAACTCAGCGTTCTCCAGGCCCGGCACCATATGGAAGACGCGCTTCTGCTCGCCAAAGGTCAGGTTGGTCTGGAAGCCCACCAGGTTATAGGCGGTCTTCTCCTTATTCTCGGCACGCAGCTGAATCGCCGCCCAGGGACGACGACCGGTTCGCGGGTCGGTGAGGCCGACGGGCTTCATGGCGCCAAAGCGAATGGCGTCCTTGCCGGTGCGCGCAACTTCCTCGGCAGGCTGGCAGGCCTGGAACAGATCGCCGCCCTCAAAGTCCTTGAGCACCACGCGGTCTGCCGTGGTAAGCGCCTCGATAAAGGCCTCGTACTCCTCCTTGTTGAGCGGAGCGTTGAGATAGTCGCCGCTCCCCTGCTCCTCGTAGCGCGACTGCGAGAACAGCACGTCCATATCGAGCGTGGAGGCATCGACGATCGGCGCCGCGGCATCGAAGAACGCAAGGGCGTCGCCACCGACGAGCTTCATGACCTCTTCGCTCAGCGCCGGCGAGCACAAGGGGCCGGCGGCAATGACCACGTGACCTTCGGGAATCTGCGTGACCTCGCCGTGAATGATCTCGATATTGGGACGGGCGGCAACCTCGGCCTCGACAAGCTCGGAAAACTTGACGCGGTCGACCGCCAAGGCGCCACCGGCGGGAACAGCCGCGCGATGGGCGCAATCGAGCAGGACTGAACCCATGCGCTCAAGCTCGGCCTTTAACAAGCCCGCCGCAGAGTCCGGACGGGTCGATTTAAACGAATTGGAACAGACGAGCTCTGCCAGGTGATCGGTATGGTGGGCCGGGGAGCTCACCTGGGGGCGCATCTCGCGCAGCTTTACGGCAAACCCGCGGTCTGCCAGCTGAATCGCGCACTCCGAACCCGCCAGACCGCCACCGACAACCGTCACCTGATCAAACAGCATCTGCAAACACCTTTCTAATTGACATGTTTTCCATTGTGACCGAAGGGTGTCTGGGCGTGAAGAGCAAACTTGGAGGGCGCATACCTTCCATCCATCATGCGCTCGATAAGGCCCTCGAGCTCAAGCGAACCCAGGAGTTTAAGTACGCCGACGGCATCGAGCGAGACGAGCGCCGCGATGTCGTCGACTTTGAGCGGAGAGGCGATGAGCGCATGCATCACGGTCTGCTGCGTTGGATCCAGGTCGGCAATGCCGGGAGCATCGGGGCGCGAGTAGCGCAGGGTGCCGTAGATGCGTGAGATAGCTATCTCGATAGATTCCTCGTCGATGATGCAGCAGGCACCGTTCGCAATGAGGTAATTCGTGCCACGCGACTCGGGCGATAGGATCGACCCCGGCACGGCAAGAAGTTCTCGCCCCAAATCCATAGCAGCCTCGGCTGTAGAAAACGTCCCGGAAGGCATACCCGCCTCGGATACAAAGAGGGCTTGCGACAGGGCCGCGATCACGCGATTGCGGCGCGGAAAGGCAAACTTGCGCGGACCCATGCCCCACGGGGAGATCGACACGACCGCGCCGCCCGTATCGAGTGTGCGCGTGATGAGGCCAGCACTCGAGCGCGGATAGACCACGTCGGCGCCCGTCCCCAGCACCACGACGTGTTTGCCGCCGGCATTGACCGCAGCCCAACCCGAGGCCTGGTCACAACCGACCGCGCCGCCCGAAACTACCGTCACGCCCGCCTCGACCGCAACCTTTGCCGCAAGCTCTGCCACGGCAAGACCATACGGAGAGGCCTTGCGCGCGCCGATGATGGAGAGCGCGGGCGTCGAAAGCACCTCGGGGTTGCCGCGCACATAGAGTGTCTGGGGCACATCAGAAAGCTCCAAAACGGTCTCGGGATACAACGCGTCACCTGGATGCAGCTCGAAGGTCCCCTCGGCCATCATTGGTCCCTCCTTCCCTGGTACATCGCTGCCTCGAGCACGTGGTCCTGCGTCACTTGCTCGCTCTCGGCGACGTCAGCGATTGTACGCGCAATACGCACCAGGCGCACGATGCCGCGGCCCGTGAGATGCGTGCGCTTCGACAGGCCGAGCACACACTTCTCCGCCGCATCATCGAGCTCAAAGGTCGAAACGACGCCGTCAATGGACCGTGTCTCGTCATCCTCGGCCTCGGCATCCGCATCGTCCATACGGGATTCGCGCCAAGCGCGAAAAGCGCGACCGCGCACAACGTAGTCACGTAACTCAGCTGACGACATACCCTCCGCGCCCTCGATAATCACCTGAGGGTCGGGACGGGTCACATCGATCATCATGTCGATACGGTCGGCCAAAGGACCGCGCAGTTTAGACCGATAGCGCTCGACCATCGCCGCCGAGCAGCGACACGGTACCTCACGATCGCCCAAAAAGCCGCAGGGGCAGGGATTGCTCGCAGCCAGCAGCTGAAAGCGCGACGGGAAGGTAAAAGCCCCGTCGACGCGTACGATCCTGACGTAGCCGCGTTCGATGGGCTGACGCAGCGTCTGCAGCACACCCGTGGGAAACTCGGCAAGCTCGTCCAAAAAGAGCACGCCGCCATGAGCAAGGCTGATCTCACCCGGGTGCACCGGGCGCCCACCGCCAATGAGGCCAGCCGTTGATATGCTGTGATGGGGACTTCGAAATGGCCGATGACCTGCCAATAAGCCATCGATGTTCTCGCCCAAGACCGAATGGATGCACAGCGCCTCCTGCTGGTCCTCAACGGAAAGCTCGGGCAGGATGCCGGTCATACGACGGGCGAGCATCGTCTTGCCCGATCCCGGGGACCCGACCATAAGCAAACCGAGCTCACCCGCTGCCGCCAGCGCCATGCCGCGTTTGGCGACTTCCTGCCCCAGTACGTCGGCATAGTCGAGTTCGGGCTCAAAGGTCGCCTCGAGCACTTCAGAATCCAAGTAGTGCCGCGCGGCATCGCCCATGCCATGGGCAAGCTGAGACAAATGATCGATGAATCCACAATCCACGCCCGCGAGTGGCACATGCTGGTCTGACCTGCCGGCGATAAAAGACAGCCCCATGTCGCGAGCCAGCAGCTGAAACGCCACCTCGCCCTTGACGGGAAGCACCGTACCGTCCAAGCCGAGCTCGCCGGCGATAAGGCAGCGATCGAGGTTGTCACGGGGAATCTGCCCATCGGCCGCCAGAACCGCGATGGCGATGGGCAGATCAAAGCCGCTACCGGTCTTGCGAATATCGCCGGGCGCCAGATTGACCGTAATGCCCGAGCGCGGAATCTCGAACCCGGCGGAGCGCATCGCACAGCGAATACGACCGCGTGACTCCATCACCTCCATACTCGGGATGCCGAGCATCTGAATGCCCGGAACGCCACCGGCAAGCGAGACCTCGACCGTGACGTGAATCGCCTCGACGCCGCGGATGCAGGCCGCGTGAACGGCAAACGTCTCGAACGCCATCACGACACCTGCCAATCGAACGCGTTGTACTGATGCTCGATCTCGGCGATATGCCCGCCGCGAATGGTGACACCCACGGCATCGAAGCGAATCGCCTTGAGCGGATAATGCTCCATGAGATAGCAACTTGCGATGCGGCGGTAGCGGCGTTGCTTCTGGACGTCCACGGCCTCCTCGGGAAAGACCCGCGTGCTGCAATCCAGTGCGACGCGTCTGGTCTTGACCTCGGCCATCACCACGACATCGTCGAGCTCATCGAGCAGCACCAGATCGGCCTCGCCCTCGGTGCAACGATAACCCTGCTCCAGCAAGGTGTAGCCGCGCTCGTTAAAGTAGTCGATGGTGATCAGCTCGCCCAGCATGCCCAGCTCGCGGGGACTGAGTCCCTTGATAAAGTCGGGCGTCATCGCCCCGCAGTCGAGCTCGCCGTTTTCCCAACGCTCCTTGAGTTGCTGCGTCTTGCTCTTTTTGCTTGCGGCACTCATGGGGTCTCCTTTCCCGCACACTGCATTGCCCCGATGATGAGGGCACCTTTCGTGCGGGTAAGTACCGGAAGCAAACCAAAAGCTGACCAAATGCCGTCAAAAAACGGGCCGTACACAGCAATGGTGTTGCATACGGCCCGCTACCAGCAGGTTTATAAAACCCCAAAGGTCCCTGTCTCCACAATTGACCTAGAAAAGGCGCTCAGTCTGCAGAAAGTTTCCGCAAAAGCTCACGCGGTGCAGTGGGCAAAGTCCATGTTTGCGAATGGCCTCGATGTGCTCGGGGCTCGCGTAGCCCTTCGACTCGGCCAGATGGTACTCGGGATACTCGGCGTCGTACTCGACCATCATCTCGTCACGCGTGACCTTGGCCATGATGGACGCCGCGGCGATGCAGGCAATTTTGGCATCACCCTTCACCACATCGCGCTCGTTAGGAACGGCGCCCAAGGGGTTGCCATCCATGAGGACGCAGTCGGGCTCAAGTCCCGTATCGGCCACGGCGCCCGCAACGGCGGTACGGATAGCACGGGCCATGCCCATTTCATCGATATCCTTCGGCGCGATATGGCAAAAACCGATTGCCGTCGCCACCTCGGCAATCTTCACCGAGAGCAACTCGCGGCGCGCGGGCGTGAGCTTTTTGGAATCATTGATGCCCCAGACGCGCGGCTCCATAGGAAGACAGACGGCGCATACTGTCAAAGGGCCGGCCACCGATCCGCGACCCACCTCGTCGACACCAACGACCACCCCATCGCCGCCAAGCTCGTGCATAAGCTCGTACATGTCATTGACGCGCTCGCGCTCGGCAAGCTCTTTGGCATGGCGTTTAAGGGCACGCTCGCAAGCCTTGATCACCTGCTGGCGCGGATCCTCGCGATAATGCTCCACGAGGGCAGGAATCTCCTCAAACGTAGCGCTCGCCAACTCACCGGCAACCTGCGATGCCGAAACCGAGCTCGTCATGTTGGCCATACCAGACCCTCCTTGCATGCAAATCAGATAAAAAGAAGGGCCACCCGAAGGTGACCCTTGTGTCCAAACGAGTGGACAGACGCTGCGATCTTCTTAGCGCTTCTCGGGGATGCGAGCAGCCTTGCCCACCTTGTCGCGGAGGTAGTACAGCTTGGCGCGACGGACGCGACCATGACGGACGACCTCGAGCTTGGCGATCTTGGGGCTGTGAAGCGGGAAGGTACGCTCAACACCGACACCGAAGGACATCTTGCGGACGGTGAAGGTCTCGCGGGCACCGGCGCCGGCCATGCGGATGACGTCGCCCTGGAAGACCTGGATGCGCTCGCGGTCGCCTTCCTTAATGCGGTAGTGAACCTTGACGTTGTCGGCGACGCGAACCTGAGGAATGTCCTCGCGGATCTGCTGACGCTCGATTGCGCGGATGTAATCCATGTGCAATTCCTTACTCTTCTAGAGGTGCCGTACCACCTTGGCCGGCACGTAGTTGAACAAACGCATTCGAGTATACACGCGCGGGTTTCTGCTGCAAGAACATTTTTTCACGCAGACAAAAAGACAAAACCCGCACATGATAACCGCCCGTCTCACGAATGAGACGGGCGGCATGAAGGGGGCTGCGCTAGGCGTCTAAACCCAAAACGTTAGGCGGAACGC
The DNA here is from genome assembly GCA_905214615.1 of uncultured bacterium. Lineage (GTDB taxonomy): Bacteria > Actinomycetota > Coriobacteriia > Coriobacteriales > Coriobacteriaceae > Collinsella. The sequence goes on along the minus strand of CAJMMX010000009.1, from coordinate 37,088 downwards.
TTGGCCTCGAGCTTGGCCTGAGCGGCAGCCAGGCGCGCGAGGGGCACGCGATAGGGCGAGCAGGACACGTAGTCCACGTCGGCCACGTTAAACAGGCCCTTGATGGACTTGGGGTCGCCGCCGTGCTCGCCGCACACGCCAAAGTGCATGTCGGGATTGGTGGCGCGGCCCTTCTCGACGGCCAAGCGCACGAGCTCCAGCACTGCCGCGTCGATGGTCTCGAAGGGGTTGTCTTTCAGGATCTTTTTATGCATGTACAGCGGGATGAACTTGGCCTCGGCGTCATCGCGCGAGAAGCCAAAGGTCGTCTGGGTGAGGTCGTTGGTGCCAAAGCAGAAGAAGTCGGCATGATGGGCGATCTCGTCAGCGACCATGCAGGCACGCGGCAGCTCGAGCATCGTGCCCACGGGAATATTGAGCTCGACGCCTTCCTCGGCGGAAACCTCGGCGATCACGCGCTCGATAACCTCGCGGGTCTGGACATGCTCGGCCGTGATGGAAACGAGCGGAACCATGATCTCGGGGCGCGGGTCGACACCCTCCTTGATAAGGCGGGCAGCGGCCGTGGCGACGGCGCGAACCTGCATGAGCGGCAGATCGCCAAAGACGACGGACAGGCGCACGCCGCGCAAGCCCAGCATGGGGTTGGACTCGACCATGCCGTCAATGCGACGCAGGCGGGCGCGCAGGGCAGTGAGCTCCTCCTCGGGAGCGCCGGCGGCCTCCTTCTTGGTGATGGCGACCTCGAGCTCGCGAGGATTATCCAGGAACTCATGAAGCGGCGGATCGAGCAGGCGGACGACCACATCGCGACCGGACATGGTCTTGAACATCGCCAGGAAGTCCTCGGTCTGAACCTTGAGCAAGTCGGTCAGGGCCTGCTGCTTCACGGCCTCATCGTCAGACAGGATAAAGCTCTGGATGATGTTCTTGCGATCGCCCAGGAACATGTGCTCGGTGCGGCACAGACCGATGGCCTCGGCGCCAAACTCGAGCGCGAGCTCGGCATCCTCGGGGTTGTCGGCGTTGACGCGCACGTGGTTGGCGTGACCGTCGGTCTCGTCCAAACGGATCTCATCGGCCCAAGACAGGATGGTGTCCAGGTCGCCGGTGAGCTCTGCAGAGACCAGGTCGACCGCGCCGTCGACGACGATACCCTGGGTGCCGTCGATGGAGATGACATCGCCCTCGCGCAGCACGCGGTCGCTGCCCTCGATGCGCACGACCTTCTCTGCCGCGTCAATGTGGAAGCGCTCAACGCCGCAAACGCAGGGCGTACCCATGCCGCGGGCGATAACGGCGGCATGGCTCGTCTTGCCACCGTGGCTGGTCAGGATGCCCTCGGCGGCGACCATGCCCTTCAGGTCGTCGGGGTTGGTCTCCCAGCGGACCAGAATGACCTTGTGGCCCTCGTTGGCGCGCGCGACGGCGTCATCACTCGAGAACACGACCTCGCCCACGGCGGCACCAGGGCTGGCGTTAAGGCCGCTGGCCAGGGCCTCGTACTTCTTGGAGGCGTCGAACTGCGGGTGCAGGAGCTGGTCGAGCTGCGCGGGATCGATGCGGCTCACAGCCTCCTCGCGGGTGATGAGGCCCTCCTCGACCATTTCGATGGCGATGCGCAGGGCGGCGGTGGCGGTACGCTTGCCCACGCGGGTCTGGAGCATCCAGAGCTTACCCTGCTCGATGGTGAACTCGATGTCGCACATGTCGCGGTAGTGGTCCTCAAGCGTCAGGAAGACACGCTCAAGCTCCTCACCTGCTGACTCGAGGCCCGGGGTGGTCTTGAGATCGGCGATGGGCTCGGTGTTGCGGATGCCGGCGACGACGTCCTCGCCTTGGGCGTTGACCAGAAAGTCACCGTAGAACTCCTTGGTTCCGTCGGCCGGGTTGCGCGTAAAGGCGACGCCAGTCGCCGAGGTCTCGCCCTTATTGCCAAACGCCATAGCCTGGACGTTGACGGCGGTTCCAAGGTCATCGGAAATGCCATGCTGCTTGCGGTAGATGCAGGCGCGCTCGTTCATCCAGCTGCCAAAGACGGCCTGGATAGCAAGGCGCAGCTGAAGCTCCGGATCGTGCGGGAAGATGGGCTTGCCGTCCGCGACCTCGAGCTCGGGGTACAGGGCGGCCTCGACGTTATCGGAGAAAATGCCCTTAAAAGTCTCGACGAGCTCCTGCAGGTCCTCGGCCGAAAGATCGGAATCGACGCGAACGCCGGCGACCAGGCGTGCCTGGGTCAGGGCGTTCTCGAACAGGTCGGCATCGACACCCATGACGACATTGGAGAACATCTGGATAAAGCGGCGGTAGCTATCCCAGGCAAAGCGCGGGTTCTGCGTCTGGGCGATAAGGCCCTGGACGGAGTCGTCGTTGAGGCCCAGGTTGAGGACCGTGTCCATCATGCCGGGCATGGAAAACGGAGCACCCGAGCGCACCGAGACGAGCAGCGGATCGGAGGCATCGCCGAGCTTCTTGCCGCAACGAGCCTCGAGATCGGCCTCGGCGGCAACGATTTCGTCGAGCGCGCCCTCCGGCCACACGTTGCCGGCACCAGAGTACTCGACGCAGGTCTGGCAGGTAATGGTAAAGCCACCGGGAACCGGCAGGCCGATACGACTCATCTCGGCAAGGTTAGCGCCTTTGCCGCCAAGCACGAAGTTCATGGACTTGTCGCCCTCGGTGACACAAGTGCCCTGGGCATCGGTTCCAAAATGGTAAACCCTCTTGCAATCGCTCACGATACTTCCCCTTCCATGCGATCTCGCGCACGACCGTGGTAACGAATCGACCCGCCGGATGCGGGCCGTGAGGGAACTATACGGCGGGATTTGAACGGGCTTGAGCAGAGGATACGCGGTTTGGTAAACGTGCTAAAACTTGCGGTAAACGGTAGGTAAAGGTGGTTACCTTATGAAGATACCAATAGAATAAATTGGCAGGTTAAATGCAGGTTTCTTGCTAAATCGCTTTATCAATATCAAGCATATTTAGCTGGCCCAATGAGCTAACTTTGTTGGGCGCGACGGGCGGCACGACGGACCCTGGCTTCCTTGATCTCTTCGAGGTGGGCAATGATCTCGGAGGCACTCTCCTCGATCGCCTTGCCGTCGGTACGCACCACAAAGCAACCCAGGCGTTTCATGAGGGCACGAGCCTCCTCGAGCTCACTGCGTACACTCTCGGGCTCGGCATAGGAGCCGGCAACGGCACGGGCGTAGTCGTCGCCCAGGCGGCTATCGCGAATCTCGGAAGTCACATCGACGGTCGAAATCAGACCGAAGAGACGCATCGGATCGACCTCGTAAATCGACTTGGGCGGCTCCATACCGTGCGCCAGCGGAACGTTGGCAACCTTGTAGCCCTGATAGGCCAAATACATCGAAAGCGGCGTCTTGGATGTGCGCGACACGCCCAACAGCACGATATCGGCACCCGACAGATCATCGCAGCCGCGCCCGTCATCGTGCTCGACGAAGTACTCCATGGCCTCGATGCGGTGGAAATACCGGTCATCGGTCTTATGGATCACACCCGCCACTCCTTTTGGTGGCACGCCAATAAGCGACGACAGGACTGCAAGCGTCGGGCCGATCAGGTCGACCGATCGAATGTGCAGCATACCCAAGTAGTCGAGCACGCGAGCACGAAGCGCCGGATCGACGATGGTATGGAACACGGCGATATCACGATGGTCGGCATCGACGCGCGGGCCCACAAACGATTTGACCTGCTCCACCGAGGTCACCTTAGGCAGACGTAAAACACGAAAAGCCCCTTCATCAAATTGCCCGGACGCCGCAAGCACCACCTCACAAGCGGTATCACCGAGCGAGTCGGAGATAACGATAACGGTGGAACGAGCGGTGACCGGGCAATCCATGCGGGGCTCCTTTTGCGCTTATGCGCAGGCTAGCTTACTTTTTGCGGGCAAGCTCACCAATGTTAGCGATGCCGGAGAAAACGGCCTCGAAGCGATTGAGCAGCTTAAGGCGATTATCGCGGAGCTGCTCGTCCTTGTCCATGACCATAACCTCGTCGAAGAAGCGGTCGATGGGCGCGCGCAGGGCGGCGAGCGCGGCAAACGCGGCAGGATAATCCTCGGCGGCAAGAGCGCCATCGACGGCGGTCTGAGCGGCCTCGGAGGCGTCGGCAAGCGCAAGCTCGACCTCGCCCATCAGGGCACGATCGTACTCCGCACCCAGCTCGGGCTTGGAGATATGCGCGGCGCGGGCGTAGGCAGTCGCCAGGTTGTCGAAGGTCTCGGCGTCGTTCTTGCGAGCCTCGTCGAGGGCAGCGCAGCGGGCGAAGAAGACCGACGGGGCAATGATGTGCACCGCGGAAACGGCGGCAACGGTGTCGGCCGGGATCTTCTCGTCGCGGGCCATACTCACCAAACGACCGTGGAAGAAGTCGCGTACCTGCTGGGTGACCTCGGCGGCGTCGAACTCAATACCCTGCTCGCTATAGAGCTGGAGGGCAAAGTCGATGAGCGACGTGGGGTCGATCGGCAGGCGGTCGCGCAGGATGTTGATGATGCCGATGGCGGCACGACGCAGCGCGTACGGGTCGGAAGAGCCGGTCGGGGGCTCGCCGATGGCAAAGATGCCGGCAATGGTATCGAGTTTGTCGGCGCAGGCCACGATGCAGCCAGCGGTGCCCTCGGGCAGCTCGTCGCCGGCAAAGCGGGGACGATAGTGATCGCGGATAGCATGAGCGACCTCGTCGTTCTCCCCCATCGCGATGGCGTAGTAACCGCCCATCACGCCCTGCTGGCTCGTGAACTCGACGACGGCGTTGGACACCAGGTCGGCCTTGCACAGATGCGCGGCACGGCCGGCATCGGCGGCAAGGTGGGCACCCAGGTGAGCCTCGCGGGCAATAGCGAGCGCGAGCTGCTCAATACGCTCGGACTTGGCGAGCACGCTGCCGAGCTTCTCCTGGAAAGCGACCTTGGCCAGGCGCTCACGAAACTCGTCGAGAGAGATCTTCAGATCCTCCTCGTAGAAGAACTTGGCGTCATCCAGGCGTGCGCGCACGACGCGCTCGTTGCCGTCGATCACGCGCTCGGCATTCTCGGGCTTGCTGTTGGAGACGACCACGAACTCACGCGTAAGCTTGCCCTCGCCGTCATAGATCGGGAAGTAGCGCTGGTTGGTGAGCATGGACTCGCAGATGATCTCGTGCGGGACCTTGAGGAACTCCTCGTCGAAGGTACCGACGAGCACCGTCGGCCACTCGCAGAGGTTAATGACCTCCTCAAAGACCTTCTTGGGCGTGTCGACATGGCAGCCGGGGCGAGCGGCCTCGACCTCGGCGATACCGGCAAGGATGGCCTCACGACGACGCTCGGCAGAAAGCACGCCGGCGTCCTCGAGCACCTGCTCGTAGACGGCGGGGCTGGCAACAACGTGGTCACCGGGGCCAAGCACGCGATGGCCACGCGTGGTGTTGCCGCTCGTCACGTCGGCAAACGACACAGGCACAATATCCTCGCCCAGAAGGCAGCAAATCCAGCGGACCGGACGCACGAACGTCGCGTGCTCGTGCCCCCAGCGCTGGCTGCGGTAGTTGGGCCACTGCAGGCCGGCGATAGTCTTCTCGCACAGGGCCGTCAGGATCGGGGTAGCCGGTGCGGAGGGAATGTTCTTCTCGGCGAACACATACTCGCGGCCGTCGGTGTCCTCACGACGGACCAAGTCCTCGGCAGCCACACCGAACTTACGGGCGAAGCCCTGTGCGGCCTTGGTGGCGTTGCCGTCGGCATCAAAGGCAATGTTTGCCGCGGGGCCGCGCTTGACCTCGTGAACCTCATCGGTCGCAGTGGCGACGTTGGCCACGAGCGCAGCCAGACGACGCGGACTCGAGATCACGCGGACCTCGCCATGGGCCAGACCGGCCTCGTCGAGGCCCTTGGCGATCATGGTGCCAAGCTGCTTGACAGCATTGTTCAGCGGTGCGGAGGGCATTTCCTCCGTACCGATCTCAAACAGGAAATCCTTAGCGTCTGCCATGGCTTACGCCACCTCGCCTTCCTGGTCGGCATTCTCGTTGACTCCGGCGACCTCGGCCATGTAGGCCTCGCAGCACGCCTTGGCGACGGCACGGACGCGCAGGATGTAGTTGGCACGCTCGACCGCGGACAGGGCGCCACGGGCATCGAGCAGGTTGAAGGCATGGCTGCACTTCATGACGCAGTCGTACGCCGGCAGCGGCAGTTTGCGCTCCAGGCAGGAATGGCACTCGGCCTCGTAGTCGTCAAACTTCTGACGCATCATCTCGACGTTGGCGACCTCAAAGTTATAGGCACTGAACTCGCGCTCGTTCTCGAGGAACACGTCGCCGTAGGTCATGGGCGTGCCATCGGGCAGGTAGCTCCACACCAGATCGTAGACCGAGTTGACGCCCTGGGCGTACATGGCGATACGCTCCAGGCCATAGGTAATCTCGACGGGCACGGGGTCGACCTCGATACCGCCCACCTGCTGGAAGTACGTAAACTGCGTGACCTCCATGCCGTTGAGCCAGACCTCCCAGCCAAGGCCCCAGGCGCCCAGGGTCGGGCTCTCCCAGTCGTCCTCGACAAAGCGGACGTCATGGTCGTTGGGGTCCAGGCCAATGGCAGCAAGAGACCCCAGGTAAAGCTCCTGAGCATTAACCGGAGAGGGCTTAATGAGCACCTGGAACTGATAGTAGTGCTGCATGCGGTTAGGGTTCTCGCCGTAGCGGCCGTCGGCGGGACGGCGGCAGGGCTGCGCATAGCAGGTGCGCCATTCGGCGGGACCGAGCGAGCGCAGCGTGGTCGCGGTATGGAAGGTACCGGCACCGACCTCGGAGTCATAGGGCTGCATAATGACGCAGCCCTGCTCGCCCCAGTACTGCTGGAGGCGCAGGATGATGTCTTGGAAGGAAAGCGATGAAGCGTTCATGCCTCTAATATCCCCTCGTCGAAACGATTACACGGTTAGGTACTGTACTATAGCGGTTTTTAGTCGATAGCGCCGATGCGGTTGAGCGGCCAGTAGCGCACAAGCGCCACAGCGATCAAATCAGAGCGATCGACGGGACCAAAGTAGCGCGAGTCGGCAGAGTTTTCGCGGTTGTCGCCCATCACCCACACGCACCCGTCGGGAACGGTGTAGGGATAACTCACCTGGGCGCCAGGCGCTTGGACCGAAAGCGGCCAACTCATGCCGGTCGTATAGTCCTCATCGAGCGCCTGGCCGTCGACGACGACCTTGCCGTCCTGCAGGTCGACCGTCTGGCCGGCCGTGGCAATAACACGCTTGACAAGAACATCATGCTCGGAAGTGGCATCGGGGTTGTGGAACACCACGATATCACCCTGTTTGACGGGCTGACCGAGCTCGAGGCTCACCTTTTGTGCCAGGATCTGGTCGCCAATCTCGATCGTGTCCTCCATGGAGCCGGTGGGTACCACAAAGGGCTCGACCACAAAGGTGCGGATCAGGAAGGTGGCCACAAGCGCGATCGCGATGACCGCGACCCACTCAAAAGCGCCCCTCAACGCGGAATGCTGCGATGGAACCATTCTCACTCCTCGCTCTGCGAATACGAAGCGTCCAGAATCTCCTGCGCGTATGCGCGCTCCTGGGGCGTAAGCCGTGCCGTCTCGATCAGGTCGGGACGCCAGCGGCAGGTGCGCTCGATGGCATTCTTACGGCGCCAGGCATCGACCTTGGCATGGTCACCGCTCACGAGCACCGGCGGCACGCCCTCGCCGTTGAATTCAGCAGGGCGAGTGTACTGCGCATACTCGAGCAGGCCTCCGTCCTCGGCGGTCGAGAACGACTCGTCGACGTTGCTCATCTCGTCACCAAGGGCGCCGGGAATCAGGCGTACGACAGCATCGGCAACGACCATAGCGGGAAGCTCGCCGCCCGTGAGCACGTAATCGCCGATCGACAGGCGCTCGTCGGCATACGCATAGGCACGCTCGTCGACACCCTCGTAACGGCTGCACACAAACAGCAAGCGCTCGCTTTTGAGCAGGCGCTCGGCCACATGCTGCGTAAAAGGCTCGCCGCACGGGGTGAAGAACACCACCGTCGGCTTGGGGCCCTCCGCGCTAATGGCCTCGATGGCCTCGGCGATAGGCTCGACCTTCATGAGCATGCCCTGCCCGCCGCCGTACGGCTCGTCATCGACGGTACGATGGCGGTCGTGCGTCCAGTCGCGCAGGTTATACGCCTTAAAATCAAAAAGGCCGGCCTTGCGGGCGCGGCCCAAAATCGATGTGGACATGACGGGCTCAAACATCTCGGGAAAGACCGAAAGGGTCTCAATCAGCATGTTGTCCTCCCTACTTGTCCATATCGATCAGGCCGTCCATAACGTGGACGGAAATTGTTCCTGTGTCGGGAAGATCGAGCACAACCTGCTCGATCACGGGAATCAGTACCTCGCCGTACCGATCGCCCTCGACATCCCAAACATCGTTAGCGGGCGTCGACATGATCTCGACAATCGTGCCGAGCGAACCGAAGCGCTCGTCAACCACCTCGCGACCCATCAGGTCGGTATAGGCGGCGTCGAGTGAATCGAGCTCAAAATCGTCACGATTTGCCAACACATAGCATCCCGTGATGCCCTCGGCGGCCGTCAAGTCGTCAATGCCCTCAAACGAGACCAGATCGCCATCGCCCGTATCGGTGACGGACACGACCGTGCAAAAGCGGTCGCGCTTGAGCGCCGGCGGCGTCAGGGCGACGCGCATACCCGGCTCTAATACAGAAGGAAGCCCCCGCAGCGGCTGCGCGAGGACCTCCCCCTTCCTTCCGTGCGGCTTGACCACACGGGCGATGTTTTTGTACTGGGACCTCAAGGTCCTAGCCCAGAACCTCTACCTCGACAGCAGTGTCGAGGCGAGCGGCCAGTGCACGGGCGAGCGTGCGAATGGCCTTGATGGTACGGCCACGACGGCCGATGACCTTAGCGACGTCATCCTCGGCGACCGAAACCTCGATCGTAGAGGCGTCGTCACCATCGATGACCTCAAGGCTCACGGAATCCGGGTCGTCGACGATCTGAACAACGAGATATTCGACGAGATCGGCGATGCGATCTGAGAGCATTGCCTCACCCTCGAGCTGTGCAGCGTCAACCTCAGGCACGATTTACTCCTCGGCGCCCTCAGCGGCCTCAGCGGCAGCCTTAGCGGCCTCGGCCTCTTTGGCGAGCTGCTTCTTGGACTTCTTGACGACGGTCTCGGTCTTCTCGCCCTCGTTGGCGGCCTTGACCAGAGCGGCGACGGCGTCGGTGAGCTGAGCGCCCTTGGACTGCCAGTCGGCGATCTTCTCGAGGTCGAGGTTGATGGTCTTGGGGGCGGTCATCGGGTTGTAGCGGCCAACCTCCTCGATGATACGACCGTCACGCGGGGCGCGGGAATCGGCGACGACGACACGGTAGTACGGACGCTTCTTAGCGCCGTGACGAGCAAGGCGAATCTTGACTGCCAAAGGAAACTCCTCCAACCAAGCAGCTTTAGGCTGCAACTACAAACAAACAGTTGAACATAATACGCCATCGACGCGGGCAGGTGAAGTCCGTGAGACCAACTTCTTCGGTGTAGTCGAGGGCAAATCCATATCTTAGACAAGAATTCGGGATTTGCAAGCACATACACGCACCCCACATGAGCTGCGCGGTATACTCATGACATGGAAAGACGCGAACATACATACGGTTATGAGGATGCCATGGGCGTCACGCCGCCCCCCTGGACGGGTCCGGCGGTGGGCCTCATGGACCTCGATGCGTTTTTTGCGAGCGTGGAGATGCTCGACCACCCCGAGTGGCGCGGAAAGCCGCTCATCGTGGGCGGAGACGCCGATTCGCGTGGCGTCGTGTCCACGTGTTCGTATGAGGCGCGTCGCTTTGGCGTGCACTCTGCCATGGCCTCGGCCGAGGCGCGGCGCTTGTGCCCGCAAGCCATTTGGACGCACGGGCACTTTGATCGCTACCGCGAGGTGAGCGCGCAGGTCATGGCAATTCTTGCCGAGGAGACGCCGCGCGTTGAGCGCGTATCCATCGACGAAGCCTTTATCGATATCACACCGGGTCGCTTTGCGCCCGAAGACCCGCTACTGGTTGCGCGGCGTATAAGCGACCGCGTGGCAGCGCTGGGAGTGACCTGCTCCATTGGCGTGGGCTGCAACAAGACGGTCGCAAAGATCGCAAGCGAGCGTGATAAGCCGTTTGGGCTGACCATCGTGCGCCCCGGAACCGAGCAGCGCTTTTTGGCCGCGCTGCCGGTATCTGCCATGAGCGGCATCGGGCGCTCGGCCGAGGAGCGACTGCGCCGTATGCGCATCTACACGCTCGGCGAGCTGTCACGCGCGCCGGAATCCACCTTGGCCTCTATTTTTGGCGTCAACGGCGAACGTATGCGTCAGCGTGCGCTGGGACTTGAAATCTCCGAAGTCACGAGTCTCGATGAAGAGCGCGAGGTTAAATCGGTGAGCAATGAGCGCACCTTTGCGAAAGATTTGACTGAGCGCGGGGACATCGAAGCGGCGATTGCGCTGTTGGGCGAGTCAGTGGGACGCCGCCTGCGCCGTCAGGGACTGACGGGCGCCACGGTGACGCTCAAGCTCAAGTATTCGTATGGAAGCGGTCGCTCGGCACAGCGCCGGCTTCCCCACCCCACCGACGATGAGAACATCTTTGTGGCGGTTGCGCTCGAACTGCTCGACAACATCTGGCAGGAAGGCATGCATGTGCGTCTGGCGGGTATCGGGATGAGCGACTTTGACCATCAGGGCGGCATCCAGACCGACCTGTTCTGCGAAGTCGACGACCGCGGAGCCCAATCAAGCGACCGTCGCGACCTCTCAGTCGCGATCGATGCCGTCCGAGACAAGTTCGGCGACACCGCCCTATCCTTCGGCCGCCAATCCCGCTTCAACGATTAACCGCCTTTAGGCAAAAAGAAAGCCGGGCAGGTGCGGAAAACCGCAACTGCCCGGCGAAATGCGCGAAGCTAGCTAAAAATCCCCGTATCAAATGAGCTACTAGAGGAGATTGAGGGGGAGCTGGGGGGCGTCACCCCAGAGCTTTTCTAGGCGGTAGAAGTCGCGGGCTTCGGGAGTGAAGACGTGGACGACAACCGAACCGTAGTCCATGAGCATCCAGGTCTTCTGCTCACGGCCCTCGATGGAGAACGGATGCTCGCCGCAAGCCTCGGCGACCTTCTCCTCGATCTCGTCGACGATCGAATCGACCTGACGGTTATTGGTACCGGTGGCGAGCACAAAGTAATCGCACACGTCGGAGAGCTCGGTCAGATCGAGCACCTGCACGTCCTCGCCTTTCTTGTCGTAGGCGGCCTGCGCGGCGGCGCGGGCGACATCCTCGGCGGCGACACCGCTCGTGGACAGCGAGGCAGCGGTGCGGTCGGACGTGGCAACGAAGCTCTTGTGCTCCACACCTTCAAGAATCTGCTCGTCGGTCATGGTCTCATCGGCCATGGAATACCTCTTTCTAGACACACCCGAGCTAGCGCAGCTGGGCGTAATGGTTGTAAATCGTAATAGCCGTGGGATAAAGATAGCGCCCGGACTGGATCACATAGACCAGACCCTGCGCAAAACAGGAGAAGAACAACTCGTCAAGCGTCGACTCCCCCACCATCTTGCGCAGCGCATGGGCATAGTCGCCGTGACGGTTGGGCTCGATGGCATCTGCCACAAAGACCACCATATCGAGCGGCGTCATGTCGCAGGCACCCACGGTGTGACGGTCGACAGCCTGGAAAACAGCCGGCGACAGCTCGGGAAAAAGCTGCGGAAGCTCATGGGCGGCAACAGGGCCATGCAAAAGCGGCGTCGCAGCGGAAGGAGAGCCGGCAACCTTGATGCCATAGTGAAGCGCGCGGGCCACGAGCTCGTCATCGGAAAGAACCTTGTCCCAATCGTGAATTAAGCCGGCGGCAGCCGCATCAAAGCGGTCAACGCCGTAGACCTCGGCCAGATGAAGTGCGGTCTCGGCAACACCCAGCGAATGCACATAGCGCTTGCGCTTATCTTTCATGCGAACATCGAGCAGTTCTTGAATGCGCTTGAGCAGCGCGCGCTCATCGCCCTCAAACTGATCCTCTACCGACAACGTAGCCCCCATCACTCAAAATCTTCTTGGCCCAAATCGGCATATAGCCTGCGCTTGCGAATGTAGCCGAGCACGGACTCGCTCGTAAGATAGCGCACGCTCATGCCGCGGGCAACTCGCTTACGAATGTTCGTCGAGCTGATCGCTAGCGCCGGAATCTGAATATAGCGCACGTCGAACGGCAGCCCCGACTCTTTGATTCGGGCACGCGCCGTATCGATATCAAAGCCCGGTCGCGTCGCCGCAATAAAGGTAGCAAGCTCAGCGATTCGTTCGGCATCATGCCAGGTCACAATATCGATAATCGCATCGGCGCCCGTAATAAAGTAGAGCTTTACCTGCGGCGGGTAAAAGTCGCGAAGGGCATGAAGCGTATCGGCCGTATAGGTTACGCCCGGACGGTCAATCTCGAACCGGCTCGCCAAAAAGGCCGGGTTCGCGGCGGTGGCGAGGACCGTCATGGCATAACGGTCCTCGGCAGGCGTAACCGGCTTGTCAAGCTTAAAGGCGGGAGAGCCCGCCGGCATAAAGAGCACGGCGTCCAAGTCGAGCGACTCGCGCGCCTGCTCGGCAGTCACCAGGTGCCCGTAATGAATCGGGTCGAAGGTGCCGCCCATAATGCCAAGCCGAAACTCTTTGCCCTCTTTTATGGGCAGCTCGGGCAAACCGATTCCACCGCGCAGCGACATGGCTTACTCGCCCTCCGAGGTCTCGGCATCGTCCGCGGCATCAGCCGCATCGATAGCCTCGACGCCCTCATCCGCAGCATCGGCCACGTCAATGGCCTCAACGGCAACGTCCTCACCAGCGTCCTCGAGCTCCTCGTACTCCAAGAAGTCCTCAGCGCCCTCAAAGTCAAAGGCGCGCTGGCAAATGCGGACCTCGTCGCCCGCACGGCAACCGGCCTTCTCGAGCGCGTCGTCAACACCCATACGCGCAAACTTGTGCTGCAGATAAATGACAGCTTCCTCGTTTTCCCAATCGGTCTGGATGACCATGCGCTCAATCGCGCGACCAACCACACGGAAGGCACCGGGCTCTTCCTGGACAATGCGGAAACGCTTCTCGCGCTGCAGACGGCGGCGCTCCCACTCCTCGTCGCGCAGATCGACTGGCTCAGCGGAGACCACCAACTCGGCACGCAGCTTAGCCACCTGCTCGCCCACGGCAAGCATCAGCGTGTTGAGGCCGGCGCCCGTCACGGCGGACACGGCAAAGAACATATGTCCATCGTCGAGCGCGGCGCGCTTGAGGTCGGCAATCATGTCGGCCGTGCCCGGCGCATCGCACTTGTTGGCGACGACGATCTGCGGACGCTCCGAAAGCTCGGCGCCATACTGCTCGAGCTCACGGTTGATGATACGGTAATCCTCGACCGGATCGCGATCCTCAAACCCGCCCGTCATGTCAACGACATGCATGATGAGCGCCGTGCGCTCAATGTGGCGCAGGAACTGGTGGCCCAGGCCCTTGCCCTCGCTCGCGCCCTCGATCAAACCAGGAACGTCGGCAACGACGTAAGAATACTCACCGGCACGCACCATGCCGAGGTTCGGCACGAGCGTTGTAAACGGATAGTCGGCGATCTTGGGACGGGCGGCACTCATGCGCGCGATAAGCGAGGACTTGCCCACCGAGGGGAAACCCACGAGCGCAGCATCGGCCATAAGCTTCATCTCAAGCTCAATCCAGTGCTCCTCGGCCGGTTCGCCCAGCTGAGCGAACGCGGGCGCGCGACGCACCGACGTCACAAAGTGCGTGTTGCCCAGGCCACCGGCACCGCCGGGCGCCACGACAACGCGCTCGCCATCGTGCACCAGGTCAGCAATCTCGAACATCGGGGTCTGCGTCTCGGGGTCGAGCTCGCGCACCACGGTGCCCATGGGAACCTTCAGGATCAGGTCCTCGCCGCTCTTACCGTTACGACGGGCACCCTGCCCATGCGTGCCGCGCTCGGCGCGGAAGTGATGCTTGAAGCGGTAATCGATCAGCGAAGACAGCTGAGCATCGGCCTGAATGACAACATTGCCGCCACGACCGCCGTCGCCGCCATCGGGGCCGCCCTTGGGGACAAATGCCTCGCGCCTAAACGACATGCATCCGGCTCCGCCGTCGCCGCCGCACACGTTAATGCGGCTGATATCGGTGAACTGTGACAACAGAATCGCCTCCTACAAAAAGAGGGAGACCCTTGAATCCTAAAACTCAAGTGCCTCCCACATATGTGCTCTATGAAGGGTAAATTACGCGTTCGCGAGCGGGCGTACGCTGACCCTGTGCTTGATACCCTTGTGGAACTCAACGGTACCGTCGACCAGCGCGAACAGCGTGTCGTCCTTGCCACGGCCAACGTTCTCACCCGGGTGGATGTGCGTGCCGTGCTGGCGGACGAGAATCGTGCCCGTGGTTACCGTCTGGCCGGCATAGCGCTTCGTGCCAAGGCGCTGACCGCGGGAGTCACGGCCATTACGGGAGGAACCGAGTCCTTTTTTGTGTGCCATTGTGTATACCTACTCTTTCGTTACGAGTGTAATCTACTCGGCGACGGGAGCCTCGGCAACAGCCTCGGCCTCTGCCTTGACAGCCTTCTTGGCGCGGGACGTAGCCTGGACCTTCACGATCTTCAGCTTGGTGAGCTGCTGACGGTGACCCTTCAGACGACGATAGCGCTTACGCTTGTGGAACTTGAAGACCAGCTGCTTCTCGCCCTTGAACTGCTCAACGATCTGAGCGGTAACCTTGGCCTTGGCCAGCTTGTCGGGATCGGTGACGATCTTCTTACCATCGTTGAGGAAGATGACCGGCAGGGTGACCTTGTCGCCCTCATTGCCCTCGATCTTCTCGACGGTGATGACATCGTCGGTGGCGACCTTGTACTGCTTGCCGCCCGTGTTAACGATTGCGTACATGTTTACTTGCCCTTCATGCATCAGTTAGTGCAACAGCCGAATATAGTAGCAGGCGAAAATACCCCCGTCAACGAGTATGTGGAGCAAATCCACAAGTTCGCACAGGTATGGGGCTGACGAGTCGGCCCTCGTCGTCCTCGCATGCTTGATTCTGACGCTCGACATCGTAGGAGCAGATGGTCACGAGGTCTTGCATACCGGTGGAAACAATAGGTGCATCGACGCCCGGGGTCAAGCCCTGCAACAAAACATCAGCAGCAGAAAGCAAAATCTCCGGACGCATGGAGCCCTCGTTGTCGGCATGGGTGTCGAGCATGAGCACCAGATGGTCCGGACGCTCCCCCGCCGTGATCTCATAGCCCACCAGTGTGTGGTCAAGGTCTAAGCGCTTGCTCTTTTTGCCGCGCGCATAGTCAATACCATGACCCGCGCGCAGCGTGTCAATCGCAGCGCGCACCTCGTCGGCGCTCACGGGGGCTTCGGGGTCCAGGTGCAAGTCGATACGGTACGACAGACGCGTAAGCTGAGCCGTGAGCGCCGGCGTGCGCACGTCGATGTACGCCGCCTCGATGGGCGCCAGATCGGCCGGAGAGGCCGCAGCCAGGCGCCCAAACGCCTCGTCGAGCGCCACGAACTCGGTCATAAACAGGTCATACCACTCGCAGGTCGACGACGTACCCACCGGTAGCGCCGAAGAGAAGCCCACGCGCATGTGCGGAGAGAAGCCCTGCGTGACGGCATAGGGAAGTCCCGCACGGCGCACGATGCGCTCAATGGTATGGATTACTTCGAGATGGCCCAGGTACTTAAGGCGATCGCGCTTGCCATAGCGAACACGAAGTCTAAAGAGCGTGGGGTTGTCGGTCAGGCGCTCACTCATGCGCGATCACCCATCAATACATTCTTGGCGTGGAGCGTGGGGCAGATTCCGCAGCCGGTGCACGACGTGCGAGTGCAGTCGGGAGTCGTGACACCCTCGAGCGAGCGACGGTACTCGCGCTCGAGGAAGCCGCGCGTGCAGCCGGGGCTCACATGCTCCCACGGCAGACGCCAGTCCAACTCGTAGGGCAGGTGCACAAGCTCATTGAGGTCGATGCCGTTTTTGGCAGCAGCCTCCTTCCAGTTATCGAGCGAGAAATGCTCTACCCAGGCGTCAAAGCGAGACCCCGAGCGCCAAGCATCGATGATGACGGGCGTCATGTCACGACCGGCGCGGGAGAGCGCGGCCTCGATGAGCGAGGTCTCGGCATCGTGGTAATGCACGCGGACGGCACGGTTGCGAACGCTCGTGATAAGCAGCTTCTGGCGACGCTTGACGTCGTCGTAGTCGAGCTGCGGGCACCACTGGAACGGCGTGGCAGCCTTGGGGATAAACACCGAAACCGAGATGGACACCGAGATCGAGCCGCGACGAGCCTTGGGCACCACGGAACGACCGAGCTCCAGCACGTGATCGGCCAGATTGGCGATGGCCACGATGTCCTCGTCGCGCTCGCCGGGAAGGCCCATCATAAAGTAGAGCTTCATGCGGTTCCAGCCGGCCTCGAAGGCCGCCTTGGCCGCACGGTCCAGGTCCTCCTCGGTCACGTTCTTGTTAATGATGTCGCGCATGCGCTGGCTGCCGGCCTCGGGCGCGAACGTCAGGCCGCCCTTCTTTTCGCCGGCGACCGACTCGGCCATATCCACGCCAAACGAATCCAAGCGCTGCGACGGAATAGACACGCGAATACCCGTATCCTCCAGGCGACGGTTGAGCCTGCCAAGCACGTCACGAATGCAGGAGTGGTCGGTCGTGGAGAGCGAGGTCAGCGACACCTCGTCATAGCCGGTCTTTTCCAGACCCTGAATCACCGACGAGACGATCTGGTCGGCCGAACGCTCACGCACCGGGCGATACGTCATGCCGGCCTGGCAAAAACGACAGCCGCGAGCGCAGCCGCGCAGAATCTCGATAGACAGGCGGTCGTGAACCAGCTGCGCATAGGGCACGCACGACTGCGACAGCGGATTCGTGGCGCCGAAATCCTCGACGACGCGTTTGTAGACCACGGTCGGCGCATCCTTGCCCTCGCGCGGCACGGTGTAGCCATGCGGCGAGCAGGGCTCGTCGTGACGAACCTCATAGAGCGACGGCACGTAGTTGCCGGCAATGGATGCAAACTGCTCAACAATCTGCGCGCGCGGGACTCCTTCGTCGCGCAGGCGACGATGCAGCTGGCAGGTCTCGAGCAGCGATTCCTCGCCCTCGCCGATGAGGATGGCATCGAAGAAGGCCGCGTACGGCTCGGGGTTGTACACCGAGGGGCCGCCGGCGATGATGATGGGGTCGTCTTCACCTCGGTCGGCCGCTAACAGCGGAATGCCAGCGAGGTCGAGTGCCTCAAGGAAGTTCGTCACCGCCATCTCGTGCGGCACATGCAGACCGACGATATCAAACGAAGCGACGGGGGCGGCACCCTCGAGCGACAGCAGCGGAATACCCGCCTCGCGCATGGCGTCACCCATATCGGGCCACGGCACATAGCCACGCTCGCAGGAGATGCCCTCGGCCTGGTTAAGGATGTTGTAGAGGATGGCGATACCCTGGTTGGGCAGACCGACCTCGTACACATCCGGGTAGATCAGGCAGCAACGGTAGTCGGCATCGGCCTTTGAAAGCGTGCCCCACTCGTGATCGATATAGCGACTCGGCTTTTCGACCTTGGCGAGCAGCGGCTCAATTAAATGAAAACAGTCTTGATACGGAACGCGCAACGGAAAACCCCTAAGCAGCGAGATCGGATGCGTCCTCGTAGGACGCCATAGGACGGGTAGCGCCCGCGACCGTGGTCACCAGATCGCGAACGCGGGAGAACGTGGCAGTGACCACCTCGTTGGCACGGCTGTAGTCGACATCGCGCTCGTAGAGCGAAACGAGCGCACGGCCCATGCCATAGGTGCCCGCGGCGGCAGTAAGCGCCTTGACGGCAAACCCAATATGTGGCGTCTGCTTGACGAGCGCGCGGGTGACCGCGCGGATCACAAGACCGCCGGCAAGCACGCCCGCGACCTCGTAGCCGCGCTCAGGCTTAATGCCGCGTCCAAAGACGGCAGCGAGCTCAAAGAGCATGCCCACCTGCGCCAGCGCCATCACGGGATAATCGGCGCCCGGCAAAAACACCAGCGCACCGGTCGCCATATTGGTGAGCGCGCACGAGGTGATGATACGATTGGCCGCCGCGATGCGCATGAAGGCAAAGTTCGCCGCAAAAGCCGTTTCCTTGTCGGTGCGATCGAGAATCCAGCGGGCAAGCGTCTCGAGCAGATACGTCTTATCGGTTGCCGCTACCACGCCGAGCATAGGCGTGGACTCCTCGATAAACGGCACCTCCACAGCAGACTCGGCAAGCACGCACACGGGCGCGCCGGCGATCACGAGCTCCTGCACGGCACTCTCCAAGCGGTCGGAGCCACACGAGAGCACCAGTACCACATCGGTATCGGTCTTTGGAGCAATTCGCTCCTCCCCCAAACGCTCGACGCGCACAATGCCCGAGGTCGTCTGCGGCACAAAGGCGTCACGCACCGTCTCGGCCAGAAAGCGCGAGGCGGACGAATCCAAATAGACCGAGACGCGCACCGGCGTATCGGAATCCTTCTTAACGGACGCGCCCATCTTAAAAGCGCGGGTCAGCTTATCTACGGGAATTTTCATAGCAAACCCCTCCAGCGGTTACGCGGCGCCCGAACGATGCCGCCATATGGATTGTACGATACCCACCGTCAGCAGCTGAATCATCATCGAAGACGAACCAAAGCTAATAAACGGTAGCGGAATACCGGTAATCGGCATCATGCCGATGCACATGCCGATGTTTTCGAAGGTCTGGAACGCCCACATGCCAACGATGCCCACACACGAAAGGCGCAAGAACAGCGACTCGCACTTAAAGGCGACGCGAATCGTCGAAAAGATCAGCAGCACGTAGAGGCACAGGAGCAAAAAGGAACCGCAAAAGCCAAAGGTCTCGGACAGGAAGGCGAAGACGAAGTCGGTGTGGAACTCAGGCAGAAAGCCGCCGGCCGACTGCGTCGCATGGCCTAAACCCTTACCAAAGAAGCCGCCCGAGCCAACGGCGATAAGCGACTGCTGCAGGTTGTAGGCATCGTCCGAATCGGCATTATCGGGGTCGATAAAGACCGTCAGGCGGTTCATCTGATACTGCTTGATGAGCACATCGTGGCCGAGCAACGAATCAAAGACCGAATCGAGCGCCAGAACGAGGGCCACCAGGCCCACAAGCAGGGCCAGGGTCGACAGCACCCATTCGCGGCGCGCACCGCTCATGCAGATGACGATGGCGCCCGAGACCAGCACGACCAGGCCCGAGCCCAGGTCGCCCATGGCAACGACGGCCAAAAACGGGATGGACAGCATGCCGCAGAGCTTGACGTAGTCGCGAACGGTATCGATGCGGCCGTTATACTGCGAGCCAAGCGTGGCGATAAAGAAGATGGTGATGAGCTTGGCAAGCTCAACGGGCTGGAATGTCAAACCGATACCGGGAATCTTGATCCAGCCCGTCATGCCCAGACCGCCCGTATAGGACAGACCCGGAATCTTGGGCGAGAAGATCACGATCAGGTCGATGACGAGCAACGCCGTCGAAAAATTGGAAATACCGCGCAGGTCGGTACGCCAGACCAGCACCGCCAGCAACGCCCCGATACCAATTCCCAGCAGGTGGCGCGAGAATGAGGCGTCGGCCTTAAACTGTGACGCCGACCAAATAATGATGGCGCCATAGGCAACGAGCGCGACGGTAGCCAGCAGCACACCGATATGCACCTTTTGGCGAAACGTACCGCGCGAGGCCGAAAGTTGCTTGTTGACGCGGTCCAGGCTGCTGCGAGAGCCGGTCTTGGTTGAACGGAACAGATCCGCCGGAGAAAAATCCATCGCAACCTCCTATCGAACCGAAGAATCGCCCGAGGCCGAAGAGGTATCGGGCTCGTCATAAATCACGCCGAGCACGTCGCGCACGACATGCATCGCGGTATCCGAACCACCGCCGCCCTGCTCCAGGACAGTAGCGATGACATACTTGGGATCATCGGCCGGTGCATAGGCGCAGAACCACGCGTATTCGTCCTCGCCGCTTTTCTCGCCCGTGCCCGACTTGCCGTACACCTGCGGCGTCAGGGTGCCAAAGTGAGCCGCCAGGGACGTCGATGCCGTGTAAATCACGTCGTGCATGCCGTTGCGAACAAGAGTCAAATCCGAATCGCTGTTGATCTTGGCCTCCAGGCGCTTCTTCTTGCCCTTGCCGTTGTACTTATAGGCATCGCCGTCGCCATCGCGCGACACGGCAGACAAAAACACGTGAGGCACGTACTGTTTGCCGCCGTTGGCAAGACCCATATAGGCGCACGCCATCTGCAGGGGCGTCACCAAAATGTCGCCCTGGCCGATGGCAATGTTGGTCATATCGCCGGCATTCCACTTGCGGTCCTCGGCAGAGGCGTCGGTAAAGTACGACTCTTTCCACTCGGCATCGGGAATACGGCCCGCGCCCTCACTCGGCAGATCGATACCGCAGGTCTTGCCTAGGCCCCAGCGACGAAAGACCTCCTGCAGGCCCTCGGAATGTTGCTCGTCATAAAAGAAGGCCTTGCCCATGTCGTAGAAGACGGGGTCGCACGAGTTGGCGATACCCGACTGCAGCGTCATGGTGCCGTGGCCAGACGTCAGCCAGCAGCGCTTGCCCCAAGCCTTGCCCAGGCCCGTCCAATAGCCCGTGCAGTTGGTTGTCTGCGTTGAAGTGTAGGTTCCAAACTCAAGACCGGCCAGTGCCGAGAGCGGCTTGATGGTCGAGGCCGACATGTACTGTCCGCTAATG
Source organism: uncultured bacterium (assembly GCA_905214615.1). Taxonomy (GTDB): domain Bacteria; phylum Actinomycetota; class Coriobacteriia; order Coriobacteriales; family Coriobacteriaceae; genus Collinsella. Next base: position 16,177 of record CAJMMX010000009.1, on the reverse strand, counting down.
GCGCGGTTGAGCAGCGGGTGCGAACCCTTGTCATCATTGAGCTCGGTCCACACGTCATTTGAGATGCCGCCGATAAAGACGGACGGATCGAACTTGGGCTCGCTCGCCATGCCCAGAATCTCGCCGTTGTTGGGATCGAGGCACACCACGGCGCCGTTGCCGGCGTTGCTGTAGCCCGTGGTCTTGGCGAGTTCGATAGCGCTCGCCAACGCCGTCTCGCAGGCTTGCTGAATCTTGAGGTCAAGCGTGAGCTTAATGTCGGAGCCGGCCTTGGCGGGCACGGCGCCGGCCTGACCAGTCACGTTGCCCGAGGCATCGACCTTGACGGTCTGCTCGCCACGAATACCCTGCAGCAGGTTTTCGTAGTAGCTCTCAACACCCGCCTGGCCCACGATATCGCCCGACTGGTACGTAATCCGGCCAGCAGAAGCATCATCATCGCCAGAGGTTTTCTTATTCTGGGCCTCGAGCTGCTCGGAGGTAATGGTGCCGGTATAGCCCAAGATATGGCATGCCGTCTCGCCATATGGATACTGGCGCTCGGTGCGCTCGGCAATCTTCACGCCAGGGAACTCGCCGGCGTGCTCCTGAATATAGGCAACCGTGGAGCGGCGCACGTCCGTCGCGATGGTATGCAGGCTCTGGGCGCCCTCGGAATTGTCCTGGATATTGCGCAGCACCGCGACGTAGGGCATACCGAGCACGTTGGCAAGATGGCGAACCAGCACAGTGTCATCGGCCAGGTCGCGATAGGCGACAACGGCAAGTGAGGGACGGTTTTGCACAAGTGCCACGCCATTGCGATCAAGGATTCGCCCGCGCACAGCCGGCGTGGTGACAGTACGGGTCTGGTTGCTCTTGGCCTGCTTGTCGTAGTAGTCCGACGAGACCATCTGCATACCCCACAGCTTGACGGCGAGCGCGGCAAACATCGCGCCCACGCCGGCGGTGAGGATAGAGAAGCGACCCTTGAAGGCGGTAGCGGCGGTATTGCCCTCGCCCTCGGTGGCACGCGGGGCCGTTCCATGCTGTGTGTCGTAGGTAAAACGGGAATCGCCGCGGCGCATGATGACCAGCGCGACCACAATGGCCACGACCAGCACGATACCGGCGATGATGACCGTCATCTGGGAAGACATCTACGGGCCTCCCCTATTTGAGTTTGCGGGTCTTGGGCTTGAAGCGCATGCCCGTCTGACGACCACCGCGTGCGGAGAATCCGTAACCGGACTGCGGCACGACACCGGACATCAAAAACGGAATGGCAACCAGACCCGTCAGGATCGAAGACGGCAGTGCGTGGCCAAAAATAGCCACCACAAAGCTCGTCTCCAGACCCATAAACAGCAAGATGATGCTGTAGACCACGTTGATGGCAAGCGCGAAGGCGCCCACGGTAATACCGCGCGCGCTCGGGGAGCCGCCCGTCTGACCGGCAGAGCTGTGCACCAGGGCAAAACTGCCCACCGTCAGCAGCAGCGACATAACGCCCACCGGCACGGCAGCGGACAGGTCATAGAACAAGCCGCTGCAAAACCCGCACGCGACGGCACGGGTCGGGTCGCCCGAGAACACGCTTAGGCACACCAGGATAATCATGAAGTTGACGCGACCGCCCGCAATGGAGATCTGCGGTGCGAGGCCTGCCTGCAGCAGCACGCACACGATGGCGGCGATTGCAAACGTGCGGGAGCTCATCCCCTGCTCGTGTAGATCCATGGACATGCCCCCCTATTCGCTCGAGCCGGAATCGGTCGTCTCGGACGTGTCGGAACTGTCATCCGAGCTCTCGTCCTTCGTCTTGGTCGCAGCATCGCGCGACGTTCCCTGCGGCGTGCTATTAGCGGTGCTCACGTCCTCATCCGAGGCCGACTGTTCGTCGGTCAGCGAGGTAATGACCAGCACTTCCTCGTTGTTCTCGGCCGTTGTCTGAGCGCGCACCACAATGGTGTAGTACACGTCGTTTGCAGATTTCTCAACCGACGAGACGGTGCCGAGCGGTAGGCCCTTGGGGAACACGCCACCGATGCCAGAAGTAACGATGATGTCGCCAACCTTAACATCGGAGTCAACGCTCACGTACTCAAGACGCAGCGTGCCGTCAGCCTGACCCTGCAGCATGCCCTGGGCGCGAGTGTCCTGCACCATGGCGGACACGCCCGAGTTCTCGTCGCCAATCAGGCGCACGGTCGATGTCTTGGCCGAAACTTCGATGATCTGGCCGATAACACCGGCAGAACTCGTCACGGGCATGTTGATGGTAAGGCCGTCGGCAGAGCCCTTGTCGATGGTTACGGTCGAAGTCCAGGCATCGCCCGAGGCACCAACGATACGAGCTGCGGTCGATTTGAGGTTGTAGGTCGACTGCAGGCCGACCAGGCCCTCCAGGCGCTCGGCAGTCTTTTGAGCCTCGGAGAGCTCAGCAACCTTAGAGGTCAGTTCCTCGTTTTGCTTCTTAAGCTCGTCAAGCGTGTCCTGCGACGCCGTAAGGTTAGAGAACACGTTTCCGATCGCATTGAAGGGAGCCGCCACAGCCGAGCCCACAAAGCGCACCGGCGAGGTAATCGTCGTCACGCCCGAGCGCACGGCATGAATCGGTCCTGCTTCGCCCTCCCGGATGTAAAACGTGAGCAGCAACACCGAAATCAGGCTGAAAACAATCAACGGGCGCATACCCGTTGATTGTCGCTTGGTATTCAGATTTGTGGAGAAACCCGAAGATCGTGCCAAATGGAATCCACCTTTTGGAAATTAAGCATTGGTCTGGACGAAGCCGCCATCAAACGCATTGGCCTCGAGCACGCGGGCACAGCCGTTAACAACGTTATCGAGCGCCGTGGGGCTGACGTTGACCGAAACGCCGGTCTCATCGCGCAGGCGCACATCGAGACCGCGCAGCAGCGCGCCGCCACCGGTCAGCAAAATGCCATAGTACATAAGGTCCGAGGCAAGATCGGGAGGCGTAGCGTCGAGTGCGTCCTTGACGGCCTTGGCCATCTCGTCGAGCGGCTTGTTGAGTGCGCGACGAATCTCCTCGCTCTCGATGCGCACGGTCTTGGGCAGACCGGTGATCACGTCGCGGCCGTTGACCTCGACGTCGAGCTCATCCTTGAGCGGCACGGCGGAGCCGACCTTGATCTTGATGTCCTCTGCCGTACGCTCGCCGATGGCCAGGTTGTAGGCATCACGAACGTGCGTGAGGATGGCCTGATCGAACTCGTCGCCGGCAATACGGATGGACTGCGAGACGACGATGCCGCCCATAGCGATAACGGCAACCTCGGTGGTACCGCCACCGATGTCGATGACCATGGAGCCGGTGGGTTCCTCGACGGGCAGGTCGGCGCCGATGGCAGCCGCCATGGGCTCTTCGATCAGATAGGCCTGGCGGGCACCGGCCTGGATCGTGGCCTCAAAGACAGCGCGCTTCTCGACCGACGTGACACCGGAGGGAACGCAGACGACAACACGCGGACGCGGAGTCCACGGATAGCGCTTCTCGGACGCCTTGTCGATAAAGTAGCGAAGCATGGCCTCGGTAACATCGAAGTCGGCGATGACGCCGTCCTTCAGGGGACGAACGGCCACGATGTTGCCGGGCGTACGGCCGAGCATGCGCTTTGCCTCGATACCGACCGCCAAGATGCGCTCGTCGTTCTTGTCGATGGCGACAACAGAGGGCTCGCGAATGACGATGCCCTTGCCGCGCACGGAGACAAGCGTATTGGCGGTGCCGAGGTCGATGGCAAGATCGCCCGCATAGCTACCGAAGAACATATCCATCAAAGAAAACAACGCAACTCCTGATGTGTTGGATGATTGCTGGAAAACTACTAGCTCATCATACTAGCGCAAGCCCGGCGCCTCACTTGCGGTGAAGCGCCGGGCAAAGCTAAATCCCATAAGGTCACTACTGGTTGTCAGCAGCCGAGAAATCCATATCAAGCGAAGAAACGGCCCAGCCGATATGGTTGTCGGAGCGCACGAATTTGACGGTGTACTCCTGCTCGCCGCCCTTGGACAGCGATGCCTTCACCTTGGCGGTCGTCTCGGTCATGGACTGATCCATGCCCTCGACGGACACGGTGGCACCCTGCGGAATCGAGGAGATGATCATCGACTTAGCGTCCTCGGACAGGCTCGAGGCCAGGCAAGACTCGGCCTTTGCGGCGTCACCGTCGCCGGCAGCCTGGAACAGATCGGTAACGACAGACTCCTGAGACGGGAAGCCGAAGCCGCGCGTGTAGGCAAAGCCCAGACCGCCCGCGGCGATCAAAATGAGCAGAAGCAGCACGATGAAGACTTTAAGACCCGTGTGGCGATGGCGACGACGGACCTTGGCCTGCTTACGATCCTGACGGTCCTGCTGGACCATCTCGGACTCGGACAGCGTAAAGAAGCCGGTGTCCGAGGGATCGGGCATAAACTGACCGGTCGCGCCCGTAGGATCGAGCGGATCGACGGCAGGAGCGTCCATCGCGGGCGCCGGAGCCGTGGCCATAGCCGTCTGGGCAGACAGCGCGGCAAGCGAATCGTGCACGCGGGCAAGCTCATCGGCCTGCTCGGAGGTGAGCTGGTAGATGCCATCGGCAGTAGCGGCGTTAAAGGCGTCGAGTGCGTCGGAGGGACGGCCGGCGGCAGAAAGCGCCTGACCCATGCCGGCGTTGAGCGCACGCGTGTCGTCGCGGGGGCCGGCAAAGTCGATAGCCGTGCGGTAGGTCTCCACGGCATCCGCCGGACGGCCGAGCTTAATGAAGCAACGACCGAGCTCGCCGAGTGCGGCGGCAGGAGCCGGATTGGCGCCGTCGATGGCAGCCTGACGGAAGGCGGTTCCTGCGTTGGCATAGTCGCCCGACTGGAACAGCGCATTGCCCAGGCCCAGATAGGCCTTGAACGGCGTGGCATAGGAAGCATCCTGCGTAGCAGCAGAGAACGCCTGAGCGGCCGTCGTGTAGTCGCCCACGGCGGCAAGCGCCTTGCCGCGGTTGGTGAGCAGCGCGCCGCGCTTGCCGTAGGTGCCGTCGTTGAGGGCGGCGGCATAGGCCTCGGCGGCCTCGGCATACATGCCCAGGTGCATCAAGGCGTTGCCACGAAGGTGATCTGCCTCGCCCATAATCTCATCGGGAGTCTTTGCCGCCCCAAGCATCTGGGCTGCAGCGGAAAAATCACCCGCGCGGTAAGCGGCGCGGCCCTGTTGGATCAGCTGGCTATTCAAGGAAGTCCCCTTTACTCGTGAACGATCTCGACATGGACGATCTCGTCGCCGGCACGCAGCTGCGAAATCACATCGAGACCCTCGACCGTGGTACCAAAGACGGTGTAACCGGAATCGAGGTTATGCTGGGCGCCCAGGCAGAAGTAGAACTGCGAACCCGCGGAATCGGGGTCCATGGAGCGTGCCATGGCAAGGGCGCCATCGACATGGCTGTTGCGCGGATTGGTGGCGAACTCGCCCTTGATGCAGTAGCCGGGGCCACCGGTACCGGGCATGCCGTCGGGGCCCTCAAGACCGGCGGCGACGTCGGCGCCGGACATGTCGCGGGTATTGGGGTCGCCACCTTGGATAACAAAACCGGGCACATAGCGATGGAACTTAAGGCCATCATAGAAACCCATCGTGGAAAGCTCGCAGAAGTTCGCGACATGAATGGGAGCGCCCTCGCCGTCAAACTTGACCTTGATGGTACCCTTCGACGTCTCGATTACGGCGCACTCGTCGCCGACAAGCTGATACTCGGGCGTGTAGAGCTCTTTCTTAAAACCAAACATGTGGTTCCTTCCTCGTGCGTTTAAAGCATATTTGTACGAATTGTAGCAATAAGCACGGGCTTACATCAATTGCGTACGTAGGTTATGCCGACTATGGCGAACTAGTTTTAGGAACGCTGCTGCGGCTTCCAGGAACCCACATTGGCATCGTACTGGTTCAGCGCGCTATTGCCGCCCTGCGCGATGGGCGCCAGGATCTCGCTTTGGTGGGAACTCATCGACTCGCCATCGGGAATGGCCAGCGAAATATCCCAGCTCTGGCAGATCACGTCGACGCGCTCATACATCCACTCGGCAAGCTGCTTTAAGTGGGCGATGTCATCCGCATAGACCGAATCGTCCTGGTACTTAAGGTTGTTGAGCTCATCTTGCGTCTTTTTGATCTGGTCGCGCAGGGCGTAGGCACTCTGCGACAGCTCCTGACGGGTGGACAGCGGCGTTCGGAGATAGCCGTTGTTAAAGGAATCGATGACCTCGCCGATCTGGTCTTCGTCAGCGTAGGACACGATGGTCTGATACAGACCGTCGAGCCTGGTATAGAGCTGATCATCGGTGAGCACGGTTTCTTCCTGGACCACCTCGGCAGAATCGCCCTGCTTGGTATCGTCCTCAGTCGCCTCGCCCTTTTGGCGCGTGGGGAAGGTGGTTTGTGCAGCTTGGCCAAACTGGTCGTAGAAGCCGGGCATAACACCCATGGGATCGGTCGTCACGAACCAATAGGCACCGCCGCAAACGACGGCAAGGACCGCGATGACGATAAGCGGCTTGGGAATATGACGCTTGTGCTTGTGATAGGCGTCCTCGTCGGGGTGCACCTTGCGCTTGGGTTTTTGAGCATCGTCATGCAGGGAAACGGGCATGGGAATATCGACCTTGGGGATACCGAAATCCTTATCGAAAGCCGGCAGCACGCAGGTCTCATTGGGGTCGGCGGCGTCCGAAAGCACCGCAGCGGCAGAGGCCGGCGCATGCGGCACCTCGGTATCGATCTGCTCTTGCGTTAGGCGCGGAAAGCCCGCCGTGCGGCCCGCTGCCAGGTCGGATGCGGCCGCGTCCTCGGAGAGGATACCCGGAGCGGGGCGTCCGCATTTGGGGCACGTACGATCATGCGGAGAAAGACGGGCACCGCAGCCCTCACAGAACACGAACTCGGTGTGCTCCGGACCATCGCCCGGACCCACATAGGCGTTGCAGTAGGGGCAGAACGAGGCGCCGTCCTCGATAGTCTTAAGGCAATGCGGACAGATCACGGCATCCTCTTTTCGAAGCAATTCAAACAATCGAGGTTAGAGCATAACATCGCCACGGCCCCACAGGAGCAAGGCACCAATTCAACATCGCCAGGGCGCGTAGTTACTTCTTCTTTTTGCTCGGCATCGAGACTTTGATGCCTTGGGCGGACTTGGTTACGCGAGAGCGCTTGGCTCCGCTACCCTTCTTTTTCTTGGGCTGGGCCTGGGCCACGCCCTCGAGTGCGCGGACCTCGGCCTCGCGAACGGTGCGAGCTTCGCGGCGCTGTGCCATGTCGGCGGCGACGCGCTTGGCAAAACGCTCCGCCGTCGAACCCGTCGAGCTCACCTTGCCGCCACCGCGACCCAGGCGGACGCGAACACCGCGGCCAAAACCAGTTGCGGCATGACGACGACGCGGCTTGAGCGAATCCATCATCGTGGCGAGCTTAAAAAACACCGAGCAGGTAAAGACCACGACGGCAGCCAAGATAACCATCTGGCCCATTGTCAGGTTGGCAATAGACAGCAGCTCCGGGAATCCGATAACGCCCACCAGGATGCCGGCGACTACAAACACAAAGAGCACCACACGTAAGGGCGTGAGAGGCTGCGAGATGCGCCAGATCAGGCTGACGCTCGCCGCGCACGACGTAAGCAGGCACATCGTAGACAGCGTGAGCTGGCTAAAGCCAAACACCCGCGCCACAAAGATATCGAGCGCCGCAGCCAAAATGACCGCAATCGACGCCGGCAGTGCCCGCTTGAGCACGTTCGTCAGGAACGATCCCTTCACGCGAGCATTGTTGGGCTCCAGGCCCAACACAAAGCCCGGCGCGCCAATACAGAAGAAGTTAATGAGCGTCATCTGGATGGGCTCGAAGGGGTACGGCGGCAGCGCGATGCACAGCGCCGCCAAGCCCATCGAGAACAGCGTTTTGGTCAGGAACAGCGCCGCGGAGCGCTGCAGGTTGTTGATGGAGCGACGGCCCTCGGCCACCACAGCAGGCATCGAGGCAAAGTCGTTGTCGACGAGTACGATCTCGGCCACGTTACGCGCGGCGTCGGAGCCAGCCGCCATGGCGACGGAGCAGTCAGCCTCCTTGAGCGCTAGCACATCGTTAACGCCGTCGCCCGTCATGGCCACGGTGTGCTCGCGGCGCTTGAGTGCCTGCACGAGCTCGCGCTTCTGCTGCGGGGTCACACGACCAAAGACATGGTAGCGGTCCACTGCGGCATCGAGCTTGGCCGGCGTATCGAGCGTCGTGGCGTCCACATAAGCGTCCGCCCCCGGCACGCCCACCACGCGCGCAATCGACGACACCGTACGCGGGTCGTCGCCACTGATCACGTTGAGGGTCACGCCCTGCTCGTTAAAGTACCCGATGGTCTCGGCGGCCGAGGTGCGGATCTCGTCGCGAATGGTCACAAAGCCCACGGGCTCGGCCTCGCCCACCATATCGCCATCGGGCGTAAAGCCGTCCACGCAGGCCACCACAAGCACGCGGCAGGTGTCGGCAAGTTCGGCCACGCGGTTCTCGACCTGCGAAAAGGCGCGCTCTGAAAGCACAAATTGCGCCGCGCCCATCACATAGGAGCCCTGCGCAAACGAGGCACCACTCCACTTTTTGGAGGACGAGAACGGAATGACCGACAGCGGCTCAGACACCTCGACCGGGCGGTCGGCGTAGTAGTTGAGCAGCGCCTGGCAGGTCTCGTTGGCATCGGCCGAGGTCGCACGTGCGACGTTAGCCAGCGCAAAATCGAGCACCGTGGTATCGACGGGAACGGCGGCGTCGCCCTCCCCCGCACCCATACCCTCGACCGGCAGCGGATAGGTACCCTCGACCTCCATGCGGCCCGACGTGATGGTGCCCGTCTTGTCCAGGCACAGCACGTCGACGCGCGCGAGCGTCTCAATGCAGTAGAGCTGCTGCGCGAGTACCTTGCGGCGGGCCAGGCGCACCGTGGCGATGGCGAGCACCGACGAGGTCAGCAGCACCAGGCCTTGCGGGATCATGCCCAGCAGGGCGCCCACCGTGGACAGCAGCGCCGACGAAGGCACATGACCAGCCAACAGCTCGGAGAAGCACCACGAAAGCGCGCTATCGCCCGGGGTTCCCGCGGCATCCCACAGCTCGCTCACACTCGAGGCAAACAACGCCAAACCGAGCGGGATCATGATGATGCTCGCAAAGCGCACGATGGCGTTAAGCGCGTTCATGATCTCGGAATTGACCTTTTTGACGTACTTCGCCTCGTTATTAATTTTGGCCACGTAGTTGTCGGCGCCGACATGGATCACGCGGGCGCGCAGCAAGCCCGAGTCGATAAAGCTGCCGCTCATGAGCTCGGAACCGGGCTGTTTCTTAATGAGGTCGCTCTCACCCGTCAGCAGGCTCTCGTTCACGAGCGCCTCGCCCGAAACCACCACGGCGTCAGCGGGAATCTGGTCGCCGCGCCCCAGGCGGATGATATCGTCGAGCACGATCTGGTCCAGGTCGAGCTCCACCTCGGCGCCGTCGCGCACCGCAATGGCCTTCTTGGAGGTCAGCAGCGTGAGCTTATCGACCATCTTCTTGGAACGCATGGACTGGATGACGCCGATGGCGGTATTGAGAAACACCACGAACAGGAACGTCAGATTCTTAAACGAACCGGTCAAAATGACTAGGAACGCCAAAATCACGTTGATCAAATTGAACAGCGTGCAGAGGTTCTCGATGATGAGCTCTTTGACCGACTTGGTCTTGAGCTCCATGTTGCGGTTGATCTTACCGGCGGCGATGCGCTCCTCGACCTCGGCGGTCGAGAGTCCGCGCTCGATATCCGTTGCTGCCATACCACGTCCCATCACGTCGCGTCGGTATAAGAAAAACCGCCCGGACCATGCGAGGTTCGGACGGTCTCACGTTCGATGGTGCCCCATGTTGGATTCGAACCAACGGCCTTCTGCTCCGGAGGCAGACGCTCTAATCCCCTGAGCTAATAGGGCCAACGTTTGGCATTATACCCAAGTGCACCACGGGCTATCAAAATAAATGAAAAAGCTTTGCAATTCCGGGGAAGACGCGGCGCAACGGCTCACTTTAGAAGGCAAAAGCGAATCAGATAGTATAAACTCTCATGCACCATATATACACGGCTCGCGATGCGGGCCGTTTTTGCAAGGGTTATCCATCGAGGTGAGAGGCACACCATGATTGCAATTTTAAAGCAGAGCGCCAGCGACGAGGCCGTCAGCCATATCGTCAGCTGGATTGAGAAAAAGGGCCTGAAGACCGACGTCTCGCGCGGCGAGAACGAGACGATCATCGGCCTGGTGGGCGATACGACCAAGATCGACCCATTCCTGCTCGAGTCCATGGACGTCGTCGAGCGCGTGCAGCGCGTCTCCGAGCCGTTCAAGCGCGCCAACCGCAAGTTCCACCCCGAGGACTCCGTCATCGACTGCGGCCACGGCGTCAAGATCGGCGGCGACCAGTTCCAGGTCATCGCCGGCCCGTGCTCCGTCGAGGGCGAGAACCTCATCCGCATCGCCCGCCGCGTGAAGGCAGCCGGCGCCACGATGCTGCGCGGCGGCGCCTACAAGCCCCGCACTTCCCCGTACGCCTACCAGGGCATGGGCCCCGCCGGTCTGGACCTGCTGTGCGAGGCATCCGCCGAGCTCGACATGCCGATCGTCACCGAGATCATGGACCCGCGCGACGTGCAGGTCTTCCTCGACAAGAAGATTGACGTCATGCAGATTGGCGCTCGCAACGCCCAGAATTTCCCCCTGCTCAAGGAGGTCGGCAAGACGCAGACCCCGGTTCTGCTCAAGCGCGGCATGTCCGGCACCGTCGACGAGCTGCTCATGGCTGCCGAGTACATCATGAGCGAGGGCAACGACAACGTCATCCTGTGTGAGCGCGGTATCCGCACCTTCGAGACCCGCACCCGCAACACCTTCGACCTCAACGCCGTGCCGGTGCTCCACCACCTGTCGCACCTGCCCGTCGTTGCCGACCCCAGCCACGCCACCGGCTACACCCGCTACGTTGAGCCTATGGCGCTCGCGGCGACCGCCTGCGGCGCCAACGGTCTGGAGATCGAGGTCCACGACGACCCGAGCCATGCTTGGTCCGACGGCGCTCAGGCCCTCACCCCCGACCAGTTCGACGACACCATGCGCCGCATCCGCGCCATCCGCGAGGTCGTCTGCCAAGAGACCGTTCAGGAGTAGCCCATGGGCACGGTGAGAAACGCACGCGTTAACCAGGGTGGCCCCAAGTGCGCCGGCATCGTGGGCCTGGGCCTCATCGGCGGCAGTTTTGCCCGCGGCTATGCGCAGGCGGGCGTCCGCGTGCTGGCCTGGGACCCCGATGACGACGTCATGACGGCCGCCAGCATGGGCACCGTTGCCGGCGAGCTCAACGACGAGACGCTCGGCGAGTGCGACATCATCGTCCTGGCATGCTACCCCGAGGCCTGCATCGAGTGGCTCGAGGCGCACGCCCAGGCACTCGCCGACGCCACCGACACCGAGGCCATCATGGGCCCCGTGGTGATCGACACCGTAGGCGTCAAGGGCATCGTGTGCGAGCGCGCCTTTGAGCTTGCCCGCGAGCACGGTTTTTACTTTGTGGGCGCGCACCCCATGGCGGGCACGCAGTTCTCGGGCTACGCGCATTCCCGCGCCGACCTGTTCCAGGACGCACCGCTCGTGCTTGTACCGCCCGCAGTGGACGACGCACTCAAGCTGGAGCTTTTGGGCCAGGTGCGCGAGATGGTACGTCCCCTGGGCTTTGGCAAGTTCAGCGTAACGAGCGCCGCCGAGCACGACCGCGTCATCGCCTTTACGAGCCAGCTCGCGCACGTCGTCTCCAACGCCTATGTTAAGAGCCCGACCGCTCAGGTTCACCACGGCTTTTCGGCCGGCAGCTACCGCGACCTCACCCGCGTAGCGCACCTCAATCCGCAGATGTGGTCCGAGCTCATGATCGACGACGCCAATGCGCTCGCCTTCGAGATCGACCATCTGATCGAATCGCTCGGCGCCTACAGCCGCGCCCTTAAAGACCGCGACCAGCGCTATCTGGAGAATCTCCTTGCCGAGGGCGACCGAATTAAGCGCGCACTCGACGACGAGGCCTCCCACTAGACCACCTATCACGCCAGGTCGAAAGGACCGAAGCTTATGGCGATTACCATCGATATCGACACCGCACGCCCCTACCAGGTGCATGTTGGCACGTTTTTGCTGGAGCAGGCGGGACCGCTCGTGCGCGCCACTGCCGGCGGCACCCGCGCCGTCATCGTGACAGACACCAACGTGGGCCCGCTCTACCAGATGCCCGTTAAGCAGAGCCTGGAGGCGTCAGGCTACGAGGTGAGCATCTGCACCTTCGAGGCCGGCGAGGCCCATAAGCGCGCCGAGACCTATGTTGCCATTTTGGAGTTTGTGGCCGAGCACGAGCTTTCGCGCTCCGACGTGATCGTGGCACTCGGCGGCGGCGTCGTGGGCGACGTGGCGGGCTTTGTGGCCGCCACCTACATGCGCGGCTGCAAGTTTGTGCAGATCCCGACGAGCCTGCTCGCCATGGTGGATTCGTCGGTGGGAGGCAAGACCGCCATAGACCTGGCTGCCGGCAAGAACTTGGCCGGCGCCTTTTGGCAGCCGAGCGTGGTTATCGCCGACGTGGGGTGCCTGGCCACCCTCACGCCCGAGCAGTTCGCCGACGGCTGCGGCGAGGTCGTCAAGCACGCCGTGATCGCCGACCCGGAGCTTTTCGCCGAGCTGGAGAAGACCCCGCTCACGCTGGAGCTGCTCAACCGCGATGTGGCCCGCGTAGCGCTCATCATCGCCCGCAATATCGACATCAAGCGCGCCGTGGTCGTCGCCGACGAGCGCGAAACCAACCAGCGCAAGCTCCTCAACTTTGGACACAGCGCCGGACACGCCGTCGAGGCCTGCGAGCACTTTGAGCTGGGACACGGCAACTGCGTGTCGATCGGCATGGGCATCATCACGCGCGCCGCGGCCCTGCACGGCGTCTGCGATGCCGCACTGCCCGGTCGTATTGAGGAGCTCTGCGCCCGCCATAGCCTCAAGACCCGCTGCGACCTAGATGCCGATACCGTCTTTGCCGAGGCGCTCCACGACAAGAAGCGCGCGGGCGACACCATCGACCTGGTGATTCCGCACGGCATTGGCCGCTGCAGCATCGACCGCACACCGCTTTCCACTTTCCACGAACTCATTGCCGAGGGCCTCGGCCAGAAGGGAGACGCATCCGCATGCTAGCCCGCATCACCCCGTCCCCGCTCAAGGGCACCGTTCCCGCCATCGCGTCCAAGTCGATGGCGCATCGCCTGATCATCTGCGCTGCGCTTGCCAACGGCGAGACACACGTCACCTGCAACACCACCTGCGCCGACATCGAGGCCACGGTGCGCTGCCTTACGGCACTGGGTGCTCGCATCGAGACCGTCGAGGACGGCTTCCAGGTCCACCCCACCATGAAGAGTGTTGAGTTTGGTCTGCTCAAGGCCCTTGCCGGCGGCACGCTTGACTGCGGTGAAAGTGGCTCCACGCTGCGCTTTATGCTGCCTGTCGCCTGCGCGCTGGGTGCGGATGCCACCTTCGTAGGCCAGGGCCGCCTGGGCGCCCGCCCGCTCTCCCCGCTCTCGGACGAGATCATCGCCGCCGGCTGCGACCTACAGGGTCTGGGCGGTTTTCCGCTCAAGACGAGCGGCCGCATGCGCCCGGGCACCTTTGTGCTTCCGGGCAACGTGAGCTCGCAGTACATCTCGGGCCTGCTGCTGGCAGCCCCGCTGCTGGCCCAGCCCTCCTGCGTGCAGGTAACCGGCCTCATCGAGAGCCGCCCCTACATCAACCTGACGATACAGGCCATGAAGGCCTTTGGCGTCGAGGTCAACGTCGAGCGCATTCCGGCCAAGGACGGCCAGCCCGAGGTCACGAACTTCCGCGTGAGCAGTGGCTCGTACCGCACGCCCGGCAGCGTAGCCGTCGAGGGCGACTGGTCCAACGCCGCCTTTTGGCTGTGCGCCGGCGCCATCGGCACCGACCCAATCACCGTCGAGGGCGTGTCGCTGAGCTCCGCACAGGGCGACCGTAACGTGCTTGCCGCGCTTTCGCGCTTTGGCGCCCGCATCGTGCGCTCCACCAACGCCGCCACCGTGCAGTCCGACAAGCTCGCCGGCTTTGAGATGAGTGCCCACGACATTCCGGACCTGGTGCCCGTCATCTCGGCCGTGGCCTCGCTGGCACAGGGCCGCACCTTTATCCGCGATTGCGCCCGTCTGCGCATCAAGGAATCCGACCGTCTGGTCACCACCACCCGCGAGCTCACCGCGCTGGGCGCGCAGGTGCGCATTGCCGGTGATGACCTCATCATCAAGGGTGTCGATGCCTTCACCGGCGGCGAGGTCGATTCGCACAACGACCATCGCATCGCCATGATGGCCGCTATCGCCGCGAGCCGCGCCGCCGGCGAGGTCGTGATCCACGGCGCCGAGGCCGTCAACAAGTCCTATCCCGATTTCTTCGACCACTACCGCCTGCTGGGCGGCAAGGTCACACTCGAGGAGGAATAGCATGTCCTCGACCTTTGGCAACGTCTTGCACGTAAGCATCTTCGGCCAGTCGCACTCCCCCGCCATCGGCTGCTCGCTCGATGGCGTCCCCGCCGGCATCGCCGTTGACCAAGAAGCGCTGCAGGCCTTTTTGAACCGTCGCGCCCCCGAGACCGCGACCAAGCGCCGCGAGGCCGACGCCGCCCAAATCATCGCCGGCGTGGTCGATGGGCACACCACCGGCGCGCCCATTGCCGCGATTATCGAGAACACCAACACGCGCTCCAAGGATTACTCCGAGCTGCGCCGCAAGCCCCGTCCGGGACATGCGGACTTCCCTGCACGCATGAAGTATCACAACATGTACGATGTCGCCGGCGGCGGGCACTTTTCCGGCCGCCTAACAGCACCCTTATGCATCGCGGGCGGCATCGCGCTGCAGGCACTCGAGGCCCGCGGCATTAAAGTGATGGCGCATGTGGCGCAGATCGGCGGCATCTCCGATCTGCCGATGGACGACATAGTCTATCGCGAGGCCGACCGCAAGGCGATCCTTACGAACGATCTGCCGTGCATTGACGCCGCCGCAGCCGGCCGCATGCGCGAGGAAATCCTAGCCGTGCGTGACGAACTCGACAGCATCGGCGGCATCGTGGAGTGCGGCATTTACGGGCTTCCCGCAGGCATCGGCGACCCCATGTTCGACGGCATCGAGAACCGCATCGCGCAGATCGCGTTTGGCATTCCCGCCGTAAAGGGCGTGGAGTTTGGCATGGGCTTTGCCGTGGCCGCCATGCGCGGCAGCGAGAACAATGATCCGTATCGCATCGATGCCGAGACCGGCGAGATCGAGGTCGAGTCCAACAACGCCGGCGGCATCCTGGGCGGTATTTCGACCGGCGCGCCCGTCATGTGGCGCATGGCCGTAAAGCCGACGCCCTCCATTGGCCGCGAGCAGCAGACGGTGGACATGGACGCTATGGAAAATGCCGAGCTCTCGGTCCACGGCCGCCACGATCCCTGCATCGTCCAGCGCGCCATTCCCGTCGTCGAAGCGGCCGCTGCCTGGGCTATCCTCGACGTCTGCCTGTCGGAGAAAGGGCGGTGCTGGTAATGGATGCGTCTGAAGATATGCCCTTGAACATCGCCTGTTTCGGCCAGCCCGGTTCTTATACGTATGAAGCCATGAAGTCCTATTTTGCCGGCAAGAATATTTTGCCTGCTTATGGCTCTCACTTTGAAGACGTCGTTCAGGCCGTTGCTACCCGGCAGGCCCGCTACGGCGTCCTGCCCATCGAGAATTCGTCGACTGGCGGCATCACCGATGTATACGACCTCATCCACCGTTACGACTGCTGCGTCGTCGGCGAAAAATACGTCAAAGTAGAGCATTGCCTCTTGACCCTGCCGGGGACGAAACTCGAAGACATCCGCGAAGTCTATTCGCATCCGCAGGGCCTGAACCAGTGCCGCAGTTACCTCAAGCACCACGGCGAATGGCAGCTCCACCCCTATTTCAGTACCTCTCAGAGTGCCGAACAGGTTCAAAAAATGGAGGACCCCCATATCGCTGCCATTGCCAACAAGACGGCAGCTGATAT
>CAJMMX010000008.1 GCA_905214615.1 uncultured bacterium | reverse complement strand
CGCAAGGCCGAGGAGAAGGCCGCCCGCAAGGCCGCTGCCGCCAAGCAGCGCGAGGTGGAGCGCAAGTATTACAAGCCCGACACGCCGCGCTACAAGCGTCTGCGCGCCATCTGGTGGGTGCTGCTCATTGCGGCTATCGGCTGCACCACGCTGAGCTTCGTCGGCCAACAGTCGCTGCCGCCGGCGGTGGGCGTGGTCACGCTCATCTTGGCCTACGTGTTCATCATCGCCGCTTTCGTGCTCGAAGATCAAGAAAGAGCGCGTCGCCTACCAGGAGCGCATGCTGGCGCTTGAGGAGAAGAACGCCAAGGCCGAGAAGCAGGCGCGCCGTGTGCAGCAGGCCAAGCAGGTGAAGGCGAAGGGCTCGGGGAAGAACCAGAACCGCCATGCGGCTCAGAAGAAGGGCGGCGAGGTCGAGGAAGACGCCGACGCCGGTGCCGGAGAGTCCGATGAGGCTCCGGTGAAGCCGGCCCGCCGCGGCCTGTTCGGCAGCGGTTTCCGTCTTTCCAACCGTGAGAAGATGCAAGCCGAGAAGAAGGCTGCGAAGGAAGCTGAAAAAGCCGAGTAGCACCCCCACCGTAGGGAGCGACCTCGGTCGCCCCTCCTCAAGTGGGATGATCCCGCTTGGGAGGGTAGATCAAGGTCTGTCCCTACGGAAAAGTTCGAGCGCCCGTCCCTTGAAGAGAGAGGCACATTCATGGTATCTCGCGTCTATGTTGAGAAGAAGCCCGGGTTTGATGGCGAGGCCCGCGCCCTGGCAGCCGAGCTGCGCGACATCGTCGGCATTTCGGGGCTGACCGGCGTGCGCCTGGTGAACCGCTACGACGTGGAAGGCGCGACGGACGAGTTGTTCGCCGCCTGCGTGCCCACGGTGTTCTCCGAGCCACAATCCGACACCGCCACCTTCGAGCTGCCCGAGGCCAACGGCGCGGCGGTGTTCGCCGTGGAGTTTCTGCCCGGCCAGTTCGACCAGCGCGCCGATTCGGCGAGCGAGTGCATCCAGCTCATCAGTCAGGGCGAGCGCCCGCTGGTGCGCTCTGCCCGTGTCTACCTGCTGGAGGGCGCACTGACCCCCGAGCAGGTGGCCGAGATCAAAAAGTATGTCATCAACCCTGTGGAAGCCCGCGAGGCTTCTCTGGAGACCAAAGAGACCCTGAAGATGGATTACCCTGTGCCCGCTGCCGTGGCAGTGCTGGAGGGCTTCAACCAGCTGGACGAGGCAGGTCTTGCCAAGTTCATCGAGGAAAAGGGTCTGGCCATGGATCTGGGGGACATCAAGTTCTGTCAGGAGTACTTCCGCACCGAGCAGCGTGACCCCACCATTACCGAGATCAAGATGATCGACACCTACTGGTCCGATCACTGCCGCCACACCACCTTTGGCACCATTCTGGACGATGTGCAGATCGACGACGCCGTGGTGCAGGAGGCCTTTGACCGCTACATGGCGATGCGCACCGAGCTGGGCCGCGAGAACAAGCCACGCTGCATGATGGATCTTGCCACCATTGGCGCCAAGGAGCTGAAGAAGCAGGGTATCCTGAAGAATCTGGACGAGTCTGAGGAGATCAACGCCTGCACCGTCAAGATCAAGTGCGACGTCAACGGCAAGGACGAGGACTGGCTGTTCCTGTTCAAGAACGAGACCCACAACCACCCCACCGAGATCGAGCCCTTCGGCGGTGCTGCAACCTGCATCGGTGGTGCTATCCGCGACCCGCTGTCCGGCCGCAGCTACGTCTATCAGGCTATGCGCGTCACCGGCGCAGGCGACCCGCTCAAGCCGGTCAGCGAGACCATGCCCGGCAAGCTGCCCCAGCGCAAGCTGGTCACCACCGCAGCCGCCGGTTACTCCTCCTACGGCAACCAGATCGGTCTGGCTACCGGTCAGGTGGACGAGATCTACCACCCCGGCTATGTGGCAAAGCGCATGGAGATCGGCGCTGTTGTGGGCGCTACCCCTGCTTCCCACGTCCGCCGCGAGTGCCCCGCTCCCGGCGATGTGATCGTGCTGCTGGGCGGCCGCACCGGCCGTGACGGCATCGGCGGTGCTACCGGCTCCTCCAAGGCACACAAGCTGGACAGCCTTGAGCACTGCGGTGCCGAGGTGCAGAAGGGCAATGCCCCCATCGAGCGCAAGCTGCAGCGTCTGTTCCGCCGCGGCGACGCCTGCCGTCTGATCAAGCGCTGCAACGACTTTGGCGCCGGCGGCGTCTCGGTCGCCGTGGGCGAGCTTGCCGACGGCCTGTACGTGGACCTGGACACCGTGACTAAGAAGTACGACGGCCTGGACGGCACCGAGCTCGCTATCTCCGAGTCCCAGGAGCGTATGGCCTGCGCCGTCGCCGACGGTGACGTCGATGAGTTCATGGGTTACGCCGCCGAGGAGAACCTGGAGGCAACCGTTATCGCCGAGGTTACCGCCGAGCCGCGCATGCGCATGGCCTGGAACGGCGTCGCCATCGTCGACCTGTCCCGCGAGTTCCTCAACTCCAACGGTGCGCCCAAGCACCAGGTCGCCCACGTGTGTGCCCGCAGCGTGTGGCAGCCCAGCTGGGCCGGCACCACGCTTGCCGAGCGCATGACCTCGCTTGTCACCGACCTTAACGTCGCCTCCAACAAGGGACTTTCCGAGCGCTTCGACTCCACCATCGGCGCCGCGACCGTGCTCATGCCCTTTGGCGGCAAGACGCAGCTCACCCCGAGCTCTGCCATGGTCGCCAAGTTCCCCGTGGACGGCGAGACCACCACGGCGAGCGCCATGGCATGGGGCTTCAACCCCTATCTGATGGAGGCCGACCAGTTTGCGGGTGCCTACCTGTCCGTGGTCGAGTCCATCGCCAAGCTCGTGGCCGCCGGCTTTGAGCACAAGCGCGCCTATCTCTCCTTCCAGGAATACTTTGAGCGCCTGCGCACCGAGGCCGAGCGCTGGGGCAAGCCCATGGCAGCCGTCCTGGGCGCCCTTATGGCCCAGGTCGACCTGGGTGCCGGCGCCATCGGCGGTAAGGACTCCATGAGCGGCTCCTTTGAGGACGAGGCCGGCGAGCTCAACGTTCCGCCGACCCTGATCAGCTTCGCTGTTGCCGTGGGCCGCGCGGCGCGCGCCGTCTCGCCCGAGTTCAAGGGCCTCACGCACCGCGTCGTCCGCATCGCCCCCGCCACCTACGGCGAGGATTACCGTCCCGATGCCCAGCAGCTGCTCGCCGCATTTGACGCCGTCGAGGCGCTCACCGCCACCGGCGACGCCCTGGCCGTCTCCACGCCCGGCTACGGCTGCGGCGCCGAGAGCCTCTTTAAGATGTGCGTCGGTAACCAGATCGGCATCGAGCTTGCCGAGGACGTGGACGTCGAGAGCCTCTTCACCCCGCTCTACGGCAGCTTTATCGTCGAGCTCGCCGAGGATGCCGAGCTGCCCGAGGTCGCCGACGGCGTTGTCGTCGAGCCCCTGGGCACCACCGTCGAGGGCTATGTCATCGACACCGGCTCCGAGGTCATCGAGCTCTCCGAGCTTCAAGAGGCCTGGGAGAGCGGCATCGAGGGCGTCTTTGCCTACCGCAGTACCGGCGAGCAGCCCGAGGTCGAGACCATCGACTTCCGCGCCAAGGATATCCACGTGTACGGCGGCGCCAAGATCGCCCGCCCGCGCGTGATCATCCCCGTGTTCCCCGGCAACAACTGCGAGTACGATAGCGCCCGCGCCTTCCGTGCCGCCGGCGCCGAGGCCGACACCTTCGTGATCAACAACCTCACGCCCGAGGCTGTCGCCGAGAGCACCCACGAGCTTGCCCGTCGCATCCGCCAAAGCCAGATCGTCATGATCCCCGGCGGCTTCTCGGGCGGCGACGAGCCCGACGGCTCCGCCAAGTTCATCACGGCGTTCTTCCGCGCCCCCGAGGTCACCGAGGCAGTCCGCGACCTGCTCAAGGCCCGCGACGGCCTGATGCTGGGCATCTGCAACGGCTTCCAGGCCCTGGTCAAGCTCGGCCTGGTGCCCTACGGTGACATCGTCGACGCCACGCCCGATGCGCCCACGCTGACGTTCAACACCATCGGTCGCCATCAGAGCCGCCTGGTGCGCACCCGCATCTCGTCCAACCTGTCCCCGTGGCTGTCGCAGTGCAGCCTCGACGACCCCTACACCGTCGCCATCAGCCACGGCGAGGGCCGCTTTGTCGCCAACGACGAGGTGCTCGCCCAGCTGATCGCCAACGGCCAGGTCGCCACGCAGTACGTGGGCGAGGACGGCAAGCCCAGCATGGACCTTTCCGTCAACCCCAACGGCTCCGCACTCGCCATCGAGGGCATCACGAGCCCCGACGGCCGCGTCCTGGGCAAGATGGGCCATGCCGAGCGTCGCGGCGACAACCTGTACCGCAACGTGCCCGAGCATGTCCCCGGCGATAAGTTCATGCCGATCTTTGAGAGCGGCGTAGCCTACTTCGCCTAAACCTTTCCCATCAGGTACAATCCCCTCGGGTAACAACACCCGCCACCGACACATCCGGTGGCGGGTTCTTTTTTGCTTCGCGCATGCAGGAAGGACATCATGGAAAGCCGCAAGCCGTATCTCGCCACCCTGCCCGGACTCATCCTGGGCTGCCTCGTCTGCTGCGCGCTCTGGGGATCGGCTTTTCCCTGCATCAAGATCGGCTACGGCCTCTTTGGCATTCCCGCACACGACAGCGCCTCGCAGCTGCTCTTCGCGGGTCTGCGCTTCACCCTTGCCGGCATGCTGGTCATTGTTGGCATGAGCGTGGCCCAGCGCCGTCCGCTCGTTCCGCAAGTGCGCGATATCAAGCCCATCTGCATCTTGTCGCTCTTCCAGACCATCGGGCAGTACTTCTTTTTCTACCTGGGACTCTCGCGCGCCAGCGCCATGTCGAGTTCCATCATCGAGGCCAGCGCCAACTTCCTCGCAATCCTCTTTGCCGCCCTGGCATTTCACACCGAGAAGCTCAATACGGCCAAGGTGCTTGGCTGCGTACTGGGCTTTGCCGGTGTCGCGCTCGTCAACCTTTCGGGCGCGGACGGCACCTTTGGCTTTACGCTCGACGGCGAGGGCTTTATCCTGGCCTCTACCGTCGCGGGTGCCCTTTCGACCTGCCTGATCGGCATCTTCTCGCGCGAGCACGACGGCATCTTGCTCGCCGGGTGGCAGTTTTTAGTCGGAGGTTTGGTCCTTACCGTCATCGGGTTTTTGATGGGCGGCGCGCTCTCCCCCACCGCGATCATCCCCGCCATCGCACTCATTATCTATATGGCACTCATTTCCGCCGTCGCGTACTCGCTATGGTCGCGTCTGCTTGCCGTCAACCCCGTCAGCCGTGTGTCGGTCTTTGGCTTTATGAATCCAGTCTTTGGCGTACTGTTGAGCGCTCTGCTGCTCGGCGAGGGCGCTGGCACGAGCCCTGTTACCGTACTTGTTGCCCTGCTGTTGGTCTGCGGCGGCATCATCATCGTCAACAGGCCCAAAAAGGCCTAGCGAGCTCACCTTTTTAGGGAGGATGTTCGCACACTTTAGCTTAATGGAGTACATCGGAGAGCCGAGGGCCGCCATGCACGCAAGCTTGCACCCCTTTATCTAGCGTATCTGGATGCCAGCTTTCTTTTTCTCGGCCTTGACACGGTAGAGCTCCGCATCGGCAGCGCGAAGCAAGTCTTGCCAGGTATCGACGCCATCACCAACCCGTGCGTAGCCGATGGACATCCGCAACAGATACGGAACCTCGGCGCGCGCGAGCTCATCGTTGATTGTCGCGCACAGATGCATGATATCCTGTTCCGCCACTGCCTTTTGGAGCACCACGAACTCATCGCCACCATAACGTGCGATAAAGCCGCCAGACGCCGAGCAGACTTCTTTGAGCGCAGCGGATATGACCTGAAGAGCGTGGTCGCCCTCCACATGCCCATAGCGATCGTTAATCTGCTTAAAGCCGTCGCCGTCCATCATAAGCAGATATACATCTTCGGCCTGATCCACATTTGAGAAGAGCGACAGCATATAGGTCTCAAAACGGTTGCGATTGTTAAGTCCAGTCAACGGGTCGGTCGAGATGAGCTGCTCCTGGTAGATGATGTAGAGCAGCAACATGCTAATCATTATGCCGACACAAAGGCCGGGCACCGAGTATACGACCTGAAAGGTACCGCCCACCAGGGCCGGAATGGCGAAAAATGCCAAGGTTCGATAGATGGCCTTCGTCTGCAGGCTCTCGACCCTGCGAGATTGCACAAATGCATGCAGGGACGTATGTATAACGTAACAGTAGCTGACGATGGGCTGGATCATATAGGCAAAGCCGCGACGATACACGCCCTGCGAATCGATATAGAACAGGGCGTGCGTCCAGTAACTGGTAAACGCCAGCACGACCACCAGAGCCGTAGGCAACGCTACAAGCACCACCCTATAGCGCGAGGTCAAAAGGCGAGAACCCTGCACCGTCTCGGAATAGATAAACCAAATGAGACACGCGATAGCAAAGAGCGAAAACGAAACCGCGTTGGAAATCCAGTTGGCAGCAATGCCCAACGTGCCGTCCACACCGTCCGAAAGCGTCCAGATCATATCGAATAATATGTACGCGGCAGAGGTGTAGCCAAGCATGCTAAACAATAGCTGCTGGGTGCTCGAGAACAAGGAGCGACGACTTCGCACGGCAAGCCCGATAAGAACAATCATGCATAGCACGAATATCTCAATCTTGAGTGCCTTAACCACTAGACGCCATCCCTTCAATATCCAAGTGGTCAGAATCGCCCGATTCGGGTCTGGGCAACAAACACCCCTACCCGCAGGGGTAAGGGGAATAATAGCAGAGCGCCCGAACGTTGCTGCAAGACAGCTTTCGTTCGGGCGCTCAAACGGCGCGAATTGCACGCCGGAATCAATTATCGGTAACGGCCGTTACTCACCGTTGATATCGGTTGCGACAGCCTCCTCGATGGCCTCGACACCGGCGGGCGACAGGTCCTCCTTGCCCTGGCAGAACTTCTTGTCGACCCAGCCGGTCAGAATCGGGGCCATGATTGCCGTGATGATGACGGCGGTGGCGATCTGGGCGTACGCGGTGGGCGCAAGCTCTGCATAGCGCGGCGCGACCTCGGCAAGGGCGACCGGCGTAGTCATAGCCGTGCCGGCGATGGTGGAGCAAGCCACGGCGGCCTTGCCGTTACCGCCGCACAGGCGCTCGAACGCAAAGGTGATGGGACCGACGACAAACAGCGTGACAAGGCCCAGCAAGATACCGGAAATACCGCCGGTGATAAAGCTCGACAAGCTCATGGACGCACCGAGCTGAAATCCGATGACGGCAATCGCGGGATTGGCACCGGGAACCAGCAGGTTCTTGATAAACGGGAACAAGTTGCCCAGGACCATGCTGATAACAAGCGGCAGGATGGAGCCGACGATGGTGCCCAGCGGGATGTTAGCAAGACCCGAAACGCCCAGGATGATCATGGTGACGGCGGGGCCGGCCGTAAAGAACAGGATGCCCACAGCGCCCTGCTCGGACTCATCGCCGAACTCGCCCATGATGCCCGTATAGAGCGCCATGTTGCAAAACGTAATGCCGCCGATAATGGAGACCGAGCTCAGGCCCAAAAAGTTGTCGTTAAAGAAATACGCAACGCCCAGGCCCAGCGCGGCTGCCACCACAAGCTTAGGGATCAGCACGACGATGCCGGTCTTGATGGCACCCGGCGTGGACTTAAAGCTAATGCCGGCGCCCACAAAGAGCAGGATTGCGGCGACGATGGTGTTGGAACCGCCACGGCAGGCGGCGGTAAAGAAGCCGCCGATCTCGAAAACCTGCGGACAGAAGGTGTTGAGCAAAAGGCCGACGATCATCGGGTAGATCATGATGTCACCCGGGATGCGCGGGACTTTGAATTTCTTTTGCTCGTTGGCGGTCGCTTCCTGTGCCATGAAGCCCCCATTTCCGCTGACGCGGAACAAAAGCCCACGTCACGCTTTGCTACAGTAAAGTTTGACCATGGTACCAGAAGAAGCAGACCAGCTCGGTGAGAAATTCGATTCGTCAAGTTGAGACGGTGTAAGCGTGCCCCGCTCTTATATGAGGCCCAAAACGATATAGAACACGATGCCCGAGACGCAGCACCACAACATCGACTTTGTCTTGATTGCCACCGCCACGACACCGGCGGCCGCAATCCAGGGAATCAAGCCCTGCCACAAGCCGGCGTCAAAAGCGCCAGGGCTTATCAAATCGTTGGCGACCAGCGCCGCAAAGGCGGCGGGCGGAATATAGCCCAAGGCCTCGGTAACGCGAGGCGACAGCGTTCTCCCGCGCAACGCAAACGCCGGGGCAATGCGGAAAAACGCGATGGCCGCCCATGACGACAGCCATAGGACCAAAAACTCATTAATGGGCATCGCGAGCACCCCTTCCTTCGGCGAGGGCATCGCACACGAGCGCCGCGGCAACGCCGACGAGCACGCTTGCCGGCACGGCGATATTCGTCCACCCCAAGAACTTGCATATGGCGACGGAAACCGCAGCCAAAACGGCAGCTATGATATTGCCGCGCGACAGCCTCTGCGAAAAGAGCAGGCAGATAAAGAGCGATGTGCAGACAAAACCCGCAAGAGCGGTGGGAACATCGACAACGGCGCCGACGATGGCGCCCGCCGTACACGAAACGCCCCATGTTGCGATGAGCATCGCGTTGAGCACAAAGGACTCACGTGGGCCCCAATCCTCCCCCTCAATCAGCTTGGCAAGCGAGATGCCGTATGCCTCCTCGGTAAGTGTCGCGGCAACAGCCAGCGTCTGGCGCTTCGAGGCACCCGTCAGATGCGGTGCGATCGATGCCGAGTAAAGCGCAAAGCGCGAGGAGATTGCGGCGACGCTCGCGACGATCGACGCCGCAGGCACACCTGCCAGCCACAGGTTGCAGACCATAAACTGTCCGCTGCCCGTCACGAACGTGCTGCTCAGAGCAAAAACCATCCAGGGTTCCATTCCCGTCTGCGCCATAATCATTCCGCACGGCGCGCCTATCGCAACATAGGTAAGCATCACCGGCCAGACGGTTTTTAAGATCTTGAGCACCATAACGTTCCTCGTCCCGACAAGCTGTCCGAGCCGCATTCAACGACACGGCAGAATCATCGCCCGGCAGCAATCGGCATCACCTACAATTGCCACCGGATCGAAAGATACAGAAAGACACAACTATTTTAGGAAGTCATTATGACAGCTATCGATCGTGTGCGGGCAGCTGCGGCCTTTAAGGCCTATACCGATGCCTACGATGCCGCCAATCCACGTATCGCACTCAAAATTGAGCATACGTACCATGTTGCCGAGGTATGCGACGCCGTGGCGCGCGAACAGGGCTGGTCACCGCAGGACATCGACCTAGCGTGGCTTTGTGGGCTGTTGCACGACATGGGTCGCTTTGAGCAGCTGCGACGCTGGGACACCTTTAAGGATGCCGAGAGCATGAGCCATGCGGCGCTGGGCGTCGAGGTTCTCTTTGGCGAAAACCCTGCAGACGCGCCCGCAGCAACAAGTGTCCGCGACTTTATCGACGATTCGGCAGAGGACGAACTCATCCGCGCGAGCATCGCCCACCACAGCGATTTTCGCCTGCCCGCGGAACTCGACACTCGTACGCGGAGCTTTTGCGACATCGTACGCGACGGCGACAAAGTCGACATCATGCGCACCATTGCCGACAGCACCGTCGACACCGTCCTTAAGGTGGATGAGGACACGTTTCTGTCCAGCCACTTCTCGACACCAGCGCTGACCGCCTTTGACGAGCACCGCTGCGTCGCACGCGACGAACGCGATGAGCCCGCCGACTACCTGGTAGGGCTTATCTGCTTTATGTTTGAGCTCGTCTATCCGGCAAGCCGCGCGCTAGCGCGCGAACAGGGCGATATCCACCGCCTGCTCGACGCACCCTTTGGCATTATGCGGCCCTTTACCGACCCCGCCACGCAGGCAACCTGGAGCCGCCTAAAGGACGAGATGCGCGACTGGCTGGCGCGCGCCTAGCGCTCAAGCTGGGCCAGCAGCTCTTCGACGACCTCGACGGCGTCACCGACAACCTTGTACTGCGCAGCGCCGAAGATGGGGGCATCCGGGTCCTCGTTGACGGCGATGATGCACTCCGCGCCGCCGATGCCGGCAAGATGCTGGATAGCACCCGAAACGCCGATGCTCACGAGGAGTTTGGGCGAGACCGATACGCCTGTCTGACCGATCTGGTGGCGATACTCCAGCCAGCCCGCCTCCACAACGGGACGCGTGCAACCGAGCTCCGCGCCCAGGGCATCGGCGAGCCTTCGCATCAGAGGCAGGTTCTTCTTGGAGCCAATGCCGCGACCCACCACGACCAAGCGCTCGGCGTCGGCAATTGATGCCTGCTGACCCCATTCCTCAGCCCGAATCGAGATCTCGACACGGGCCTTAACGTCCTCCGCAAGCATCACCTGGGTAATCGTGCCGGAACGGCCGCAGTCGAAGTCGGGAGCCTTAAAGATGCCGGGGCGCACCGTTGCCATCTGCGGACGGTGGTTGGGGCAAATGATGGTGGCCATCAAGTTGCCGCCAAACGCCGGGCGCGTCTGCTGCAGCAAGCCCGTCTCCGCATCCATCGAAAGCACGGTGCAGTCGGCCGTAAGGCCCGTCTGCAAACGCACGGCAACGCCGGGTGCCAGTTCGCGGCCAAAGGCGGTCGCACCGTACAGAATGGCCTCGGGCTTGCGCTCTGCCACCAAATCGCAGATCAAGCGAGCATAGACCTCCGCATCGTTTTGACGCAGTCGCTCGTCGCGACAGACCACGACCTCATCGGCACCGGCGCAGACCAGATGTTCCAGGTCCTCGAGCGAGCTCTCGGGGCCCATGCCGACCAATGCCACCAGACGACAGCCACGGGCATCGGCAAGCTCGCGCCCCTTACCCATGAGCTCAAGGGCCACCGGAGCCACGGCATCGTGCTCGTCAGTCTGCACGAAGATCCAGATGTCTCGATATGCGTCAAGGTCTGCCGCGCCGGCGGCCTCGTCGCGCTCAATCGAGATGGCGTTGACGGGGCAGGCGTCGACGCACCCACCGCACAGGATACAGCCGTCGGTTACGCGGGCACAGCGATTGGGGCGCTCACCCTCCACCACAATGCCGCCCGAGGCGCAGGCGTGAACGCAGCGACCGCAGCCGATACAGGCTTCGCTATCGATAATCAGCCCGCTCATCTATGCCATCCCCTCGATAATCTTGGCAAGTTTTAACGCCTGCTCGGACGCCGTTCCCTCGACGGCCTCGCACGTTTGGTCACGGTCGGGCACAAACGAGCGCACGACCTGCGTCGGTGATCCGGCAAGGCCGCAACGCGAGGGGTCGGCGTTTACGTCGGCAGCGCTGGCCACGCGCACGTCTGCATCCTCGGCCGCGCGAATACCGGCAATACTCGGCATGCGCAGCTGGCCAATCTCCTTGGCAGTCGTCATCGCACACGGCATCTCCAGGTACACCGTCTCCTCGCCGGCATCGCAGCCGTGAACGAGCGCCAGCGAGCCACACGTCGTAAATCCCGCGCTCTGCACACAGCTCACGTCGGTCACGCAGGGGACCCCAAAGGCGCCGGCCAGCTCGGGGCCGATCTGGGCCGTATCGCCGTCCACTGCCATCTTGCCGCAGATGAGCAGGTCAAAGTCCTCATCGAGTGCCTCGATGCCGCATTTGAGGGCATAGGTGGTGGCTAGGGTATCGGCGCCCGCAAAGGCGCGATCGGTCAGCAGCAGCGCGTCGTCGGCACCGCGGGCGATGCAGTCGCGCAGCAGCGATTCGGTCGCGGGGATGCCCATCGACACCACCGTCACACGCACGTCCATGCCAAAGCCGATAAAGTCGTCCTTCAGCGCTAGCGCACATTCGAGGGCACTTGCATCGAAGGGATTAATGACCGCCTGCTTGCCATCACGCACGATAGTATTGGTCTTGGGGTCCATCTTGACCTCGGTGCTTCCGGGCACCGCCTTGACGCACACCACCATATGGAAATCACTCATCTTCACGCGCCCCCTTTCTGGACGAGTTCATCCAAGAGCTTCTCCGTAAACAGGTTGCCGCGACCCAGCTGGCCGGCAGGATCGAGCTGGAGTTTGAGGCGCGCCGACTCGACCATGGCCTCGTGGCCGTACATCGTCTCCAAGAAGCCCGCCTTGATCTTGCCGACGCCGTGTTCGGCAGAAACGGCACCGCCCATGGCCGTGACCTCGGAAGCCCACTGGGCAAAGAGCTCTCCACCACGACGGTAGTCTTGCGCATCGCGCGGCAGGATGTTCACATGCAGATGGTTGTTCCCGATGTGTCCCCAGGCAGCAGACTCAAGCCCGCTTTCGGCCAGCGTGCGGCGATAGAGGGCCACGACATCGGCAAGGCGTGCATTGGGCACCGACATATCCGATCCCAGCTTGGTAATGGTGGGGTCGGTGCGGCGACGCTCGTCGATGAGCATGTTGACGCTCTCGGGGACCGCGTGGCGGAAGAACCGCTGGCATTCGCGATCGACTTCGGTGCGCGCGACCCATGTCGCATCGTCGCGGCCGCCCGCAAGCTCCAAAACCCATCCCAGGTGGTACAGCTCCTCGGTCGCCTGCGCCTCGTCGTCGCAGTCGAGCTCCACGTAGACACAGACCTTTGCCTCGTCGTCGAGCGCCGGCAGCGAGGCAAACGCCGTCGACTGCTCGCGCTGGCGACGTAGGATATCCAGGGCGCCAGCATCGAAGTACTCGATGGCAGCCGCATGGGACAGGACAGGGCGCACGGAATCGGTAAAGGACACCGCCTTGTCCTCGCTATCGAAAAAGCAACTCACACCCCATACGACCGAAGGTGCCGCCTGCAGGGCGATCTCGAGCTCGGTGACAACGCCGAGCGTGCCGCACGCGCCGATAAAGAGGTCGATGGCGTCCATATCGTCCGCAACAAAATAACCCGAGGCATTTTTGGTCTTGGGCATGGTGTAGTCAGGAAGATCGAGCTCGAGTGTACGGCCCGCTGCCGTCACGAGCGACAGGTGGCGGCCCTGGGCAAAAGCCTCGCCGCGCTGAAGCTCAAGCAAATCGCCATCAGCCAGTGCGACGTGGAGTCCCGTGATATGCGGGCGCATGGGGCCGTAAGCGTAGCTGCGGGCGCCGGAGGCGTTGCATGCCGCCATGCCGCCCAGACAGGCAGATGCCTCGGTGGGATCGGTGGGAAAGAACTGCTCGGGGGACTCTTGGAACTCCTCGTAGGCCTCAAGCGATGCCTGGTCCCAACCAGCGGTCGGCAGTACCTTCTTGCTCAGCTGCTTACGCAGCTCCGAGAGCACAACGCCCGGCTCCACGCGCAGCAGAAATTTGCCTTGTTCATCGCGGCGAAGGCCCAAGTAGCGATTCATACGGGAAGTATTGAGGATATGCCCACCGTGGGGCACGGCACCGGCGGCAAGGCCGGTTCGGGCGCCCTGAACCGTTACCGGGACACGCTCGGCATGGAGCGTTTCCAAAATGGCACGGACCTCGTCTTCCGTTGTCGGAAACGAGATGCTCGATGCTTCGCCCGATGCGCGAGATTCATCGCGGCCATACTCCTCGAACTCGTCGGTGAAGGGTTTGATGGTTGCAGACACGCGAACTCCCCCTTTAGCTAACTACAGTGTTTGCAGGGAGATGTTACCGCATCGTTTCGTCGACGTGTTCGAGACCGTCTCCATAATTGGCGATTTTTACGTTTGTGCAATTCGGCGAACGGCAAGGCTTCCTCGGCAGACGAAGCTTTTAACACATATGGTCACGCCGTCGCCGATCGCTCGATTGTCGCTCGAAAAAAGTTGAAGTAATTTTTGCTGCCTTTTACCTGCGGAGATGTCAATCCGTCAAGCATTTGGTCAGAAATTGGTCAAGTAGCGGCTGATACGGTCGGCATCGACAGCCAAAACCGATAGAAGTTTGGCCCCAGAAGCAGGGAGGTTCCCATGGCATATTACTGGCCCCAGTACGGCGTCGCCATCGAAGTCGACGACGATCCCCATCTCCTGCCTTTCGACGAAGAGGCATTCCCCGATACGGCGGTCTACCACGTTACCACCGATGTGATCTGCGACCCCGAGTCGTTCTCGGCGCTCGCCCACCATATCGCGCATATCCACGACATCGAGCTCCCTCCCGACTTCGAAGAGCTCGTCTACTCGCGCCGCCTGATGCTTCACATGCTCTTTGGAGCGGACCCGTCCACCTTTGCGCGCATCTATACCGCCAAGGATGCCGCATGAGCGCAAAGAAGCCGCCCCGCTTTGCAGACCTGGGTCGTCGCAAGAAGCTCATCGTTGCCTGCTTGGCCATCGTCTGCGCCCTTGTCGCCGTAGGACTATACGCTTGGCAGTCGCAGCCCGTACCCGAGGCGGGCGCTTCGGTCACGACGGCCGAGGGCAAAACGCGACAAGAAATCCAAGATGAGCTCGATGCCATCGTCCGCGACAACATGATGACGATTTCGGTCGCGCCGGTCGCTCAGCTACAGGAGGACGGCAAGCTGCGCGTCAACGTGCAAAACGTCCAAGACAATAAATTTCCCCAGCGATTCCGCGTCATCCAAAACGACGAGACCATGTACGAATCCGGTGTGGTCGAGACCGGCAAGACAATCGAGACGTGCCCCGCCGGCGACATCAAAGAAGGCGAGGCATACATCGAGATCCAGGCACTCGATGCCAAGACCCTCGACAGCCACGGCAATCCGACACGTGTCAGGGTACGGGTTGAGCAAGCCGAGAACTAGCTTTTTCGGCCGACGCGGCACCGCACGCAATTCACCAGCATTCGTCCAATCATCGCGGGGACGGCCCGCGGCGAATAGAAAGGAACGACCATGGACATCACCAGGAACATGAACGGAGCCAGAGCGCTCGTCGTGGGCGCAGGGCTCGCGCTCGCGCTCGCAATGGGCGCCGCCCCGACGCCAGCTCTGGCAGCCGGGCGCGTTGGAACCACGAAAGTAATGGTCAGGACCGAGATCGACAACGTAGAGTTCAAAGTTCCGACGGTTATTCCCTTCGTCGCCAAGGCCGACGGCACGCTTCAGGGCCCCTCAGAAGACGCGACCACCATCGACAATCATTCGGCCTACGGCATCCATGTCACCAACATGAAGATCGACGCCATGAACACCTGGACCATTGCCGCCGACGCCAAGGCCGGAACCGCGCAGAATTCCATCGACTTTAAGGTCGGCCCCGACGGCGCACTCCAGAACGCCAGCGCCGCAATGCAGGAGACGGGCCTCGATCTTTCCAAGAATGCAGCCTTCGACATGGGCTACCAGGGCATTGCCGGCGGCACGGACAAAATTAAGCTCAAGACAAGCGGAAACGTCGCCCGCGTCACGCGCGACATCTTCCGCGTAACCGGCGAAGGCGATCAGGTTGCAACGATCACCTGGACGGTCGAGCCCGGTGCGCACACGGCATAAGGCCGTCGCCCTGGCCGCCGCCGTCAGTATCCTAGCGTTTGGGCCAGCCATGGCCTTTGCCCAGCAAGAACAGGCGCAGGCCGCCACGCAAGTGACGGTCGACCTCTCGGAGCTCGACCGCGGCAACTGCAAGGAACCGTTGGCACAGACAGACGACAGACGATGGCTCTTGGCAGCAGGCGCCACGGCAGCAGGCGCGGGAACCGCCGGCCTCGGTCTGCACATCAAACGCAGCCAGAAACAAAACACGGACAGGCCGCACTAAATTAGCTAAGGAGACCCCATGGCATCGAAGAACCTTTTGCCCGTCGTCGCACTCTGCGGCGCGCTCGCAACCGGAACGCCTGTCGCCGCTTGGGCGACTCCCGTCATGGCAGACTTCTTACCAGCAGCCCTAAGCTCCGCACCAAATCCGTCGAGCGCCATTGCGTGCAAGCGTTTTTCGTTCGCACAGGCCGCAATCTCAACCTCGGGATGCCTTCGTCGTAATACGGACGGCTCGATAGTCGTGGATATCAATCGTTCGAACAAGGCAAACGGCTCCCAGGCGGGGTGCGCCGTCTGCACGTGGCGCTCGATTGTGCTCGATGCAGATGGCGATCCGTGCGATTTGGGGTTGCGCATCGATATCGCTTCGGTCGATGACTCGGCGAACGGAGCGAAGGTCGCCTTCGACGGTGCGTTTTTCGAGAAAGGAGGCGGTATATGTCTGGGCTGCGCCGCCGCGAATGCAGACGATGTGCAGCCCACCCTCTCATTCACGGCATCGCTGCGGCTGACCAAGGCGGGCACCGATGCCATCGCGGCGGGAGAAGCATCCCTGCTGTTCTACGCCGCCAGCACCGAAGACACAGACATTCATTTCGAGAAGCCGGCCGGATCGCTCAGCCTTACGCGCGGGACGGAGGCAGGCCCTATTGCGATCGATACCCACACGCTAGGCAGGCAACGCATTCTTGCCGACCCGGCGCTTCTCGAGATGGAGTGGAACGGATCCGGAGCCGTCGGGATTGTCCCCTCCGCGCTTGACGCCAAGACGCTCCCCTCAAACGACGAACCCATCAACGCAACCATACAAGAAGAGAGCACGGACAAAGAAGCAGGTGCGGGCGACACGCCGTCGCCGACAAACAGCGTCCCAGCTTCTTTCGAAGCACCGAATGAACCCGCTACCGGTCCAAACGATCCCGAGCTCGCGGACAGTCTGGGGCTTGCTGATCCTCAGGAGATCGATGAAGGTAACTGCTGCGTGCTTGCCGCCCTCGACCACACAGAGGTCATCGATGCTGCAAACATCGAAGTTGCCGCCGCCAATCAGCCCGTCCGCAAGTCGGCCATCATCGCATTTCCCGAATCCATCGAAGTCGTCTTTTTGCCATCGGGCGAGGTCGTGGCCCCAACACTGCTCACCTTGTTGGGCGCCAAGAATACTCGAAACGAAATTAAAAAGGTCACGGTTATCGACCCTGCAACCACCGCTAAACTGCGTCTATACGCCGTTGCCCCAGACGGAGGCAAGACCTTGGAATTCGATGGCGACACACTTCTAGCCTGGCGACGTCTGGACATTATGCAAGACGTCTCGTATCAGATCGAACTCGAAGGGTTTGATCGTGCCCGCGATGCCAATATCATCGCCGCGGCTATTGAATCCCCGCAGCGGCTTATGACACTGCGCTTTGACTACTACCCCTATGTCCCGACAACCACCTGAGGCTTAAATGCTGCGCATCATTCCTAATACCACTTATATAACGTATTAGATGAGTCGCGATGTACCTCGCATTTCGTTCTGCTACGATTGCCACGTTGGCATCAATACAGGAGGGCTCATGCCGGGCTTGGGAACAATCATCAACGTTGCGCTTTTAGTTGCGGGCGGTCTTTTGGGATTAGCGGGCGGCCGCTTCATTACACCGCGCATCCAAGACACGCTCATGAAAGCATCGGGGCTGTGCGTCCTGTTTATCGGCCTGGGCGGCACCATGCAAAAGATGCTCATCATCGATGGAAAGGCGCTAGCGACCACCGGTACCACCATGCTCATCGTCTCATTTGCGCTCGGTTCGCTCATCGGCGAGGCCATCAACTTGGAGGCCGCCATCGAGAACCTTGGCGAATGGCTCAAGCGCAAGACTGGCAGTGAGGGCGATAACGAGTTCACCAACGCTTTTGTCTCGACTTCACTCACCGTGTGCATCGGCGCCATGGCCATTGTGGGATCGATCCAGGACGGCCTGCTCGGCGACTGGTCAACGCTTGCCCTCAAGGGCGCACTGGACTGCATCATCGTCTGCACCATGACGGCCTCGCTTGGCCGCGGCTGCATCTTCTCCGCCCTGCCCGTCGCCGTGTTCCAGGGGACGATCACGTTGTTTGCCGGCGCGCTCTCCCCCATCATGACCACAGCAGCCCTCAACAGCCTTTCGCTCGTAGGCTCCATGCTCATCTTCTGCGTCGGCGTCAACCTCATCCGTCCTCAGACCTTC
Organism: uncultured bacterium; assembly: GCA_905214615.1. Lineage (GTDB taxonomy): Bacteria > Actinomycetota > Coriobacteriia > Coriobacteriales > Coriobacteriaceae > Collinsella. The sequence continues at coordinate 28,580 of CAJMMX010000008.1, read as the reverse complement.
CGCACGGCCAATATGCTTCCCTCCGTCGTCATCGCCGTCATATACGCCCTCCTGTTCTAAATCTATCAACGCAGCGGTATCTCGAACATCTGTTTGATGCTGTGCTATGATATGAGGTCACCGTAGCTGCGTTCGAGAGGAGGAGCGGTGGCCGACCAGGACATCAAGATGCTCATCGAGCGCATTATGGCCGAGGCCCGGACCCATCAGTCCGCCCGCTTCTCAAACGAAACCTACGCAGACGAGCCGATTCTCAAAACCGGCCGACAGATGCAGAATTTCCTTCCCGACCAGTACCGCAAAATGCGTGAGATATCGCGTTGGCAAGAAGACCCCAAGGGCGGCGCGGGGCGTTGGCTTTCGGAAGCCGAGCTTTTTTACCGCCAGGGCCTGCTGATGGCCGACTTTGAGGACGACTGTCCCTACAACGGCACCTTTAAGTCGTACTTTCCCACCTACAACGCCATGAGCGACCGGCAACTGCGCGGCTACTTTACCTGGCGTGCCCAAGTGCGCCGCGGAACCGTCGAGGAAACGTCTACGTCCTTTGCCTTTCTGTATCTCTATGAGCTGATCTGCGGCATTGGCGTAGATAATCCACTCGATGGTTTTAACAAGATCAAGGCTTTTTGGGATGTCTATCGCGCCTTCGAGCCCGGCATCGACCGGTTTGCGCGCGTGTGGCTGCAAGATTACGCCGTGTTCCACGGGCTCGACCCCAAGCTGCTTCGCGACTCTAAAACCGTCATGTTCGATAACGCCCTTATCGAACTGCGGCGCGCGGCACGAGACCTTGTACCAGCACCGACGCCGTCGGACCCGGCACCCAAGCGTCGCAAAACCTCCGAGCCCACGCTCCCCCTTCCGCCCGATGAGGTGCGCGAGGAGCGACTCATGGCCGCCATCAACGCCCTCTCCACGTACAACCTAAGTAGCTCGCGGCTCGACCGCAGCCACCACCGCGATCTGCGCCACGTGGCGTGCGCCGTGTATGTCCGCATGGCGCGCTACTATGACACGCACCGAAAGACCGGCATCGTGGCAAGTTTATTTGGGGAGGAGACGGCAATGCCCTACACCATGTTTGCCTCGGCCGTATTCTTTGCGCCCGAGCGCCACGAGGACTGCGAATACCGTCTGGACCCCATCCATATCTACCGTTGCCAAAACGGTTTTTGGGAATGCATGCGGATTCACGGCAGCAGACAAAAGAGCAGCAAACTTGGCGAGATGATGCGCGCCTGCGACCAACGCCTGCGCCTGGCCCTGGACCCTGCCCATCCCCTGAAGGAAGAAAAGGTCCCCAAATATCTGGCCAAGATTATCGATGACGAGATTGTGGCATGGCTTTCGTGGGACGCCGCACACCAGCCCGTCAAGATCGATATCGATTTGAGCCAGCTGGGGCACATTCGGAGCGCTGCCGCACAAACGCGCGAAGCGCTTTTGATCGACGAGGAACGCGAGGACGGCGCGTCCGCAGAAGCCGAGGCAGCGGACTCAGGGCAACCGGAAGCCGAGCCCGTAGCCGACGCGATGGTCGAGGCGGTCGCGGCGGCCGCAGGGCAGGACGAGTCCGACGAGCCGACCATATCCACCGAACAGTTTGGTGTCGTGGCACCGCTTCTCGCGCCGACGCCCGCGTTCGCAGCTGCTACGCCCGCTGACGCCACAAACGAACTCGCGCCCGCCGCAGACGCCTATCTCCGCGCGCTGCTCGAGCACAACGCAGTACAGGCGGAATCGGCGGTAGTGCAATCGGAGCAGAGCGAGGACATGCTCGTCGATACCATCAACGAGGCGCTCTTTGACCTGGTGGGCGACACCGTAATTGAATTTAGCGCGGCAGGGCCGCAGATTATCGAGGACTACGAAGCAGACGTGAGAGGATACCTAGACCATGAGTGATACCGCATCCGCAGCACCTCGCGTGCCCAAGCGCGTCGCTGCCGTCATTCTCAACTCGCTCAAGGGCGGCGTGGTCCCGCGCATCGGCCTTCCTTACATCACCGTAGGGCGCGAGGTCGAGATCCGCGCCCTGCTCACCGATCTGAGTCTCATCGCCGACGGTGGCGCGAGCTTCCGCTTTCTGGTCGGTCGTTACGGCGCCGGCAAGAGCTTTTTGCTCCAGACTATCCGCACGCATGCCATGGGCGAGGGATTCGTCGTCGCTGATGCCGACCTGTCGCCCGAGCGCCGCCTGCAGGGCGGTCAGGGACAGGGTCTTGCCACCTACCGCGAGCTCATCCGCAATATATCGACCAAGACGCGCCCCGAGGGCGGTGCGCTCAACCTTATTCTGGATCGCTGGGTCGCCTCGTGTGCCGACGTCGACGAGTCGGTCGTCAATGCCCAACTGGCCCCGCTCGAGGAGATGGTCCACGGCTTCGACTTCACCCGCATGCTCCGCCGCTATCGCATGGCCGCATCCGGGGGCGACGAAGAGACCATGAGCCGCGTGACCAAATGGATTCGCGGCGAATACCGCACCAAGAGCGAGGCACGCGCCGAGCTGGGCTCCTCGACCATCATCAGCGATGACGACTGGTACGACTACGTCAAACTCATCGCGCGTTTTTTGGTTTGCAGTGGCTACAAGGGCATGCTGGTGCTCATCGACGAGCTCGTGAATCTGTATAAGATTCCCAATGCCATCACGCGCCAGTACAACTACGAGAAGATCCTGACCATGTACAACGACACACTTCAGGGCAAGGCACAGTACCTGGGCATGATCATGGGCGGCACGCCAACCTCCATCGAAGACCGCCGCCGCGGCGTGTTCTCCTACGAGGCTCTGCGCAGCCGACTCGCTCAGGGTCGCTTTGCGCGCGAGGACCTTAAGGACATGCTCGCGCCCATCATCCGCCTGCAGCCGCTCACCTACGAGGAGCTACTGGTGCTCATCGAAAAACTCATGCAAATTCACGCTGGCTACTTTGGCTGGACGCCCACGCTTACCGAGAACGACTTGGTGGACTTCCTCAAGATCGAGTTCGGTCGTGTGGGAGCCGACACGCATCTGACGCCGCGTGAAGTCATTCGTGACTTTATCGAGTTGCTCGACATCCTATGCCAAAACCCCGACGCCAACGTGGCCGAGCTGCTGCAAAGCGTCGGCGGCGACGCGCTGGCGCCGGCAGCCGCAACAGGCGACACCGATACCGCAGGCGGCGACCGTAACTTCGCCGAATTCACCATCTAACCTGCCAAAAAGGGACAGGTTTATTTTGGCAGGCTCTATCTGGGCAAACGTTGAAGCAGCAATGCAGCAAGCCACTGCCCGCCGCGTTGAGAGATTCGCTTTTGAAAGGAGGCCCCGTGAACGCCTTTGACCGCTACGCCCCGTTTATCCAAGACTTCATCTACTCCCACGATTGGGAGAGCCTACGCTCCATCCAGGTTGCAGCAGCTGATGCCATCTTTAACACGCAAGATAATGTGCTCCTGACGGCATCCACGGCTTCCGGCAAAACCGAGGCAGCCTTCTTTCCTATCCTGACCGAGTTTTGGGAGAACCCGCCCGCAAGCGTGGGCGCCCTCTACATTGGCCCCCTCAAGGCGCTCATCAACGACCAATTCGTCCGCCTCAACGACCTGTGCGAAGAAGCCGATATCCCCGTCTGGCACTGGCATGGCGATGTCTCGCAATCACACAAGGCCAAACTCATCAAAAAACCGAGCGGCATCCTACAGATTACGCCCGAGTCGCTCGAGGCGCTCCTGATCCATAAGCACATGGCGATCCCGCGCATGTTTTGCGACCTGCGCTATGTGGTTATCGACGAAGTCCATTCGCTCATGCGCGGCGACCGCGGCGGGCAGACGCTCTGTCTTATCGAGCGCCTCTCGCGCATGGCAGGCGTGCAGCCCCGCCGCATTGGCCTTTCGGCCACCATCGGCGACCCCGAGCGCACGGGCGCCTTTCTCTCGCAGGGAACGGGGCGCGACTGCGTTATCCCCCGCTTTGAGGAACCGCGCCGCGTGTGGCGCATCTCCATGGAGCACTTCTACAACTCGGGCCCCCAGGCTCAGCAACGAGGATTCGTAGGCACAGGTCCACAAGAAGCCGAGGTGCTTGCTTGCGAGCGTATTGAGACGGCGGCGCCCGCGGCGCTGCCCGCATCCGGACAAGACATGTGCCACAGCGGACAGCTTACACAGGAAGAACACCATCAACGTCGTGAGCAGGCGCGGGGCAAGGCCGCTCCCAAAGACCGTCGCACTTCCTCGGCCCCCGAGGGCGAAGTCGACATCCCACGAGCGACCGAGCAGGCGCTTCTCAACCCCACCGACACGGCGCCCGACAACGCCGACCCCGGCATGGGCTATATCTTTGAGCATACGCGCGGCCGCAAATGCCTGGTCTTTGCCAACTCGCGCGAGGAGGCAGAGGCCGTGTGCTCCATGCTGCGCAGCTACTGCGAGAGCCGGCACGAGCCCGACCGTTTTCTCATCCATCACGGCAATCTTTCGGCATCGCTGCGCGAGACGGCCGAGGAGCTCATGCGCGACGAGGAGCAGACGCAGACAACCGTCACCACCTCTACGCTGGAGCTCGGTATCGATATCGGCCGCCTGGAGCGCGCCTTCCAGATTGACGCGCCGTTTACCGTCAGCTCCTTTTTGCAGCGCATGGGGCGCACAGGCCGTCGCGATCTTCCGCCCGAGATGTGGTTTGTCATGCGCGAGGAAGAGCCCGAGCCGCGCACGATGATGCCCGAAACCATTCCCTGGAAGCTCCTGCAGGGTATCGCGCTCGTACAACTCTATCGCGAGGAAAAGTGGGTCGAGCCACCCGAGCTCGATCGTCTCCCCTACAGCCTGCTCTATCACCAGACTATGTCGACCCTCGCCAGCACCGGCGAGCTCACGCCGGCCGAACTTGCCCAGCGCGTGCTCACGCTCAGCTATTTCCACCGTGTCTCGGCAGACGATTACCGTGTGCTGCTACGTCACCTCATTAAGATCGACCATATCCAGGTCACCGAAGGTGGCGGGCTCATCGTGGGTCTCGCGGGCGAGCGCATCATCAACAACTTTAAGTTCTACGCCGTGTTCCAGGAAAACGAGGAGTTTACCGTCCGGAGCGAATCGGCTGAGCTGGGCACGATCGTTAATCCGCCCCCGCCCGGTGAGCGCATCGCCATCGCCGGACACTGCTGGATTGTCGAGGAAGTGGACTGGAAGCGCCACACTGTCTTTGCCACGCAGGTCAAGGGCCGGGTGCCGGCCTACTTTGGCGACTGCCCCGGCGACATTAACACGCATGTGCTCGAGCGCATGCGCCAAGCGCTCACTGAGCACGCAGCATATCCGTACCTTATGGGTAACGCACGGGCTCGCTTGGCGCAGGCTCGTCATACCGCCGAGATTTCGGGCGCGGGAACTAAGCCGCTCATCAACCTGGGTGGCGACACCTGGGTGCTCTTCCCCTGGTTGGGCAGCTACGCCTTCCTAGCACTCGAGCGCATGCTTAAAATCAAATGCGCCGCTGAGCTGGGCCTTCGCGGACTCGACCCGTCACGCCCGTACTTTATGCAGTTTAAGATGAAGGCCGACGAGGAGACGTTCTTTGAGGTGCTCGCCGCCGAGGCCGAAAAGGACTTCGATCCCATCGAGCTCGTCTATCCTGGCGAGGTGCCTTACTTTGACCGCTACGACGAGTTTGTTCCCGAAGAGCTCGTGCGCAAGGGCTTTGCCGAAGGCGTGCTCGACATAGAGGGCATGAAGCAGCGCGTTCACGGCTGGCGCGACCACGCCTAAGACCAGTCTTTTTTGGGACGGGGAGACTTACTTGTCGTGAAGGACGGTGCCGAGGAAGTCGGTGTCGAAGGGCACGGCTTCGGCAAAGGCGTAGTCGCCGTCGCTGGCGATGAGCAGGTAGTTTTCCTCGCCGCTGAACTTCGCATCGCCACATGGGACCACCCAGGCGTGGACGAATACCTCGAGTGCCGTGGCAGCGCAGTCGCGAAGGAACGTCACATCGCTCCCCTCGTTTGCGCTCACGATATTGGCCACGTAGATACCCCCGGGGTTCAGGCTGCCCCGCACCAGGCGCAGCGCCTCAACGGTCGCCAGCTCGCGCACGGGCTCGGCACCGCCAAAGCAATCGCTCACGACCACGTCGTAGCGACGATGGCCCACGCTCGTCACACCCAGATACGAGCGAGCCTCAGCGGTAATCACCCGCAGGCGATCGCCCACCGCGTGCTCCAGTTCATCCAGATAGAACCAACGGCGCGCCAAGCGCGTTATCTCTCCGTCATACTCGATGACGTCCATGCGCAGGCCCTCGTGCGACATCAGCGCAAACTTGGGATAGGCAAACCCGCCGCCGCCCAGCATGAGCATACGGTCGATACCATGCCCGTAAGCATCACGCATTGCGTCCTCGGCCTCAAACACATCGTCAAATGCACGATAGTACGCAAAGACGGGCTCCGCCCAACGATCGCCAACATAGCTCGCGCTTTGGTAGACGCCGCCCTGTACGAGCACGCGGACCTCGTCACCGCTCTCGTCGTGCACACGCTTCACACGTGCCAACCCGTTGCGGGTCCTCGCGACCTGCAGACAGGCAGCACGAACAGCGACAGCGGCCGCACCAAGCGCCGCGGCTCCCAGAGCAACGCCGGCAACGACGCCGGCAGAAACACTCGGCTTGTTCATCTAGAGCTCCTTTTGCAGATAAAGGCCATGGTCATAAAATCCAAGATGGCGATAGTACTCGCGCGTACCGATCGCGCTGATCACGTTGATGTACGTATAGCCAGCGTCCCGAGCTATCTGGCACGCACGCTCCACGAGCAAACGTCCCAATCCATGGTGCTGCGCTGCCTGGCCCTGATCGCCCACGCGCGCCGCCATGCCATACACGTGCACCTCACGAATCATCGCCTCGTCCGGCATCGTCGGCAGCTCGTCCGCATGTGCGGCAACAAAAGCGCGATCGGGCAGCGACAACCGCAAAAAGCCCGCGATCTTGCCCCGCGGCGTCACCCACTGCAAAAAGCGCTCGTAAGTCACCGGCGTCTCGTACGCTACTTCCTCATCAAGAGATAGCTCATCCAAGTCGGCACCCGCCGTGCTGATCTCGCGATAGCGAATCTCACGCACCGTCGCACCGTCACCCCGAGCAGCCAGGCGGTTCTCGACGAGCTGACGCAGGTTGGGCTTCTTGTTGCCCACCATGATGTCATCGGAACTAAAGTCGCGAATCATGCGGCTGATGCGGCAGAATGCCGGCGTCACCACGATGTCATCGGCCAGCACATCGAGCAGTTCTTCCTCGGTATAGGGGCGCCACTCGCCGCGCTCGTAGCAGCCCACCAGGCGCGAGCCCTCGATGAGCGCACATGGGTAGACTTTGACCTCGTCGGGCATAAAGGCCCCCTCGGTCATAAAGCGCTCGTAGTCGCGCTTGTCCCCCTCGGGCGTGGCGCCCAACAAATTGAGCATAAAGTGCGCGTGAATCTTAAAGCCAAATAGGCGCGCAAGCGAAAACGCCCGCTCGATCTGCGCCACCGAAATGCGACGCTCGTTGATATCGAGCAAATGCTGGTCGAGGCTCTGGATACCCATCTGAATCTTGGTGCAGCCCAGACGGCGGACAAGCGTGAGGGCCTGCGGCGTTACGGCATCGGGGCGCGTCTCGATAACGAGTCCCACCACGCGATGCTTCGCCGTCTCGTTGATGCGCTGCTGTTGCTCAAGCTCCTCCATCGTTGCCGTCTGCCACTCGGTGACCTCGCCCCACGGCGTACCGGGGCCGTACAGACGACGCACCGCACGGTTATAGCCGCCCACGGCAGCATCCACACGCCCCTGCTCGTCAGCAACGCCGGCAGCAAGCTCGGCCTCATCTGTCGCAATGCCGGCGGCCCGATAGCGCTCGCGGCGCTCTGCTACCACAGGCGGCAGGGCATCGGCGGGAGCGTCATCGAGCAGGCGCCCCGCCTCGGCACGGCTGATGCCCGGACGTGCCAGCATGGGGTTAGCCGCCACGCCCGCCACGGCGTCTTCATTGAGCGCACGGAAGAGCTCCGACATAAACCATGCCTGATACCCCTGCGGATAGTCGCTCCAGGTACCACCGAGCACAATGAGCTCGATCTTATCGGTCGCATGCCCCATCTGCGAAAGCGCGGTCAAACGAGCGCTCACCTGCAAATACGGGTCGAAGCAGTTTTGCTCCGCACGGGCGCATGCCGGCTCGGCGCGCAGATAGCTCTTGGGCATGCGCAGGTCGTTGGGGCAAAACAGGCAATCGCCCGAACAGGGCCACGGCTTGGTAATGACGGTAATGGTCGCCACGCCCGAGGCCGTTCGGCGCGGCTTCATACGCAGCACCTGCAGCAGTCGACGTTCCAGCTCGGCATCGACATTCCACCCAGCCCAACGAGCCGGCTCCTCACGCTTCACCCGCTGGTAGAACGGCAGCAGACGGCGCTTGGCCAAATCGCGTTTGTCGGCACCCTCGCGGCGCGCCTCGGCATGTATCAACTTGACGAGCGCCTTGTCGTCCACGGTCTCACCGCGACGCAGAGCCTCGAGTATGTTCAAAATAATCTGTTCCATGCCCCCATTGTAAAGGCAAAGGCGCCGGAGCCCGTCACGGCCCCGGCTCCATCAAAGAGCATGCCTATATGCACCGATCTCCGAAAACCGCATGTCACTCCGGATCAAACGACATGTCGCCCGAACCGACCTCAAAACGATACGTAGCAGACTTATCGCCGTTATCGAATTCAAGATTCAAAATGGTCTCGCCGTCGTAGTCAAGCGGAAGGAAATCGCTCTCGAAGTCGCCGCTGCCCAAGGTGAGGCTCGCCTTAAAGCCCGTCGAGTTCGGAACCGTCATCTCCACATCGCCCGAGCCCACACTCACGTCCATCGACTTCGCGGGGGCCTGGTAAAGCTCGAACGTCACATCGCCCGAACCGACCTCAGCGCTGAGCGCATCAGTCACGCTGCCCGTAAACTCTACATCTCCCGCACCCAGGAAAAGGTCGAAACCATCACAGATGACACCGGCAATCTGCAGATCGCCCGAGCCCACGTGCGCGTTGACTCCCTTCAGATGTTCGGCAACACGGCGCGGCAGCTCGACCGTAACTGAGCGATCGATTGCCTTACCGTCGTCACTTCCAAACTGGGAAACCTTGAGCGTCGAGTCCTCGACGGATGCGATGTTTTGCGTCGCGGCCTTGGAGGCATCCATACCCTCGGCAACGCGCCCCCGCTCGATAACGCGAGCCTTGTTGCCATCAACAACCTTGACGTCCACCGAAGCCGCATTGATATCGAAATCGAGGTAGCGGAACTCATCGGCATCAAAAGTCGTGCTCGAAAGCTGCTGAGGCTGAGCGGAATACTTACCGCCATCGTTCAAAACATCGGCGTCAACCGCATCGTCCCTACCGGACAAGCCGGATGCAATAGTGCCGAGATCCCACGGACCATCAAAATGAATCCATGTCCGCGAAGCGCCAAAGACAAGCCCAACAATAAGCACAAACGCTCCGATGCCAACGCCCAGACGCACCTTCGATTCATGCGAGAGTTTCATTATTCATCACCTTCTTTGGCGCTCGGATCAACGGGGGTCGCGGTAGCCACGTCGGTATCAACCGCAGGGGAATCATCCTGAGCCCTGGATGCCACCGGCGCCGGACCAACCTGAATATTCCCGCGCGCCCAATCGCCGTCGAGCGCACGCGCCACCCAGTGATAGATGGGGATCGTAAAGAAGATCAGTGCGGCAAAGGGGGCACCACCAAACAGGAACATCAGTAAAAAGAACAGCAGCCAGCACACGGCCCAATACGGAAACGACTGGAACGGACCTTTCACTGGAGTCGGATTGACCGCGCCAGCGCTCGTCGCTTGCGCCGTCGCGGCGTTAGCCGCCTGTGCGCTCCAACTTGCAGCTTGCGCCGCCTTGGCCGCAGCATCACTCGCCTGTGTTGCCGCCTCGGTAGCGCGCGCTGCCGCCTCGTGGGTACGGGCGCGCTCGGCCGCCTCGGCCTCGCGCTGGCGAGCACGGTCCTCGTTCTCAAACTCGATATCGTCCTCGATCTCGTCGCTCGGATTGAGTAGCTCGTCCAGACTCACACCATAGAGCTTGGCAAGCGAGATCAGGTTCTCGGTATCAGGCGAGCTCTCCGCGCGCTCCCATTTACTGACCGCCTGGCGCGACAGTCCCAGCTTTCGCGCCAATCCTTCTTGGCTAAAGCCCTTGCTGCGGCGAAGGTCGGCGAGCCGCTGAGCAGTTTCTACATTCATGGTTCCTCCTATGCGATGCCAGCCGTGCCGCCGGACCGTTTTTGTTCTTAAGGCGCCTTGCACAGTTAAAAATCTATCCGCCACCGCCAAAAGCATGCCACCTATTCTAGTGAGATTTTTGACAACCGGAGGTTGCGGGCGCATATGAGCTGCGGAAATGTGTCCAAACAAAGCAATGACCCGCAGCTCGGTTGTCCCCGTTGCGGCGTTAACGGTAGTATGGTCGTACTGTTTATTCCGCACCGCCAACGGAGGGAGTTCCGCGCCGTGAACCGCGATTTCGCATCATCGCTCATCCAGCTCAACAATACGTTCTATCGCGAGCACTCCGCTTCCTTTTCCGATACGCGCCAGGCCCCGTGGCCCGGCTGGGTGCGCACCATGGACATCGCGCTTGATCAGCTCGATGTGGCCACGATCGAGCATCCCGTCCGCGTCTTCGACCTTGCCTGCGGCAATATGCGATTCGAGAACTTTGCCGCCGGCGGGGCACTTGCCGCCAAGGGCGTCGACGGCGCAAACCCCTCGGCAGATGCCAGCTGCCCGTTTGAGTTCTATGGTGTCGACTCGTGCCAAGATCTGGCAATAGACGCCCACGGCCACGCCCTGCGCATTCCCAACCTGCACTTCCAGGAACTCGACGTGCTCGACGCCCTCATGAAGCTCAACCCCGCCGAGACACCCGACGTGCTTTTCAACGCCCCGCTCGCCGACATCTCGGTCTGCTTTGGCTTTATGCACCACGTGCCGTCATGCGAGTACCGCGTACGCGTGCTCGACGCCCTGGTGCGCCAGACGCACCCGGGCGGCATCATCGCCATCAGCTTTTGGGAGTTTATGAATGACGAGCGCATGGCGCGCAAGGCCGTTCGAGCCGAAGCCCGCGCCGAGCTCACCCCGCCGTTTGAGGGTTACGATTCCGCGCAGTTTGAAGCCGGCGACCACCTCATTGGCTGGCAAAACGACCGCCACGCCTACCGCTATTGCCATCACTTTGACGATCAGCAGATCACCGACTTGGTGCGCGGCGTCCGTACGTTCTACAAGAGCGGCGAGGTTCCCGTACGCGAGCTCGAGCGTTTCCACGCCGACGGTCGCAGCGGCGAGCTCAACCGCTATGTGATTCTCAAGCGTCTGTAGGCACCGACGACTCGCCGCCGAGCCGCACCGCAGCGTTCGGGCAAATCGCCCCCTTCTAACCCATCGCCGGAACGCGCAGCCATGCGTTCCATACTTATGACCAAGGAGCCTCATGGGAGCCGTCCACGCTCGCACCCCTAAGAACTTTGTGCTCGAGGAGCGCTTGGAGCGCTATGCCGATGCGATTGAGACGAACCCCGAGGCCTATGCCGGAGATTGGCGCAAGGCCTGTGCGCCCGCAGGCAGCAAGCCTTTCGAACACCTTCACCTGGACCTTGGCTGTGGCAAGGGAACGTACCTTGTAGAGCGCGCGGCCCACGAGCCCGACACGCTCTTTATCGGTATGGACCAGGAGCCCATCTGCATCGCCTATGCCGCACAGAAAATCTGCGAGCAGGGGCTGTCCAACGCACTCGTCCTGCCCCGAGGTGCCGCATCGCTGTCGCAGCTATTTGCCGCAGGCGAGCTCGATGCCATCACCATCAACTTTCCCACGCCGCAGCCCAAGGCCAAGTACGCCAAAAAGCGACTCGTCCATGTCGACCACCTAATGCTGTACCGTCCGCTCTTTTCAGCCGGCGCCACCGTCACACTGCGAACCGACAGTAAGCCATTGCGCGACTACGCCTTGGGGCAGTTTGCTGCGGCAGGCTACGACACGCTTTGGGTAAGCGACGACGTCCGCCGCGACCATCCCGAGCACCCCGAGACCGAATACGAGCGCCGCACGCGCGAGATGGGTGCCGTCGTCTATGGCATTTGCGCCACACCCGGCGCACATCCCAGTGACGATGTGCTCACGGCGGGTCACATGCAGGAGCAAAGTCTTGCCTGCTACCTGCCCGATAACCTCGATGAGCTCACCTATGTGCCTCTGGGCATGGAAGAAGCCGTCGAGAACTTTAGAAACCGCGCCCGCAAGGGCAAGAAGCGCTTACCGCAGGAGTCCTAGGGGCTTCTGATGGTCGCGGCATCGGCAAACAAGCGCAAATAAGCGCCAGCGAACGGTCCTCAAACCTAAGTGAGTAGACTATTTAGCAATAGCCAAGCACAACCCGCATAGCGAAAACTAAAACCGCAGGTAGAGCCCTTGCGCAAAAGCCATGTGCTCGCGATATCGCAAAAAGTCTACTCACTTAGCTGGCTACTGCACCAAACGGCTGGGCAGAACGCCCATTTCCTGCATTTTCTCGCGCGCTGGCACCCCGCGCCGCCGCTACGCCATAATAGTTGGCGGACAATCGCGAGAGAAAGCAACCACACATGGCACAGACCACGACAGATACCGCCGCCAGCACCGTCTCGGGCGCCGGCGCCGCCAGCTCATTCTCGGGCGGCACGGGAACCGAGGCCGAGTTCGGCTCGCTCGGCGCGCTCTCCCCCACCTGGTGGGAGCCCGAAGACGGCAGTGAGCCCGAACCGTGGCTCACGGCCGATCAGGCCTTCGAACGCTTCTTTGAATGGACGAGCGACCGCGGCATCGAGCTGTGGGATCACCAAGAAGAGGCCCTCATGGACCTGGCTGCCGGCGATCACGTCATTTTGGGCACACCGACCGGATCGGGCAAATCGCTCGTCGCGCTGGGCATGCTCTTTATGGGCATGGCGCAGGGCAAGCGCTGCTATTACACGGCCCCCATCAAAGCCTTGGTCAGCGAAAAGTTCTTCGACCTGGTACAGGTGCTCGGCCGCGATAACGTCGGTATGATCACCGGCGACACGCATATCAATACTAAAGCGCCCGTCATCTGCTGCACGGCAGAGATCCTTGCTAACGACGCACTGCGCGAGGGCGAAGATGCCGATGTGGGCTGCGTCGCCATGGACGAGTTCCACTACTTTGCCGACCCCGATCGCGGTTGGGCCTGGCAGGTACCGCTGCTCACCCTGCCTCACACACAATTCATGCTCATGAGCGCCACGCTCGGCGATGTCACCGCGATCGCCGCCTCACTCGAGGAGCACACCGGCGCCGCGTGCGATCTGGTCGTCGATGCCCCACGCCCCGTGCCGCTGAGCTACGACTACGTGACGACCTCCCTCGAGGGCACGGTCGAGCTCGCAATGCGCCGCGGCGAGGCCCCGCTCTACATCGTGCACTTTAGCCAGGACGCCGCACTTGCGACGGCGCAATCCCTCGCCAACTTTGGTATTGCCAGCAAGGAGCAGCGTGGGGCCATCAAGGAGGCGGCCAAGGGCACGAGCTTCTCGACGGCCTTTGGCAAGATTCTTAAGCGCTTGCTCGGATGCGGCGTCGGCGTGCACCATGCTGGCATGTTGCCGCGCTATCGTCTGCTGGTCGAGCGCTTGGCACAACAGGGCCTGTTGCCCGTCATCTGCGGCACCGATACGCTCGGCGTCGGTATCAACGTGCCCATCCATACCGTGGTGCTCACCGCGCTCACCAAGTTCGACGGCTACAAGATGCGTCGTCTGCGCGCCCGCGAGTTTCATCAGATTGCCGGTCGCGCCGGCCGCTCGGGCTTCGATACCGAGGGCATGGTGATTGCCGAGGCACCCGAGCACGAGATCGAGAACGCCAAGCTCATGGCCAAGGCGGGCGACGACCCCAAGAAGCTCCGCAAGATTAAAAAGAAGAAGGCCCCCGAGGGCTTTGTCACCTGGAACAAGCAGACCTTTGAGCGCCTGATCGAGACGCAGCCCGAAACGCTCAAGCCGCGCCTTCGCATCACACACTCCATGGTGATTAGCGTGGTCGAGCAGGGCGGCGACGCCCGCGCCCGCGTACACGACCTCATCGAGACGAGCCTGCAGACTCCCGAAGAAAAGGCTAAGCTCGAGGTTCGCGCCGACGAAATCTTCGCCACGCTCATCGACTCCGGCGTCGTCGTGCGCACCGAGGTACCGCCCGCACCCGACGCTCCGGCTGATGCCGCGCCGGACATCGACTACGCGCTGACGGTCGACCTGCCCGAGGACTTTGCGCTCGACCAGCCGCTCTCACCGTTTTTGCTTGCCGCGCTGGAGCTGCTCGATCCCGAGAGCGAGACCTATACCATGGATCTGATCTCGATGGTCGAGGCCACGCTCGAGGACCCCAAACAGGTGCTGCGCGCACAGGAGCGTGCCGCGCGCGATCGCGCTATGGCCGAGATGAAGGCCGACGGCATCGAGTATGAGGAGCGCCTGGAGCGTATTCAGGACGTCACGTACGAAAAGCCGCTTGAGGACCTGCTCGACGCCGCCTTTGACAAGTACTGCCAGGAAGTACCCTGGGCAAACGACTACCAACTCTCTCCCAAGAGCGTTCTGCGCGATATGCTGGAGAGCGCGAGCGATTTTAAGGGCTACATTCAAAAGCTCGGCATCGCCCGCTCCGAGGGCATTTTGCTGCGCTACCTGGCAGAGGCTTACCGTTCGCTCGACCGCACCGTACCCATCGAGAAGCGCGACGAGCGCCTGCGCGACATTATCTCGTGGCTGGGCTTTGTGGTGCGCTCGGTCGACTCGAGCTTGGTAGACGAGTGGGAGAACGCTGGCAACCCGGCAGCCCTCGACGCCACGCCGCCGCAGGGCATCGACGAGGTCGTGGCGGACCGTCGCGGCTGCACGCTGTTGGTGCGCAACGCGCTCTTCCGCCGCGTGACTCTTGCCGCCCGCGAGCATGTGCGCGACCTGGGCGAACTCGACGACGACTGGGGCATGAGCGAGATCCGCTGGCAAAAAGCACTCGACGCTTACCACGAGCAGCACGAGGAGATTCTCACCGACGGCGACGCGCGCTCCTCTGCTATGTTCTCGATCGACGAGTCCGACGAGAAGGCGCTCCACGTGTGGCACGTGCACCAGATTTTTGCCGACGAGGACGGCGACCACGACTTTGGCATCATGGGCGATGTCGATCTGGACGCCACGCAAGACGGTGGCGAGGTCATCTTCAAGAACTACCGCGTCGGTTTTATCGAGGATTTGCTCGAGGATTAGCCAAGCATATTGGGACGAAACGAAGCGGGGCTGTTGGCAACATCGCCAGCAGCCCCGCTTTTTCACTATCCGCTATGCCTTACTCGGCATCCTCGACCTCATACGAATCCGCCTCGGCTGGCTCCTCGTTTGTCTCTGGCGCAGCCTCGCGCGCCTCGTCAAACGCTGCCTTCATGGTCTTGTTGCCCCATGTGAGCTTGCGAATGGTAAGCTCATCGGCCTTGTTGTGGGCCAAGCGTAGGTTCTCGGTGCTGCGGCGCAAGTCGTCCTTGGTCTTCTCGAGCTGCTTAATGGCGGCATCGATCTCCTTGATTGCCGACTCGAATTGCTTGCTCGCCAGGTTGTAGTTGCGCGAGAAGCCATCCTTGAACTTCTCCATCTTGGCTTCGAAGTTCGTGACATCGATATTCTGCTGTTTGTACTCCGCCAGTTCCTGCTTATAGCGAAGCGAACCCATAGCGGCGTTGCGAAGGAGCGTAATCATGGGGATGAAGAACTGCGGGCGGATCACGTACATCTTCTCATAGCGGTAACTCACGTCGACGATACCCGCGTTATAGAGGTCACTCTCGGGCTCCAGCAGGGTGCAGAGCACCGCATACTCGCAGCCTTTCTGGCGGCGATCGTGATCGAGTTTCTTAAAGAAATCCTCGTTCTTGTGTTTGGTCGCGGTCTCGTCGTTCTCGTTTTTCATCTCGAACATGATCGAAATGATCTCGTTGCCGCTCGCGTCGCACTCGCGGAAGATAAAGTCGCCCTTGGTGCCCTCGGACGCATCGTTATCTTTCTCGAAGTACGCGTTGGGAAACGCCGTCATGCGCAGACGATTAAACTCGGTCTCGCAGTGCTGCTCGAGCGACTCGCCCACCATCTTGGTGGACAGGCGGACCTTCATGTCCTTAAGGCGCTCAATCTCTTCATCCTTGTAGCGAATCAGTTCCTCGTTCGCGCGCTTGGTCTGCGCAAGTTCGAGCTCGTGTGCCGCCTTGGCCTGCTCCTCGCGTGAATCGCGCACCGCCAGCTCACTCGTGAGCTTGGCGCGGGCCTCGTCACGCTCACGCTCCGCCGCGGCGACCGCCTCCGATAGGTTCATCTTGGCCGTCAGTTCCTGTTCGCGCAGCTGAGCACGCAGACCCTCGGCCTCCTGCTCGGACTGAGCCTTTGCGACGGAAAACTTCTCCTGAACCTTCGCGCGATAGTCAGCAAGCGTACGTTCGGCCTCGCTGCGAGCGGCCTCGAGCTCACGCTGCGATTCGGCCGCAGCAGCAGCAAGCGCCATCTCCTGGGCCTTGTCCGCCGCGGCGAGCCTGGCTTGCAGCTCGGCAATCTGGGCATCACGTGCGGACAGGTCGTTTTGAGCAGCATTGCGTGCCGCTGCCTCGGCAAGCTTGGCTTCATCATCTTTGCGCCCCAACTGCGCACGCAGGTTGTCGATCTCGCGCTGCAGTTCGGCATTCTCCTTTTGAGCATCGGCGCGGGCCTCAACCGCCGCGCGCTGGCTTGCACTCTCGCGCTCTGCAGTAGCGCCTTCGAGCTTGGCGCGCAGCTCGGCAAGCTCGGCATCGCGCTTGGCGACTTCTTGCGCCAGCTGTTGAGCCGCAGCGTTCTTCTGCTCTACGAGCTCAGCGTCGCGCTGAGACTCTGCCTTTTGCAAGGCAGCCGTCGAACGCGAACGCTCAAGCTCCAGCGCCTGCTCGCCCTCGCGCTGGACCGCCTTCACACGCTCATCAAGATCGCGCGAGAACTCGGCATCGCGCACCTGTTTGACGATATCTGCATAGCCGGACGCATCGCCCTTAAACACTTCGCCGCAATGCGGGCACTTGATCTCGTTCATGGCAGCTCCTCGATGGACGCAAATTTCAACCGCCTACACTCTACCGCGCCGCACGGACAAAAAAGACGCCGCCGCCATAATGGCAACGGCGCCAGAACCACCACAAAGGCGACTGTCCCCTTTGTGGTGACTTGGGTCCTTACAGGTCGCGGTAGTCGATCAGGCGAAGATCAGGTTGAGACTCAAGCCAAGTGCGAAGCTCGGGGTCGATCAGCGCATCGACTTCCTTGGTGCGGTCGGTCGTGAGCGAGCTGTTCTCCAGGATAAAACGATCGAGATAGCCCGGATGGCACACAAAGACGACCGTCTCGCCGTCCACCATCTCGCGAACCGTCTGCATGATTGCCTCTTTGGGCTCGTAGCCCGGCTCCATCGAGCGCATCACCATGCGCAGATCAGTATCTCCGCAATGCACCACAGCCGCGGGGTCGAAGCTCGCCTTTTGCTCCTTAAGGCCCAGCTCCTGAGCAACCGCCGAGATCGCTCGGTTAAGGTTTTTGCTCATGACGGCATGGGCCTCAAAGTAATCGGGCTCGCGGCCCACGATCTCGACAAAGCGGTCATGCTGCGCGCGGATCTCGATGCAGGCCTCGTCGAAGTCTATCAACTCCTCGCCGCGCTTAAAATGATCGCGGAAGGTACGGCTGCTATGGAACTCGCCGTTCTCGTTGAGCATGCTCGGAATGAGCGCCGGGTCGGCACACGGCTTGCCCAGGCACACGTTGGTGTGCTGACCCACCGCAATGCCGACATCCGCCACGAGCGACCAGCCACGCTCGGCCTCGGTCATATTGGGCATAAGTCCCGCCGAGCGCACCAGGCCCTCATTGATACTGTGGGCAATCCCCAGGTTAACGGCATACGAATAACCGATATCGTCGGCACGAATGAGCAATTGCTTCATATTGACCCCCATCTACGGAAAGGGACACTTGAAGCGCAGCCAAGTGCCCCAGATAATTGTCCTACCGAACGGATGCTTTAGGCTTTGGCGGCAGCAGCGTCTTCGTCGAGCTGCTCCTTGGTAAAGCCAAAGAAGTAGGCGATGGCAGCGGCGGCAACAAATGCAGTGCCCGATGCAACGCAGCCCCATACGAGATTAGCAGTTCCGCCTGCAACATAACCTGTAATACCAAGGATATTAGTTGCGCCCAAAACATACGTGGTCACATTAGTGAGAGCCGCGATCAGGCCGCCGATAGCGCCGCCCGCGACCATGGCACCCAGGCAGCGAGTATACTTAAAGCCGCAGCCATACAGCGCGGGCTCCGTCACGCCACCGACAATGCCGGAGAGCGAGAAACCAAGCATAGCGCCCTTTTCGTCGACCTCCTTAAGGCGCAGGAAGGCACCGAAGGCCATGCCCCACGTGGCGAACTGAGCGATAGCACCCGCGACCATAACGCAGGAGTCAGACCCTGAGGTGAGCACCTGCACAATGCCGAGGGCAATCAGAACCTGGTGCATACCGGTCATAACCAGGAACTCCCAAAGCGCAGCAATGGCGACGAGGGAGAGGATCGTGACGATGCCGCCAGCGTTTCCGAGGCCGAACATAAAGTTGCCGACCAGGTCGCCCAGAATGGAACCAATCGGAGCTAGGGCGCACAGGGAAACGGGGGTCATCACAGCCATGGTGCACACGGGCACAAACACCGTGGAGAGCATGTCGGGGATGATCTTCTTCATGAACTTCTCGACGACCATCAGCACCGGCATAGACAGCAGCATGGGGAGCACGGTCGCAGAATAGTTGTTCAGCTGAGCCGGGAGCGCGCCGTAAACCATCGTGGTCGTAGCACCCGAATCCGCCGCAGCGTTGACCAGCGTCATGAACTCAGGGGCAATGAGCACGCCGCCGAGCATCATGCCGAGCGGCTGGCTGCAGCCGAGCTGCTTTGCGGCAGCCCAACCCAGATAAACAGGGAGGAAATAATAGCCTGCGTTGTAAATCCAGTTGTAGAAGAAGTTGTAGATGTCGGAATCAGCAGACCAGATACCGAGCATGCCGTCGCCGCAAAGTACGGCAAGTGTGCGGAACATGGCGGCGCCCATGATAATGGGGATCGTCATGCACATTGTCTTGGACAGGTAGTTAAGGGCCTTCTTGCCCGCAGTCTTGACCGTCAGTGGCTCCTTGATGCCGTCATCGAGGTTCTCGTCAATGGAGCCTTCGCCCTTGACGCCCAGCGCAATGGCGGCGTCATAGACCTTCGGCACGTTCTGGCCAATGATGACCTGATACTGGCCGCCAGACCACTGTGCACCCAGCACGCCCTTGATCTTCTTTACTTCATCGTCATTGGGAATGGACTGATCCTTGAGGTTCAGACGCAGGCGGGTCATGCAGTGCGTCGCGTTCGTCACATTGGAGGCGCCGCCGACGGCAGCAAGCACGTCCTCGGCAATCTTCTTGTTATCGACAGCCATGTCGAATCCCTTCTCTTCCAACTAAAGGCCGTGGGACTTCACGGCACCAAGACGCACAATTCCGCTCGCGCCTGCGCAGCGCGCGACATCAGTTGGCAAGAGATTGATTTGCATGTGATTCCGGGTGGATCGACATGAAAAAGCCCCGCGCACAACCGACAGAGACCCAATTATGGCCTCGGCAGAATCGGTAGTGCCTCTCGGAGCTGCGCCGTGAGTAACACCCAACACACGGGGAGTATATGCGGCTGATGCGTTCGTTGCGGCTCAGATTACCGACGAACGGTAGCAAACGACCCGCGAACGGTCGCCATGACGGAAAGGAAATACCAGAGAGCCTATTTATCCGAGTGGACAGAAGCCACGCGATTCACATGCATGATCAGATAGACGAGCTCCTCTTGGGCCAATGGCTCGCCAAAGGTCTCTTGAATCAGATCGTCGACACGGTGAGCGCAACGCGATGCCGCCGGATACTGCTCCACGAGCACGTCGTAAAGACCGGAGTTCTCGGTATCGATCGGCTCTTTCTTTGCCACGCGGTCGAGCAGATAGCGCACATGAGTGGCAAAGCGGGCAAAGGCGAACGACGAGCGATCGACCGTCACACCCAACTCTTCTTGAATAATCGCGACCGTCATATCGAGCAGTCGCTCCTCGTGCTGCTCGGCAAGCACGCGCCGCTCGCTCGGCTTAACCGATGCGTTGACAATCGACATGGCAATGCCCGCGGCCTCGCTTCGGGGCATGCGCACATGAAAGCTCTTCTGGATACCGCGAACAGCCAGCTCGCCCAAGCGGTATTCGATGGGATGCAGCTGCTCAAGATCGCGCTCAAGCGGCAACGACACCACCATGTGTTCGCGGGCACGCTTAATGGCAAACTGAATATGGTCTGCCAATGTAATGGGAAGGTTAGGACTCAATTCGTACGAAAGCTGTCCGGTCGCGATATCGGCCAGCTGAGCAGAAAACTCCAGCACCTCGGGGTCGACCTCATCGATAAACGCCAGGTACTTTGAATCGATGCCGTAAAAGGTACGCGTGATGACATCCAGGTCGACCTCATGCGGCATATCGCCAAAGCCGATACCACGACCCAGCGCGATAAGTTGACGCCCCGCGCCATCTTCGCAGATGGCAGCGTTGTGGTTAATGCGCTGGATAGCCCTCATGGAATCATCGCTCCTACTAAAACGCGCCGTGCAGACCATCCGCGCGGCGCGTTCATTCTACCTGCACTTACAGCTAGAGTCCAAAGAAGCCCAGGATCTGGTCGCGGCTAACGGGCTTGTAGTTGTTGGCATCGAGGCCAACGTCGTAGCGAAGGACTGGGCGCTCGCGATCGCGATTGCGCGCGTTGGTGCGGTCTCCCCTGCTGTGAATGTGCCCGTGCAGCATGATGGCGCCGCGCGCCTTGCCATTCCAGCTGAGCATGGGGTAATGGCTCATCACCAGACGATGGCCCTTCGCGTAACCGGGAGCGACCTCCAGATAATCGCGCACCTCATCCCAAATGTGCGGCGCGTCCGGATCTTCCCAATCGCCGTCATGGTTACCACGGATGAGCGTTATGTTCTGGCAGTCGATGCGCTCGCGCAGGCGAACCGCTTCCGCCAGGGGCAATCGATACGTAAAGTCTCCCAGGACATAAAGGCGGTCGTCCACAGCCACGCACTCGTTGATGGCATCGATGACACGGCGGTTCATCTCCTCGACCGAATCAAACGGTCGATCCATGTCGTGCAAGATATTCGTATCGCCCAGGTGCAGGTCGGCGGTAAACCACATCATCGTCTCTGTCCTCATATCGCAACGCGTATAAGACCTGTTTAGTATACAGACGCAGCGATGAGACAGTCACCCAAAGAGCCCACCAAACAGACCTCGGCGGCGCTTGTCCTTTTTATTCGAACCTTTACCCCGGGCGTTCTTATCCTTTTGCTTTTTGCGGTCCTGCTCCAACTCATCGTCATCGAGCAGCAAATCCCACTCAAACGGATCGTCTACCAGATCGAACAGGTCATCGTCATCAAACACGTGCGCCTCCATTACCGATTAGCGAGCATCCACAACGTAGTTGAGAAGCCTACGGGCCCGTGCGGACACAAATTCATCCTGTCTGCGTCTTTCAATCGTTTGCCGCAACGCTTGCGCGACGGAACGCTTGCAGATAAGATAGGAACACGGATGGCACCCGTGGCAGCGGGTCTTGCCAACTCCGATACACGTTTTCATTGTGAGAAGTGGCCGTCTTCGCTTACGCGGGGGCGGCCACTTTGTTTATCCCTATGTCATCTGATTCTAATGCACAAACATGCGCACGAACTTGTGCTTCCAGCTTGCGTAAGGGGCATAGCGGAACGGCACGTCCAGCCACGTTGCCTTGTTCACGATGCTCTTCTTGTGGCTAAACGTATCGAAGCTCTCGCGTCCATGGTACTGTCCCATACCGCTCGCCCCCATGCCGCCAAAGCCCATATGGCTCGTGGCCAAATGCATAATGGTGTCATTAACACAGCCACCACCAAAGGGCACGTAACGCACAAAGCGCTGCTGAACCTCACGGTCCTGGCTAAAGATATACAGGGCCAGCGGCGTCGGACGATCCGTAATAAACGTCTCGGCCTCGTCTAGGCTCTCAAACGTCAGCACCGGCAAGATGGGGCCGAAAATCTCCTCCTGCATCACGGCGTCATCGGGGGACACGCCATCCAAAATCGTCGGCTCGATCTTGAGCGAAGTCTCGCGCGCGGTACCTCCAAGCACGACCTTATCGGGATCGATCAGCCCGCGCACGCGTGCAAAATGCTTGGCGTTGACGATATGCCCGTAATCCTCGTTATCGAGCGGATGCTCGCCAAACATACGGCGGACCTCTTCCTTGATGAGACCCAGCAGCTCGTCGTGCACGCGCGTATCGACCAGCAGGTAGTCGGGCGCCACGCAAGTCTGCCCCACGTTGAGCCATTTACCAAAGGCGATACGGCGCGCCGCGACCTTCAAGTTAGCCGTCGCATCCACGATGCAGGGACTCTTCCCGCCCAGCTCAAGCGTCACGGGCGTAAGGTTTTTACTTGCGCGCTCCATAACGAACTTGCCGACCGGAACGCTACCGGTAAAGAAGATCTTGTCCCAGCACTCGTCGAGCAGCGCTTCGTTCTCGGCGCGCCCGCCCTCGACAACCGTCACCAGGCACGGATCAAATGCCTCTTCACAGATCTGCTTGAGCACCGCACTCGATGCCGGAGCATAGGCACTCGGCTTGATGACCACGGTGTTGCCTGCGGCAAGAGCGCCAGCGAGCGGCTCGAGCGTTAGCAAAAACGGGTAGTTCCAGGGGGCCATGATGAGCGCGACGCCATAGGGCACGGCTTGCGTCTTGCACACACTCACGGCGTTGGCGAGGTCGCACGGGCGCAGGCGCGGACGACTCCATCGAGCCACGTGCGCAATCTGATGACGGATCTCGGAAAGCGAGGTGCCGATCTCGCACATATAGGCTTCGTCATGTGACTTACCCAGATCGGTCTTGAGCGCATGGGCAATATCGGCTTCGTGCGCCCGCACTGCGTCGCGCAAGCTCACGAGCGCGCGACGGCGAGCGTTGACATCAAACGTGGCGTGCGTCTTAAAATAGGCGCGCTGATCGGCAACGATGCGCGCGATTTCCTCGGTGTTCATGGGCCCTCCTAGTTCTCGTCTTCAAACATACCACCCGCAACGACCTCGTACATATGCTCGAGCTCCAAACGGTCCATTAAAAGCGGAACGGGGTACAGGGGATTGGCCTCGGCATCGGCATGCGCCGCCATCTCAGGAATGTCGGAGCGGCGAATGCCCGTCACATATTTGGGTATGCCCAAGGCGGCGTTCATGCGGTCGACCCAATCGATAAAGGCCTCGGCCGCCAGGCTGTCCAGCGCATTAGCCGGCGCAATGCCGGCCATGCGGGCGAGATCGGCGAGCTTGGGAGCAGCAGCTTCGCCATAGGCACGAAGCATGTGCGGCAGGATGATGGCGTTGGCCAAGCCGTGGGGAATCCCGTAACGCCCGCCCAGGCTGTGCGCGATGGCATGGACGTATCCAACATAAGAGCGCGTAAAGGCAACGCCCGCTTTATACGCCGCCGAAAGCATATTGCGGCGCGCACGCATGTTGCCACCGCACTCATAGGCCTCGAGCAAATTGTCGTGGATGAGCTGCACCGCCTGGCGCGCCATCCTGCGCGTATAGGGCGTGGTGCTGCGCCCGATAAAGGCCTCGACGGCATGTGTCAGGGCGTCCATGCCCGTTTGCCCCGTAATGGAGGCGGGCAGGCCGCGCGTAAACTCGGGGTCGTGCACCGCAAAGCGCGGGATCAGCACAAAGTCGTTGATGGGATACTTGTAGTGCGTCTCGTCGTCGGTAATTACCGCTGCAAGCGTGACCTCGCTTCCCGTGCCCGCCGTGGTGGGAACGGCGATGAGCAGCGGCAGGTGACGATGGATACGCAACAGGCCGCGCATCTTGTTGATGGGCTTCTTTGGCTGCGCGATGCGCGCGCCCACGCCCTTGGCGCAGTCCATGGCCGAACCGCCGCCAAAGCCGATAATGGCCTGGCAGGCGCTCTCGCGATACAGGGACGCCGCTTCCTCCACGTTTGAGACCGTGGGGTTCGCACGTGTTTCGGCATAGACCGCAGCGCTAATTCCCTTGGACGCGAGCGCTGTCTCGAGCGGTGCCGTGAGCCCCAGACGGGCAATGCCGGGATCTGTCACGATAAGAACATGGTGTATTGAACGCTTTTGAAGCGCTGCGGGCACTTCCTCAGCGTGCTCTAAAATGCGTGGCTCGGTATAGGGCAGCACCGGCAATGCGATGCGAAAAACCGTTTGATACGTTCGGCACCAGGCGCGGCGGGCTAGATGCATAAAGGAAGCTCCTTCGTTTGTTGATTGGTCAACATTTGCTCGACCGATTGTACTCATCGGAGGTCGCACGAGGTCTAGCAATCGTTAATCAATCAACATCTACACATGCTTAAATTGTTTTATTAAAAATCATTCCTAATAGGCTTCACATTCGGTCTCATTTATGGATAATAGAACCCGTCAAGACGCACGTCCGGAGAGGGCCCTTACGGGACCGGACGAGCGCACCATCGCCATCGATCGAAAGGATCGAATCATGAAGTTTGTTTGCCCCGTTTGCGGTTATGTGGAAGAGTTCGACGGCGACCAGCTGCCCGAGGATTTCAAGTGCCCCCAGTGCGGCGTTCCCGGCTCTCGCTTCCTGAAGCAGGAGGAGGGCCAGCTCGAGTGGGCTGCCGAGCACGTCGTGGGCGTCGCCAAGATGGAGGGCGTCTCCGAGGACATCGTTGCCGATCTGCGCGCCAACTTTGAGGGCGAGTGCTCTGAGGTCGGTATGTACCTGGCCATGGCTCGCGTCGCTCATCGCGAGGGCTATCCCGAGATCGGCCTGTACTGGGAGAAGGCTGCCCACGAGGAGGCCGAGCATGCCGCCAAGTTCGCCGAGCTCCTGGGCGAGGTCGTGACCGATTCCACCAAGAAGAACCTCGAGATGCGCGTTGAGGCCGAGAATGGCGCCACCGCCGGCAAGACCGATCTTGCCAAGCGCGCCAAGGCCGCTGGCCTCGATGCCATCCACGACACCGTGCACGAGATGGCCCGCGACGAGGCTCGCCACGGCAAGGCTTTCGCTGGCCTGCTCAAGCGCTACTTTGGCTAAGCCAACTGCCTGAGACATAACCTCTAGCTCGAAGAAGGCCCGGACCGTATTGGTTCGGGCCTTTTCGTTGGCTTATTGCAGTTGCTCCTGAAGAACACTGAGCGACTGAGAGCTCAGGTCGTCGTATTGTATGAGGACGCGAGATGGAGCGTTCTTAGTCGATGCCCGATCACCCGTCCACAGGCAATCGGCGATGTTGACATAGGAAATACGAGCGTCAGCGAGAGCCTTCGCGAAACTCTCCCCTGCCTTGTCCTCGGCCAGGGCAACAGTGCAGTAAAGGCCCGCGTCTGCATGATCGATCGAAACCTCCCCTGCCGGAAACGCTTTCCGTACAAGCGCCGCCAGGCCATCACGCGCCTCGCGAGCACGAACGCGCACGCGGTTCACATGTCGCTCGTAATCACCCGATTCCAGCAAACGCGCCAAGGCAACCTGATCAACAGAACTTACCGACGAGGCGTAGAAACCAAGGTTGCGTTTAAACCTCTCCATTAGCTCATCGGGCAGCACCATGTACGCCAAACGTAACGCCGATGAAAGGCTCTTCGAAAACGTGTTGGTGTAGATAACCGACTGGGCGGCATCGATCGACGCGAGTGCGGGAATCGGCTTGCCGGCAAGACGAAACTCACAATCAAAGTCATCTTCGATGAGATACCGACCTGGCCGCTCGGCGGCCCAGCTCAGCAACGCATAGCGACGTGCAATGCTCGTCACAAGACCGGTCGGATACTGATGAGACGGCATCAGGTGAAGGACATCGGTCCCGGTTTTCTGCAGCGCGCTCAAGTCCACGCCCTCAGCATCCAACGGGACATGCCGCACTTCGCAACCCATGGCCTGATAGATGCGCGTCAAGCGCAAATAGCCTGGATCCTCGACGGCATACACCTTGTCCGCGCCAAGCAACTGAACCAACATGGTATCGAGCAGCTGGGCGCCCGCACCGATAACGATATTGTCGGGATTGACATTCATGCCCCTTGTCCCGCGCAGATGGTGCGCAATCGCACGTCGCAGTCGAGCGGTGCCCTGCGCCGGTGCGGGCGAAAAGATATCACGTTCGTCTTCGGACGTCAGCGTCGCCCGTAGCGCACTTTGCCAAAGCCGCGCCGCCTCCAAAGCGGAAGGAGAAAGTGCGTCGAATCGCTCTGCCTGCCCCATGGCATCATGCGCGCTGGGACCAACAGGGACAGCTTCTCGGTCGATATCCCCCGCAGCCAAAGCCAAAACCGGCGCATCCGGAAGCTCGCACGCGTAGTAGCCACGACGCGGCATTGAGCAAATATAGCCCTCGGCAAGCAACTGGCTATATGCATTCTCGATGGTAATGACACTGATACCCAGATGACTCGCAAAGGCGCGCTTAGACGGAAGATGCTCCCCCGCCGCAATGCGCCCAGCAACGATATCATCTCGAATTTGCTGGTAAACATACTCATAGAGCGATGCTTCGCCGCGGTTTTCCAAATTATAGTCAAGCATGAGTTTGTCACCTGACCTTATCGAGTCATTCAATCTGATATTACTCTGACCTTGTTATTATCTCGAAAACTGAGTATTTCGCCATACCCAGCTCCCCGATAGGATGTTCCGTCAAGCAATGCACATGCCAACCAAGGGAGCAACCATGGCAGAACAGACCAGCAAGGCCGATCGCGTTAAACTCAACCGCGAGCTCGCGCAGATGCTCAAGGGCGGCGTCATCATGGACGTCACCACGCCCGAGCAGGCACGCATCGCCGAAGAGGCGGGCGCCTGCGCCGTCATGGCGCTCGAGCGCATCCCGGCCGACATCCGCGCCGCAGGCGGCGTCTCGCGCATGAGTGATCCCAAGATGATCAAGGGCATCCAGGAGGCCGTCTCCATCCCTGTTATGGCCAAGTGCCGCATCGGCCACATTGTCGAGGCGCAGATCCTGCAGGCCATCGAAATCGACTACATCGACGAATCCGAGGTCCTCTCCCCCGCCGATGATGTCTACCACATCGACAAGACCCAGTTTGACGTGCCGTTTGTCTGCGGCGCCCGCGATCTGGGCGAGGCACTGCGCCGTGTTGCCGAGGGCGCCACGATGATTCGCACCAAGGGCGAGCCGGGCACGGGCGACGTCGTTCAGGCCGTGCGCCATATGCGCAAGATCCAAAAGCAGATCCGCGACGTTGTTGCCCTGCGCGACGACGAGCTCTTTGAGGCAGCCAAGCAGCTGCAGGTTCCGGTCGAGCTGGTGCGCGAGGTCCATGCCACGGGCAAGCTCCCCGTCGTAAACTTTGCCGCCGGCGGAGTCGCGACCCCCGCCGACGCCGCGCTGATGATGCAGCTGGGCGCCGAGGGCGTCTTTGTTGGCTCGGGCATCTTTAAGAGCGGCGACCCCGCCAAGCGCGCCGCCGCCATCGTCAAGGCCGTGGCAAACTTCACCGACGCCAAGCTCATCGCCGAGCTTTCGGAGGACCTGGGCGAGGCCATGGTGGGCATCAACGCCGACGAAATCGAGATCATCATGGAGGAGCGCGGGCGCTAGTCCAGCAGAAAGGATCGCACATGAGCGATTATGCAGACCAAACGGTCGCCGTGCTGGCGGTCCAGGGCGCTTTTGCCGAGCACGAGGCAAGACTGTCCGAGCTGGGCGCACGTTGTATCGAGATGAGGCAGGCGGCCGATTTGCAGCAGAACTTTGACCGCCTGGTCCTCCCCGGCGGCGAGTCCACCGTTCAGGGCAAGTTACTTGCCGAGCTTGGTATGCTCGATGAGCTTCGCACCCGCATTGTTGAGGGCATGCCCGTCCTGGGCACCTGCGCCGGCTTGATTCTGTTGGCGCGCGATCTTGCCGCCCACGACGATAAGGGGACGCCGCGCTTGGCAACCATGGATGTGCTCGTTGAGCGCAATGCTTACGGCAGACAGCTCGGCAGCTTTCGCACCAAGGGGCAGGTAGCCGGCATCGACGGTGAAGTGCCGCTGACGTTTATCCGCGCGCCCCGCATCGTCGAAGTGCACGGCGACACTGAGGCCCTAGCCGAAGTCGACGGTCGCATCGTCGCCGCCCGCCAAGGCAACCAGCTCGGCGTCACCTTCCACCCCGAGCTCGACGAAGACACCCACCTCCACGAACTGTTCCTGCAAATGTAGGCAGAATTTAAACGAGCGTGGATTTTCGGACATACAACAAATGAGAGAGGGTACTATCACTCTTTGAGCTTGAATGCAG
>CAJMMX010000007.1 GCA_905214615.1 uncultured bacterium | reverse complement strand
ATTTGTTCTTGTTGAATTGTTCTTGCGGCTGGGCGCGCATGCGGCCTGGAACGCTTCTTTTGTAGCCGTCTCGGCTCGTTATTGAGAGGAGACTAACTTTTATGCGTATTGTGTTTATGGGCACGCCCGACTTTGCTGTTCCGTCGCTGACTTCGCTTGTTGAGGCTGGGAATGAGATTGCGCTTGTTGTTACTCGTCCCGATGCTGTTCGTGGGCGTGGTAAGAAGCTGGAGCCGTCTCCTGTTAAGGCTCGCGCGCTTGAGCTGGGGTTGCCCGTTGTCGAGGCTAATCGTATGACGCCTGAGGTTGTTGAGGCGCTCCAAGCTGCGCAAGCCGATATTTTCTGTGTGGCTGCTTATGGTTGCATTTTGCCGGATGAGGTGCTGCATATGGCGCCGCTTGGTATTGTGAATGTTCATGCGTCCTTGCTGCCTCGTTGGCGTGGGGCTGCTCCTATTCAACGTGCGATTCTCGCTGGTGATGAGATTGCTGGCGTTTCTATCATGCGCATCGGGCATGGCGTGGATACCGGCGCTTATTGTGCCCAGGCGTCTACGTCGGTTGCCGGTAAGCATGCTGAGGTGCTGACCATGGAGCTTGGTGAGCTTGGCGGTAAACTGCTTGCCGATACGCTTCCTTCTCTTGCCGATGGCACCGCTGTTTGGACTGAACAGGATGAGTCGCTCGTCACTCATGCCGCTAAGATTTCTAAGCAGGAGATGCGCCTGGATCCGCAAATGGCGGCGCTCGATTGCGTACGTCATGTGCTGGCTTCGTCCGATACCGCGCCTGCTCGTTGCGTGATTGCCG
Source organism: uncultured bacterium (assembly GCA_905214615.1). GTDB lineage: Bacteria > Actinomycetota > Coriobacteriia > Coriobacteriales > Coriobacteriaceae > Collinsella. Next base: position 49,431 of record CAJMMX010000007.1, on the reverse strand, counting down.
GTAAGACCGTGCGCGTGCTCGATGCTGTGGCGGCTGACGTGTCGCTTGGCGAGGGTCAGGTTCTCGTTAAGGCTAAGCGTGTTTACCTTGGTCTTTCCGATGGCACGGTTGAGTTGCTCGAGGTTAAGCCCGACGGCAAGCGTGCTATGGCTGCTTCTGCTTGGGCAGCCGGCCTGCAGGGCGCCGATCTTTCGTGGGGTGTTTTGTCATGAGCAAGCTGTCTCCCGCGCGCAAGCTTGCGCTCGATGTGCTAATGGAGGCCGATCGCCGCGGTATGTATGCGCGTGACGTGCTGTCTTCTCGCGCATCGGCCAAGGCTATTGACCAGCGCGATTCCGCTTTTGCCGCCCGCTTGGCGCTGGGCGTGGCCGCCACGCAGGGTATTTTAGACGAGCTGCTCGACCAGTTTCTTGATAAGCCTAAAAAGGTTGCGCCGCGTGTTCGCATGGCGCTTCGTATCTCGGCCTTCGAGATGCTCTATTTGCATACGCCTGGCCGCGTCGCCGTAAGTCAGGGTGTTGAGCTCGTTCGCAGTGGTGCCAAGTCCGCTGCCGGTCTGGCGAACGCCGTGCTGCATAAGGTTGCTGACAATGTTGAGGACTTTGCCACCGCAGCCAATGCCGATGAGTCCGAGCGCCGCTTGGTTCGCCTATCTCGCCTGATGGGCCTGCCGCTCTGGCTGTGCGCTCGCATTATGGCCTCGTTCGATACGCCCGAGGGCGCGCTGAACTTTGCCGGCAATCTGGCCCCCGCACCGCTGGCCCTGCATGAGAACGCCTTTGCGACTAAGCTCGATCCGTATATCTCGCAGCTCGTCGCGCCTGTCTTCCCGGGCTGCCATGCCCCGGTTGATGCCCAGGTTGCCGTTGCTTCGGGTGTGTTTGAGCGTGCTGCCGCGGTGGCATCTGATCTCAACGCCCAGCTCATCGCCACAGCTGCCACTCGCCCTGGAAGCTGCCTTGAAATTGGTGCCGGTCGTGGCACCAAGACCTATGTGATGATGTGCCAGGCCAAGCGCGCGGGATATGAGCGTCAGCATACGGCGCTCGATCTTCATGATCGCAAGTGCGATCTGAATCTCGCTCGCCTGCATAAGGCCGGTATTCAGGGCGTTCGTACGGTTTCGGGTGATGCGTGCGAGCTTGATGAGGTGCTCACATCGTTTGATGCCATGCTTGGCAAGCCGGTTAAGTTCGACACGGTCTTTATCGATGCACCGTGCTCTGGCACCGGAACCATGCGTCGTCATCCCGAGATCCCGTGGCGCCTGACCGAAAAGGATGTGGCGGTTGAGCTGCCCAAACTGCAGCTGACGATGCTCAAGGAAGCCGCCGCGCGCGTGGCTGCCGGCGGTGAGCTTATCTATGCCACCTGCTCGGTTTTTGATGAAGAGAACACGCAGGTTGTGGACGCGTTCCTTGCTTCTCCCGAGGGTGCCGGCTTTAGCGTGGCGCCGCTTTCCGAGGCACAGATTCTGCAACTGCCCGACTTCGAGCAGGCCAAGAAGCTCGTCTCCGTACGCCAGAACGATCGAGGCCTCTTCCAAAGCGTTCCCGTAAACGCCGATTCCTACGACGGCCACTTCTGCGCCAGACTAGTCCGTAAGTAACTACTAAGTTGCGGTGAAATAGGGATTGAAAAGCCGCTTCTACCCGCCAAATAGTCCTTATTCCACCGCAACTCATAAGGAAACCTGGTTAGCTAAAGAAGCGGCCCGTCTCTGCGGCGACGGTACAGAGCAGCACGCCGCTCGGCACGGGACCGTATTATCTCGACGGCGAGGTGCTCCGGCGCAGCAGCCGCTGGTGGCGCTGGTGCTGGAGCCGCCGCTGCGCTGGTCGGTGTTGTAGAAACCGCTGCCGTCGAACTTGATGCCGCTGGCCGAGAACGTCTTGGATGCCGGAGCGCCGCAGCTGGGGCACACGACCTCGGGACTCTCGGACATGGGATGCTCAACCTCAAACACGTTGCCGCAGCTCGAGCACTTGTAATCGTAGCGCGCCATAATACTTCCTTTTCAGCACAAAGCGGGCAGATCACTCTGCCCGCATAAATTCAAACGTCTGTAACTGTACCCTATATCGGGCGTTTTATCACGCTTCGCCCCAGAATCTATGCGTGTTGCGCAGGAGCTGTGCGGTTTTGCCCTCAGCGGCCGCAACGTCGGCCTCGTCAGCCTGCCAGGTCCAGTTGCCCGTGGCCACGCCCGGTACGTTCATGCGCGTGTCGTCGCCAAGCCCCAGCACGTCCTGCAGCGGCATCATCACCAGGGGGGCGTCGCTTGTCAGCGCGTCGCTCATCAGCTTGGCTGCCACCTCAACACCGCTCGGCTCGTCGCCGCCCGCAAAGGAGCGCGTGCACCAACCCGCGAGCGTCGACGTGTCATGCGTCGATGTGTACAGGATCTTGCCGGGCGTAGGGTGCACGCCGCAACGAACGTCGTAATCGCTAAACTCCAGTACGTCCATACCGGGGAAGCCGCAAGTCGAAGCCATGGCGCGAACGCCGGGCGTCAGGTAGCCCAGGTCCTCGGCGATAAAGTTGAGCGGCCCCAGCTCGTCATAGGCGGTCTGGAACAGGTCCTTGCCCGGACCCGCAAGCCAGCGGCCGTCGGCGCAGGCCTTGCCGGCGGGAATGCTAAAGTAGCTGTGGAATCCCAGGAAGTGATCCAGACGCACGCGGTCGTAGAGCGAGAACGCGCGACGCAGGCGATCCATCCACCAGCTATAGCCGTTCTGCTTCATGTGGTCCCAGCGGAACGTCGGGTTGCCCCACACCTGACCCTCGGGTGCAAAGTTGTCGGGTGGCGCACCGGAGATCTCGATTGCCTTGCCGGTATCGGACAGCCAGAAGTTCTCGGGTTCGCTCCACGCATCTGCCGAATCGTCGGACACGTACATAGGAATATCGCCGATGACCTCGATGCCCTTCTTGTGTGCATAGTTCATGAGCTCGCACCAAGCCAGGTCAAAGCGGTACTGCATGTACGCCTGAAGCTCGGCCTCGTCGTGGAAGCGCTTGTCGTCGATCAGATGCTCGTTGTAGCGCGCGACATCTGCCGGCCAATCGTGGCGCGACTCGCCCTCAAAGTACTTCTTAACGGCCATGTAGACGCAGTATTTCTCGAGCCAATCGGCATTTCGATGTTTAAACGCGGTGTACAGCGGATCGGCATCCTCGCCGCCGCGGGCCTTCCAAGTCTCAAAGTCGGCGGCAAGCTCCTCGTGGCTCTCGGGCAGTAGGTCGATATTGCCTGCAAAGGCCGAAGGACCGGCGTAAGGAGAGCGGAAGAAGTCCGTGGGGTTGACGGGGAGAACCTGCCAGTAGCGCATGCCCATGGCGGCCAGATGGTCGATAAAGCGACGCGTGGGCGCGCCGATTGTACCGGGCTTGCCGTCGTCGGTGGGCACCGAGGTGATATGGCACACAACACCCGCGCCGTGATCGAGCGGCTCCTGCAGGCGCTGCTCTGCATGGTGATAGATAATCGACGAGCCCAGCGGATACAGATCGAGCGTGACCGTACCGTTGTGGATCTCGCACTCGTGACCGCTAATCACATCGCTCGCGCATTCGCCGAGCGCTGGAATGGTCACGCGATGCGAATTGCGCAGGCTGCGGTTGATGATAACCGTCGCGGACTCGCCATCCTTGCCCGTGCGGTTGTATGCCAGCACCTCGTCGTTGAGCGCGAAGGCCTTGATCTCGCCGTCGATCATAAACGGCAGTGCGCGGCGTACGGCGGAGGCGTTTTTGACAATAGCCAGCGTGTCGAAGTCGTGCAGTTGGTCCTTGGTCGGCAGGGTGCGGCGGTTGCCCGGATCGGTTAGACCCTCCAGGCCGTATTCGTCGCCGTAGTAGATCGAAGGCACGCCGGGGAAGGTCATCTGCATGAGCGTGGCGAGCCAAAAACGGCTCTTGGCTAGGCCCATCGAGTTCTCGTCCAGGCGCCATTTGCTGCGCTCGCACTCGGGCAGCTGCGACTCGTCGGGGCCGCCGCCGAGCACCGAGATAATGCGCGGACGGTCGTGGCTCGAAAGCAGATTAAGTGCGCAGGACAGGGCCTCACGGGGATAGTTCTCGCGCAGGGTTTCGATATCCTCGGCTGCCTGGTAGGCGTTCTTGTAGCCCATCAAAAAGCCGATGACCATGTCGCGGAAGGGGTAATCCATAGCAGAGTCCAACTCGGAGCCCTGTAGATAGCGACGCAGATGGCCGTAGCTAATCTTGTTGGAGGCGTCTTCCCAGACTTCGCCGAGCAACAGTGCGTCAGGCTTTTCGTCAAGTACGGCCTTCTTGATCTCGGCCAGGAAGTCGTCGGAAAGCTCGTCAGCGACGTCCAGGCGCCAGCCATGAGCGCCGGCACGTAGCCATTTACGGATCACGCCGTCCTTGCCCAGGAGCCGCTCGCGTACCAGCTCGGAGCTCTCATTGATGGCGGGCATGTTACCCACGCCCCACCAGCAGTCGTACGAGCCGTCCTCGTGGAAATAAAACGCATCGCGCCACGGCGAATTCTCGCTCTGCCACGCGCCCACGCCGGGGTAGTTGCCATAGCGGTTGAAATAGATGGAGTCGTCACCCGTATGGTTAAAGACGCCGTCTAGGATGATGGAAATGCCCAGCTTCTCGGCTGCCTGGCACAGCTCGGTAAAGTCCTGCTCGGTGCCCAGGATTGGGTCGATCTTGGTGTAATCGGCCGTGTCGTAGCGGTGGTTGCTCGCGGCCTCAAAGATGGGGTTGAGGTAGATGGCCGTAAAGCCCAGCTCCGCGATGCGGGGCAGGTCATTTTGGATGCCCTTGAGCGAGCCGCCGTAGAAGTCCCAGGTCTTGATGGAGCCGTCCTCGGCGCGCTCGTATACGGGCGGCTCGTTCCAGTCCTCGATCATGCGGCGCTGGATTCCGTTGCGCGGTTTTTCGACTTCGGCCAGCGTGCGCTCGCGCCAGTTTTCGTCGCGGGCATAGCGGTCGGGGAAGATCTGGTAGACCATACCGCGCTCGTACCAGGTGGGACGGTTCTCGCGGTGCTTGTAGACGGTGACCTGGAACGACGGCACTTCGGCGTAGTCGTAGGTTACGCCCTCGCCGCCGGTGCGACCTTGCGGCGCGCCTAGGCGAACCTCGGGCTGGCCCTCGATATTGCAGATAAAGCTGTACCAGATAAGACAGGGCTCGGTGCACTCAAGCTCTGCAGTAAATATGCCGTCGCCCTCGTGCGTCATGGGATACAGAGACTCACCGATTTCATCGACCCAGGTGCGCAGCGTAAGCGTTGCCTGGTTGGGGTCGGCATCCTCCAAAATCACCGAGAGTGCAACGGAAGTTCCAGTGGTCACAGCGCCAAACGGAGTGCGAAACTGCGGCAGACGGCTGTTGTGTATCAATCTCATAATACGGTCCAGTTCAATAGAATCACGGCCTGCGGGCCATGGCTTTACGCACAGGATGTAAGTATATCTGTTGTACATAGGCTGTATAAACAACATCCGTTTACCATCGGCGAACGGTTGTCCTAGAAAATCGTTTTACCAACTATTAACAGAGAAGGGGCGCCCGGTTGGAGCGCCCCTTGCTTAGGGTTTGATGAGGTTTTGGATCGTCTGGATTAGCGGCGCTTGCGGGTGGCCGTTGCCTTGCGGACGGAAGTCTTCTTGGTCGGAGCCTTTTTCTCGGTCGGAGCGGCAGGGGAGACCGGGGTCTCCTTGGCAGGCTCGGGCTTGGTCTCCTCTTTGACGGCGGCGGGCATAGCCTCTGCCTTAGGAGCGGCAGCCTTTGCCGTGGTCTTCTTGGCGGTCGGCTTGGCCTCGACAGCTGCTTCGGCCTTGGGCTCGGCAGGCGTCTCCTCGACCTTGACGGCGGGCTTTGCGGCAGCCTTCGGAGCGACCTTGGTCGCAGTAGCCTTGGCGGCCGTCGACTTCGTTGCCGTGGTCTTCTTGGCAGCTGTAGTCTTCTTGGCGGTCGCGGTTGTCTTCTTGGCAGCGGTCTTTGCCGGAGCCTTGGCGGCCGGTTTGGCCTCAGCGACCTCGGCCTTTACCTCGGGAGCAGCCTCGGCCTCGGCGGCCTTCTTGGCAGCTGCGGTGGTGCGCTTGCGCGAGGTCGTTGTCTTGACAGCGGTGGTCTTGGTTGCCGTCGCCTTGGCCGCTGTGGCCTTCTTAGCCGTCGTCTTACGAGTCGTGGTCTTCTTAGCTGCAGGCTTTGCAGCTGGCTTGACCTCGGACTCTGCCTCAGGAGCAGCCTCAGCCTTCACCTCAGACTCGGCCGTAACGGGCTCAGCTTCAACCGGCTTCTCTTCGGCCTTGGGCTCCTCAGCGGCCACCGGCTCAGCAACAGCCTCAGGCTCGTCGACAACAGCCACCGGGCGCTCGATCTCCGGGTGCATAAAGAAGTACAGGTCCAGATACTTATCGGCCGAGCGCGTCCAGCTAAAGTCCTGGCTCATGGCCTGCGTTACCAGCTGGTTCCAGGCGTCGCGGTTATCCCAGAACAGACGCGCCGCGCGGAACACGGCGTCGCCCATCTCGTCGCCGTTAAAGTTGGTAAACGAGAAGCCCGTGCCCTCGCCGGTAAACTCGTTATACGGAATCACCGTGTCCTTCAGGCCGCCGGTCTCGCGCACGATAGGCAGGGTGCCGTAGCGCATGGCGATGATCTGCGACAGGCCGCAGGGCTCAAACTTCGAAGGCATTAGGAACATGTCGGCGGCGGCATACATGCGCTGCGACAGCGCAGGATCGAACTCGATGCGTGCGGCCATGGTACCGGGGTACTTGTCCTGGAAGTAGCGCAGACCGTCCTCGTAGTCGCGGTCGCCGGTGCCCAGCACCGCCACCTGCACGCCGCCGGCCAGAATGCGGTCGAGCGCGTACATGACCAGGTCCATGCCCTTCTGGCGCGTCAGGCGCGTGACCATGACCATAAGCGGACGGTCGTCGCGAACCTCGAGCCCCAGCTCTTCCTGCAGCTTGGCCTTGCATACGGCCTTACCAGAACGGTCCTCCACGGTGTAGTTGGCGGCAATGCGCTTGTCGGTCGCCGGGTCAAAGCCCGCCACGTCAATGCCATTCAAAATGCCCTGCAGCGCATAGGAGCGCTCGCGCAGCACGCCGTCCAGGCCCTCGCCAAACTCGGGCGTCTGGATCTCGCTGGCATAGGTGGGGCTCACCGTGGTGATGGCATCGGCATAGCGCAGCGCGCCCAGCATGTAGTTGATGCTGCAGGCGTCGCAACGCAGCTGCGAGGCGGCCGCCGGAATGTGTGCCACACCCAGGATGTCCTCCATCACGGTGTCGCTAAACTGGCCCTGGAACGCCACGTTGTGGATCGAGAACACGGTCTTGACGCGGTCATACAGCGGCAGGCCCTGGTAAAACTCGCGCAAAAACACGGGCGCAAGTGCCGTCTGCCAGTCATTGCAGTGCAGGATGTCACACTCAAAGTCGGCCGGCAGGTGCTGCAGGCTCTCGGTGATGGCCTTGGAGAAGAACGCAAAGCGCTCGCCGTCGTCAAAGAAGCCGTACGGATAGTCGCGCGCAAAGTAGCGCTCGTTGTCGATGAACATATAGGTGACGCCGTCGTGCTCGAGCTTCTCGAGTCCGCAGTACTCGTTGCGCCAGCCCAGACTCACGTAAAAGTCGGAGAAGTGCTCCATCTGCGCCTTGTACTCGTCCTTTATGGTGGCGTACTTGGGCACCATCACGATAACTTCGGCGCCGGCGCGCACAAGCGCCGCAGGCAGCGAGCCTGCCACGTCGCCCAGGCCACCGGTCTTTACAAACGGTGCGCACTCGGCCGAGGCAAACACGATCTGCATCTTTTTGCTGGAATCTGCCATATTGTCTCCCATGTTGCAATTCGAGAATAGCCGCCTGGCGCTAACCGGGCGGCTATTCTACTTGTTACGAGCGATGTTGCGGTGCCAACGTTAACGTACGATGGTGGTGTCGGAAGTTAACGGAGCCTTGCCCAGCACCAGGATGTTCTCGGGCGTGCCGCGAAGCTCGGTGTTGGTGGGAACCACGTTGTTTTTGTCCAGAATGGCGTTCTCAACGCGGGCGCCGCTCTTGATGATGCAGCTCTGGTTGATGATCGAGTTGGTCACCGAAGCGCCTTCCTCGACTACGACGCCGCGCGACAGGATCGAGTTGCGCACGGTGCCCTTGATGATGCAGCCGGCCGAGATGATCGAGTTGCACGCGTGGCTGCCGGTCGCATAGCGCGAAGGCGGCACGTCGTGAGCCTTGGTCAGGATCGGGCGCTCGGGGTCAAAGAGCTGGTCGGCCACGGTCTGGTCGAGCAGGTCCATGCTGCGGCGATACAGCGACTTCTCGCTAAACACGCCCACGACCTCGCCCTTGTACTCGTAGCTGCACACGTCGATGTTGCCAAAGTCGCCCTGGAGTGCCTCGAGCAGGTCCAGATAGTCGGCGGCCTGGTAGTGGTCGATAATCTCGAGCAGCGTATCGCGGTTGACGATGCAGCAGTCCATAGAGGCGTTGTCGCCGTACACGACGCCGGCGCTCACGCCCGTCAGGCGGCCGTTCTCGTTAATCTCGAGCTTGGTCTCGTCATCGACGTTGCGCGTGGCCTTGCAGTACACCACGGTCATCTGGGCACCGGAGTTCTCGTGCGCCTCGATGATGGTGTTGAGGTCCATGTTAAAGATGATGTTGGTGCCCATCATCACAACATAGGGCTTCTCCGAGCGCTGGAACAGCGTCTTGTTGGAGATGATGTCGCGCAGCAGGAAGCGCATGCCGCCCTTGGTGGTGCCATACGCGTTGCCGGGCACCATGAACAGGCCGCCTTTCTTGCGGTCCAGGCCCCAGTCCTTGCCCGAGCCCACGTGGTCGATCAGCGAGCGGTAGTTGCCCGGCATGACGACGCCGACGGTCTTGATGCCGGCGTTCATCATGTTGGACAGCGGAAAGTCGATCAGGCGGTAGCGGCCCAAAAACGGAACGGATGCGATGGGGCGGTCCTTGAGCAGCACGCTGCCGTAGGTCGAAGAGTAGTTAGCGGTGATATAACCGATGGCCTTGCGATTGATCATCGGATCATTCCCCCTTCCCGATAACGACGTCATTTCCAACGACGGCCGTATCCTTGGTGGTATCGACAGAGCCGAGCTTCACGCCCTCTTCGACCGTGGAGTTCTCGCCCAAAATAGCGCGGCAGATGTGCGCGCCGCTCTTAACGTGCGCACCCGGCAGCAGCACGGAGTCCTCGACCACGGCGCGCTCCTCGATGATGACATCGGTCGAAAGGATCGAGTGGCGAGCGGTGCCGTAGATCTTGCAGCCGTTGGAGACCAGGCAGTCGTCCAGGCGGCCGTCAGGGCCAATGTAGTGCGGCGGACGCGTGGTGATGTTGGACATGATGGGGAAGTTCTTGTCGAACAGATCGAACTCGGGGTTGTTACCCAGCAGGTCCATCGAGGTCTCATGGAAGCTGGCGATGGTGCCGACGTCCTTCCAGAAGCCGTGGAACTCGTAGCTGTACAGGCGCTTGTTCTCACCGAGCAGCTTGGGGATGATGTCCTTGCCAAAGTCGTGGCTCGAGCGCTGGTCCTGAGCGTCCTCCTCGAGCGCCTCGATCAGCACGTCGGCCGAGAAGATGTAGATGCCCATGGACGCGAGGTTCGAATCGGGCTTCTCGGGCTTCTCGGTGAACTTGGTGATGCGGCCGTCTTCGGGGTCGGTGGTCAGGATGCCAAAGCGGCTGGCTTCCTCCCACGGCACGGGCATAACGCTCACCGTGAGGTCGGCGTTGTTCTCAATGTGCGTCTTAAGCATCTTGCGGTAGTCCATGCGATACAGGTGATCGCCCGAAAGAATCAGGACGTACTTGGGGTCGTTGGCCTTGATGTAGTCGAGGTTCTGCGTAATGGCGTCGGCCGTTCCCGCATACCAGGCGCCGCCGGTCTGCGTCTCGTACGGCGGCAGGATCGACACGCCGCCGTCGCGGCTGTCCAGATCCCACGCCTCGCCGGAGCCCACGTAGGCATGCAGCAGGTAGGGACGGTACTGCGTCAGAACGCCCACCGTGTCGATGCCCGAGTTGGAGCAGTTGGACAGCGAAAAGTCGATAATGCGGAACTTGCCACCAAAGCTAACCGCCGGCTTGGCGATCTTTTGGGTGAGTGCCCCCAATCGGCTGCCCTGTCCTCCTGCGAGGAGCATCGCGATGCATTCTTTCTTACTCATCGATTTCTCCTTCTGTCATCGATGTTCCTAACCCATTAGCGACGGGCGCGGCGCACTGTCACGCCCGTCGAGTAATGCCGTGCGGCAAAGGGAGCTCGCGCGCTTTATGCGTGCCAGATCTCGTCGCGATACTCGCGAATGGTGCGGTCGGACGAGAACCAGCCACTCGAGGCGGTGTTGAGCAGGGCCTTGCGGTTCCAGGTCTCCTGGTCGCCGTAGCTGCCCGTGAGGTTCTCCCATGCATCCACGTAGCTACGGAAGTCAGCCATGACTAGGTCGGGGTCGTTGTTGTTCATGAGCTCGTTGTAGATGCTCTCGAAGTTGCCCGAAAGACCCGCAAACGTGTTGTCCTTGAGCTCGTCCATCACGCGGCCCAGACGCTCGCGGTCGCCGTTGAGGGTATCCCACGCAAAGTAGCTGTTGGATGCCCAGAGCTGCTCGACCTCGGGGGCGGTCAGGCCAAAGATGGCCTCGTTCTCGCGGCCGGCCAGATCGGCGATCTCGATGTTGGCGCCGTCGAGGGTGCCCAGCGTAATGGCGCCGTTCATCATGAGCTTCATGTTGGACGTGCCCGAGGCCTCCTTGCCGGCCGTGGAGATCTGCTCCGAGATCTCGGCGGCGGGGTAGATGAGCTGGGCGTTGCTCACGCGGAAGTTGGGGATAAAGCAGACCTTCATGACCTCGTTCACGCGAGCGTCGTTGTTGATGACGTCGGCAACGGAGTTAATGAGGCGGATGGTCTCCTTGGCAAAGGTGTAGCTCGAGGCAGCCTTGCCACTAAAGATGAAGGTCGTCGGCGTCACGTGGAATTTGGGATCGGCAATGCGACGGTTGTAGATGTCCATCACCTTCATGATGTTCATGAGCTGGCGCTTATAGGCGTGGAAGCGCTTTACCTGGACATCGAAGACGGTGTTGGGGTCGATGACCAGACCGGTCTCGGCCTTAACGTAGGCGGCCAGACGCTCCTTGTTGGCGCGCTTGGAGGCACCCACGGCCTTCAGGAACTCGGTGTCGTCCTTAAACTCCTTGAGTTTCTCAAGCTCAAAGGCGTCTTTGAGCCAGCCATCGCTAATGGCCTCGGTCACGAGCTTGGCGTAGGTGGGGTTGGCCTCGGCAAAGAAGCGACGGTGCGAGATGCCGTTGGTCTTGTTGTTGAACTTCTCGGGCGTCAGGGCATAGAAGTCCTTGAGCACGATGTTCTTGATGATGTCGGAATGGATCTTGGCCACGCCGTTGACGCTGTGGCTGCAGATCACAGACAGGTTGGCCATGCGAATCTCGCCGTCCCACAGGATGGCGGTCTGGCGCAGACGCTCCTGCCAGCCCTCCTTCGTGGTGTCGAACGACTCGTGCCAACGACGGCTGATCTCGTCGATGATCTGGTACACGCGGGGGAGGAGCTTGGAGAACGTGCCGATAGGCCACTTCTCCAAGGCCTCGGGCAGGATGGTGTGGTTGGTGTAGCTCACGACCTGCGTCACGATGTTCCAGGCGTCGTCCCACTCGAGCTTTTTCTCGTCGATGAGAATACGCATGAGCTCGGGGCCGCACATGGCGGGGTGCGTGTCGTTGGTGTGGATGGCCACAAACTGCGGCAGCAGCTCCCAGTTCTCGCCGTGCTCCTTCTCAAAGGTGTCGAGCAGGCTGTAGATGCCGGCCGAAACAAACAAGTACTCCTGCTTCAGGCGCAGCAGACGACCGTGCTCGCCGGCGTCGTTGGGGTAGAGGATGGCGCTGATGGCCTCGGCCTCGGCGCGCTCGGCATCGGCCAGGGCGTAGTCGCCTCGGTTGAAGGCCTCCAGATCGAAGTGCTCCTCGACCGGCTCGGCAGCCCAGACGCGCAGCTTGTTGACGGTCTCGCCGGCATAGCCCACGACGGGGATGTCATAAGGGACGGCCAGGATATCCTGCGTGTCCACCGTGCGGTAAAACGTGCGGCCATCCTCCTCAAAGCCCTCGACGCGGCCGCCAAACTTGATGGTCACGGCCTTATCCTGACGACGGACCTCCCAGGGATAGCCGTGGGTAAGCCACTCGTCGGTGGCCTCGACCTGGCTGCCGTTGACGATCTCCTGCTTAAACAGGCCGTAGCGGTAGCGCATGCCGTTGCCGTAGCCGGCAATGCCCTCGGCTGCCATCGAATCCAGGAAGCATGCGGCCAGACGGCCCAGGCCACCGTTGCCCAGAGCCGGATCGGGCTCCTGGTTCTCGATGACGGACAGATCGAAGCCCATGTCGTCGAGCGCCTCGGCGACCATGTCGCGCACGCCAAAGTTGAGCAAGTAGTTGTCGAGCAGTCGGCCGATCAAAAACTCGATCGAGAAGTAGTACACGCGCTTTTTGCCCTCGGCGGTGACGCGGGCGTCGCTCTTGGTGGCAACGGTGCGCGCCTTCTCGGCCACGAGCTTGGCCAGGGCATTAAAGCGGTCGAGGTCGCTGGCGGCCTCGACGCTCTTGCCGCTGATGCTCATGACGGCATCGCGATAGAGCTCGGTAAACTCCTGCTTGTTGTCGAAGATCTTATTCATACGTTCCTTTCCCCCGGGAGTTGTTCCCCGAAACGGTTATGACATGTATCCTACGCCCTCGCGGGGCGGGTAATTACAGCTGTAACGGTTTTGTTACGCATCCTTGGCAGACGGCTTAGCAGAAGCAGACTTGGCCTTGGTAGCGGCCTTTTTGGCAGCCGGTTTCTTGGCTGCGGCCTTAGCAGCGGGCTTTGCAGCAGCCTTGGCCTTGGCCGTGGCAGGAGCCTTCTTGGCAGCCGCGGGCTTGGGCTTCACCAAGGACGTGCGCTTTTTGGGCGCAGCCTTGGGCTTCACCAAGGACGTGCGCTTTTTGGGCGCAGCCTTGGGCTCCTCGACCACAGGCGGCATATAGCTGCTGGGACCGCGGCGCTTAAGCACCACGCCTGCCAGGCCGGGAACCTTGATCTCGATGGAGTCCATCTGCCCGTTCCAGGGATAGGGCTCGCTCGAGCAGGTGTAGGGCTCCTCGCCGGCATAGCCGCTGCCACCGAACTCGGGACGGTCGGAATCAAAGATGACCTCCCAGTCACCCTCGCGCGGCACGCCCACGCGGAAGCTCTCGTAGCTTGCCGGGTCAAAGTTGATCAAGATCACCAGGTCGTCATCGACGTCCTCGCCCTGGCGCACAAAGCTCACGATGGACTGCTTGGAGTTGTCCGCGTCGATCCAGGTAAAGCCGTCATCGGTGTAGCCGCGCTCGTACAGGGCGGGCTCGGCGGTGTACAGGTGGTTGAGTGCCTTGATGAACGCCTGATGATGACGGTGAGTCTCGTACTCCTCGGTCAGGAACCACTGGATGGACTCGTAGTAGCGCCACTCAATAAACTGGCCGATCTCGTTGCCCATAAAGTTGAGCTTGGCGCCGGGGTGCGTCATCTGGTAGAAAGCCAGCGTGCGCAGGCCGGCAAACTGGCGCCACCAGTCGCCCGGCATGCGGCCGATGAGCGAGCACTTGCCGTGCACGACCTCGTCGTGGCTTAGCGGGCAGATAAAGTTCTCGGTAAAGGCGTACATAATGGAGAACGTGAGCAGCCCGTGGTTGCCGGGGCGCCACGGAAAATCGGTTTGCATATAGTGCAGGGTGTCATTCATCCAGCCCATGTCCCACTTGTAGTGGAAGCCCAGGCCGCCGTCCTGCGGCGGATAGGTCACGAGCGGCCACGCGGTGGACTCCTCGGCCATCATCATCACGTCGGGGTAGTGCGCCTCTACGGCGCAGTTGACCTGGCGGATAAACGCGCTGGCGTCCAGGTCCTCCTCGGTACCGTACTTGTTGAACTTCTTTTGGCCGGGATCGTCAATGCCAAAGTTGAGGTACAGCATGCTGGACACACCGTCCATGCGGATGCCGTCCACGTGGAAGTTTTCGAGCCAGTACAGCACGTTGGAGACCAGGAAGGAGCGGACCTCGCCGCGGGCGAAATCGAACTTGTGCGTTCCCCAGTTGGGGTGAATCTCGTGCTCAAACAGCATGTGGCCGTTAAAGGTGGCAAGGCCGTGGGAGTCGGCGCAAAAACCGCCGGGTACCCAGTCCATGATCACGCCGATGCCTGCCTCATGGCATGCATCGATAAAGTGCATGAGCTGCTGCGGGTTGCCGTAGCGTGACGTGGCGGCGTAGTAGCCGGTCGTCTGGTAGCCCCAGGAGCCGTCGAAGGGATGCTCCATGAGCGGCATGACCTCGATATGCGTATAGCCCATGTCGCGCACGTAGTCCACGAGCTCCACCGACAGGTCGTCGTAGGTGTAAAACTCGCCGCGCTGCGCGGGGAAGGGGTCCATGGGGCCGGGGTAGTTGCCGTACTCGTCCGGCTCGCCCTGTGGCGCGTCGCCGTGGCGCTTCCACGAGCCAATATGCACCTCGTAGATGTTAAGGGGCTGCGACATGTGGTTATGACTGGCGCGGCGCTTGAGCCATGCGGCGTCGTTCCACTTGTAGCCATCGAGGGTCCACAACACGCTGGCGGTACCCGGAGGGCACTCAGCCTTAAAGGCGTACGGATCGGCCTTGTAGAGCTTCTCGCCCTCGTTGGTCTCAATGAGATACTTATAGAGCTGACCCTGCTCGGCGCCAGGAATAAAGCCTTCCCAAATAGCGCTCGTATGCACGAGCACCAGAGGGTTGGCTTCCTCATCCCAGTCGTTAAATTCGCCAATGACATGCACGCTCTTTACATCGGGCGCCCAAACGCAAAAGCGCCAGCCGCGCGTACGGTTCTGCGTGTCGGGGTGCGCGCCCATCTTTTCCCAGCTGCGCTCCCACGTGCCGATGCCAAACAGGTAGACATCGTCCTTGGAGAGTTCCGGTGCGTGCGGGGCGGCTTTACGGGTAGCGGGCTTTTTAGTTGCTGGCTTTAGCTTTGTATCGCTCACGTTTGATCCCATCATGACGCGGCAGCGTGTTGCCTTGGTGACTAGATGCGAAAGGTCCAAGGCTGCACGAATCGAAGGGACGGCGATAGTTCTATGATTCGTTCCACCTCGCGTGCTCGGTGGAACTTTCGGCACGAAATACGATAACACCTGTTCGTTACTTTTATGGAGAAAAGTGGATTTGCGGCGGTGTTTAATCGGCGAGCGCCATGTTTAGACCACTGGCAGAATTGCGATGGTAAAACTCTTGACAGTTTTACCAATTAGGGTTTCAAGATTGTTAGTCTGACGTTTGGTAAAACGTTTTTAGCAGGATGTTTACCATTTGACATCGAAAGGTTCGTTTATGTCCCAGACCGCTGCTCCCAATGTCGCTTTTATTTTCGATTGCGACGGAACACTGGTTAATAGCACCCCCGTTTGGGCCTATGCTCAGCCCGAGTTATTGCACCGCCACGGAGTTGACGTAACGGTCGACGATTTTGCCCAGTTTGAGCATTTGTCGCTCGAGGACGAGTGCCAGGCCTACCACGACACCTGGGGCATTGGAGCGAATGGCGAGGAGCTGTATCGCGAGCTGGGCGACATTCTGATCGATGGCTACTCTAAGGTGCCGCCACGCGAGGGTCTGCTTGCATTTTTGGAGCAGGCGAAGGAGGCCGGTATTGCCATGTGCGTTGCCACGTCCACGCCGGCTGAGCTGGTGCAGTCCGCGCTTGCGGGTGCTGGCCTTGATCGCTATATGGAGTTTATTACCACGACGGGCGAGGCGGGACGCTCCAAGCAGTTTCCCGATGTGTACGAGTTGGCGCTGCGCTGTCTGGAGGAGCGTCATGGGCACAGGTTTGAGCGCGCCTGGGTGTTTGAGGACGCCGTTTTTGGCCTAAAGAGCTCTGGCACCGCAGGCTTTAACCGCGTGGGCATCTATGATCCGCACGGCCGCATGAAGCGCGACGATGTGCGCGACAACTGCGATATCTTTATCGACAGCTATAAGGACCTGGATCTGGATCACGTGCTGGCGTTTGAGGGATAGGCGAGGGCTGTGGTTTGTAAGGTATTAGTGGTCTGCGGCTCGCCCGTGGTGGCGAGCGCGGATCTGTTGCGTAGGCTAGCAGGGGAGTGCGACCACGTCATCGCTGTGGACTGCGGCCTGGATGCTCTGCTGGGTGCCGGTTTGAGCTGCGACGTATATGTGGGGGACGCCGACACGGTGAGCGACGCCGGTCGCGCGTTGGTCGATGTCGCCACCGACTTTGAAGTTGAGCGCCACGACCCCTACAAGGACTATACCGACCTGGCACTGGCGCTCGATTCCGTCCGACGCCGCTGGCCGGGTGCCGAAGTAGTTGCGACCTGCGCTACGGGCGGCCGTCCTGATATGGCGCTTTCCGTACTGGGCCTGCTCGCGGGCTACGAGGGTGCCCCCGTCTGGATCGTCGAGGACAAGGTGGTCGCCCGCATTCTTCACGCAGATGAATCGTGGACCATCGAAGGCGCTGAGGGCAAAACGTTTTCCATTATTGCTATAGCCCCCAACACCCAGGTAAGCGAACACGGCCTAGAATGGGAACTGGAACACGCCTTCTTGGGCTTACTAGCCGACACTGGTATCAGCAACATCGTAAGAAAAACAGCAACGATAACCGTCCACCAGGGAACGGCAATCGCCTACCTTTACAAGTAGGGTGACGGCCCGTGAGGGTTTTCCTGGGACGGAGCAGCAAACCCAAAATTTCCTCTTGCATCCCCAAAGACATTCCCCTATAGTATCTCCTCGTCACGGGGGCGTAGCTCAGCTGGGAGAGCGCTTGACTGGCAGTCAAGAGGTCAGGGGTTCGATCCCCCTCGTCTCCACCATCGTGAATGCAAGGCCACTCGAACGAGTGGCCTTTCTTATTTTCGAGCTCCCCAACAAGCTGCACGCCAAAAAGTTGTGCAATAACCTGCTAATTATTTAGATATTTTGTCCAACATTAACTAAATCGGTTCCTATCAAATACTTGTGCTAGGATAATTCGAGTCACATGAGTTCAACTGTGCCGCAGGTTCCATTAAACCTCAAAGCGCAGGGTCGATCAGCATCCGGCCGTAACGGCGGTGCCAGAAAAGCCACGAGCTCCAATAAAGTAGTCGTGCATTTTTGTTTGATTAAGCTTTCATTTGATTTAGTCGCATTCAAACAAATTGTTTGCATGGCAAAACGCAGCAGTCCTCAGGTGTTTGCGTGCGGTTCAGTTTTTTACTTGCTTGACTGGTTCGCACGCAGCCAGCTGAGGTTGTAGGTTAATTTGTTATACACGCCTGCAATCTCAGCGCTGCTTTTATACATACCGTTCACGGTGGGGCAGAGCCACGTGCTTGTCTAACTGGGCTCAGGGTTTGAATATGGAGCGCCTTCGCGCACAAGCGCCCTGGCGTAGCCATACCCAAACCCCGTGAGCCATACGTAGGACAGCAAGGGGGTGGTGCTCGTGTGGTATGTGATCCAAGTCACTAACGGTCGCGAAGACGTTATGCGCGAGCGCATCGAGCGCATGGTGCCGGCTGGCGTCATGCAGGAGCTCTTTTATCCCCAATATCAAACCGAGATCAAGCTACACCGCGAATGGGTCAGCACGACCAAGCCGCTCTTTCCCGGTTATCTCATTTGCGATACGGCGGATCCGCGCACCGTGCAACAGTATTTGCTGCGCATGGACGACTTTGCCCGGGTGCTTTCCCAGGACGGTCGGTTTGTGCCGCTGGCAAAAGAAGAGACCCAGCTCATTGGCAGCTTTACCAATAGGGGAGACCGCGTGGTGCCCATGAGCGAGGCTCTAAAGGATGGAGACCAGGTCGTAGTAACGGCAGGCCCGCTGCTGGGGCACGAGGCCCTTATCAAAACCATTAACAGACGCAAGAGCACTGCCTTTTTTGAGCTCGACTTGTGCGGCCGACGCGTAACCACCCGCGTTGGCCTTGCGGTGCTTTCAAAAGAGCAGCGCGTTATGCGCAATCACAGAAGAGCGATCGCCTAGCTGCAAGCTCGCAAGCGGACGACCGAAGGCAAAAAGTATCAGGGGAGGGGCTCTTGAGCCTACGATGATGACCATAGCACAGGGCGCGCGGGAGACGCGCACGGCCGCCACGGCGAATTCCGTTACTGCCGCAGCCGGTGCTGCGGGGGATTACCTTACAAACGAAGAAGCGTACAAGATGCTGCGCGGTGCCAACTCCGGCGTGAAGCCCGAGCTTGGGCACAGGCTCTACCGCGTTGTTAAGCGTACGGTGGACATTGTCGCCGCCGGCGGAGCCCTGGTGTTGCTCTTTATTCCCGGGGTAATTCTGAGCGTGGTCATTTGCATAAAGAGCCCGGGCGCCAGCCCCCTATATTCACAGTGGCGCGTGGGCCGCGTGCGCAAAGACGGCACGTTCTACCTGTTTAAGATCTACAAGTTCCGCAGCATGGTTCCCAACGCAGACCAAATGCTCAAGGACTTGCAGGCCCAAAACGAGGCCACTGGCCCCATGTTTAAAATGAAGCACGACCCGCGCATTATTCCCGGTGTGGGTAACTTCATTCGCAAGCACAGCATCGACGAGCTGCCCCAGCTCATCAACGTGTTCTTGGGCCAAATGAACCTCATTGGCCCGCGCCCCGGCCTGCCGCGCGAGGTTGCCCTGTACAGCGAGCACGACATGAAGCGCCTGGCGGTAAAACCCGGCTGCAGCGGTCCTTGGCAGGTAATGGGCCGCAGCTACCTGGGCTTCAAAGAAATGGTTGAGCTGGATCTTCGCTATATAGAGAATCGCAGCCTGCGCCAGGACCTGCGGTTGATATTCGGCACACTGAAGACGATGTTCTCTGGGGAAGGTGCCGTGTAGCATGCGCATCGCCATGATAGGCCAAAAGAGAACGGGTTCGCGCGAGGGCGGCGTAGAAGTGGTGGTAGGCGAGCTTGCTCGCCGTATGGCAGACCTTGGTCACCAAGTAACCTGCTACGACCGTATGGGCGAAGGAGCTCCTTCCGAGCCCTACGAGAAGGATGGCTACCGCATCGTTCCCGTAAAGGCTCTGGACATCAAGGGGCTCTCTGCGCTCACGAGCAGCTTTGCCGCAACAAGGGCCGCCATCAAAGACGGGGCAGACGTAATTCACTATCACGCAGAGGGGCCGTGTGTCCCCCTTCGTTTTGCGCGTTCCGCGGACATCAGGACCGTGGCAACGATCCACGGCCTGGACTGGCAGCGTGCAAAATGGGGCGGCTTGGCTTCCAAGTACATCAAGTTCGGCGAGGCGACGGCGGCCAAGTGCGCGGATGCGCTCATTGTGCTTTCCCGGGGCAATCAGGAGTACTTCAAGGAGGCTTACGGCCGCGAGGCTACGCTCATTCCCAACGGCATCACTCCCGAGGCGGATCTTCCCGCGAAGGAGATCTCCGAGCGCTTGGGGCTCACCCAGGGCTCCTATGTCCTCTACCTCGGTCGCATTGTGCCCGAGAAGCGACCGGAACTGTTGGTGGAGGCGTACAAGCAGGTAAAGACGGATAAGCGCCTGGTTATCGCGGGCGACTCCTCCGATACGGACGACTACGCCGTGGCGCTCAAAGAGGCTGCCGCGTCCGACCCCCGCGCGCTCTTTACCGGCCACGTTGAGGGCAACCTGCTCTCCGAGCTGTACTCCAACGCGTATTGCTACGCGCTCCCCTCCGACGTTGAGGGCCTGCCCATGAGCTTGCTGGAGGCCATGTCTCACGGTGCGGCATGCGTTACCTCGGATATTCCCGAGTGCGCGGATGTTCTGCAGGGTTGCGGGCTCACGTTCCCACACGGAGACGCGGGGGCGCTGCGCGACGTGCTTGAAGGCCTGATAGCGGATTCTGCCCAAGCGGAGAGGCTGGGCGCCATGGCACGTGACCGCGCGATTAATGGCTATGACTGGAACAGCGTCGTCCAAAGGACGCTTGCTTTGTATGAGGGTGTTGCGTAATGAAGATCCTTCTTGTAAATAAGTTTCATTGGCGCAAGGGTGGAAGCGAGACGTACTACTTTGCTCTTGCCGATGGTCTTCGCGCTCTTGGGCATGAAGTTGCCTTCTTCAGCATGGAGGATGAGCGTAATGAGCCGACTGAGTGGTCGCGTTACTTTGTAACGAATCGCGACTATAACGGACCGAGCTCTATTGTCGATAAGGCGAAGGCCGCGCAGGCACTTGTGTATTCCAAAGAGGCGCGCGAGAAGTTCGATGCGCTGTGCCGTGAATTCCAGCCCGATGTAATCCATCTCAATCTCACTCATAGGCAGATTACGTTTTCCATCTTGGACGCTCCTTGGCTAAAGCAGCATCCAACGCCGGTTGTGTATACCTCGCACGACTTGATTCTTGCTTGCCCGAGCTATCTTATGCTTGATTCCGAGGGCAACGTTTGCGATTCGTGTCTCGGGGGTCATTTTGGCAATTGCCTTAAGAAGAAGTGCGTAAAGGGTTCGATCGCAAAAAGCGCGTTAGCGGTGGCTGAGGCGGAGTGGCTTAAACGGCACAAAACCTATTCACGTCTCGATCGCATCATCTGCCCGAGTGAGTTCATGCGGAACAAGTTTATTGAAGCGGGGCTTCCCGAACGTCAGCTTGTCCTCATGCGGAATTTCCTGAATCCCGATTCGATGTCACGGGAAGTTGCCAACCAAAATAATGAAGATCCCTACATGCTGTATCTGGGACGCCTTTCTCGCGAGAAAGGCGTGTTAACGCTCGTGCATGCTTTTGAGAAGGCGGCACCGGTGATCCCTGATTGGCGTCTTGTTATTGCAGGCGATGGCCCTGAATGTGATGCTGTGAAGGTCAAAGTTTCCGCAATGCCAAACGAAATAAGCTCGAGGATTGAGCTGGTTGGATATAAAACCGGTGACGCCCTGCGCGGACTTGTGAATCGAGCCACTCTGGCGGCTGCGCCGTCAGAGTGGCTCGAGAACGCGCCATATGCGGTTCTCGAGGCACTCGTCGCGGGCAAGCCCGTTATCGGTACGAACATGGGCGGAATACCCGAGCTGGTACGTGAGGGTGAAACGGGCTTCCTGGCTGAAGCCCACGATGAGGCAGGACTCGCAGATGCAATCCGTAGGGGTGCGGCGGTGGCCGCCGATCCTGCGGCTTACGCCGCGATGAGCGCGCATTGCCGTTCATTCCTGACAGAGAAGATACGCGCCCTCTGGGACGACCGCACCCGGCTGGACGCTTATACCAGAGCCTGCGAGACGACCCGCTTTGACACTGTGGAAGAATATGCGGAAAAACTGATGCCCCTGTATCAGGGATAAAAACGGAGGAGAAGGATTCATGGCAACCAAGAAACTGAACGGAACCGTTATCGTCACCTACCGCTGCAACGCGCGCTGCACCATGTGCAACCGCTACAAGGCTCCCAGCCGTCCGGAGGAGGAGCTCTCCCTCGACGTGATCAAGAAGCTCCCGCGCATGTACTTCACCAACATCACCGGTGGCGAGCCCTTCATCAGGACCGACCTTGCGGATATCGTGCGCGAGCTGTACAAGAAGTCCGACCGCATCGTCATCTCCACCAACGGCTTCTTCACCGACCGCATCATCGCCCTTGCCGAGGAATTCCCCCAGGTGGGAATCCGCATCTCCATCGAGGGTCTGCAGCAGACCAACGATGAGATCCGCGGTCTCCAGAACGGCTTCAACCGCGGCTACGAGACGCTCAAGAAGCTCGTGGAAATGAAGCACCCGGACGTGGGCTTTGGCATGACGGTGCAGGATCGCAACGCTGCGGACTTGGTGCCGCTGTACAAGCTTTCCGACGAGCTCGGCATGGAGTTCGCCACCGCCAGCCTGCACAACAGCTTCTACTTTGTCGAGGCGAAGAACATCATCAAGGACCGTCCCATGGTGGCCCAGAACTTCGAGGACCTGGTAAACGAGCTCCTCAAGTCCAACGAGCCCAAGAAGTGGTTCCGCGCGTACTTCAACATGGGCCTCATCAACTACATCTATGGGCAGAAGCGCCTGCTCCCGTGCGATATGGCGTTCGACACGTTCTTCATCGACCCCTACGGCGACGTCATGCCCTGCAACGGCACCAAGGAGAAGCTCGTTATGGGCAACCTTAACGACGAGTCTTGGGATGAGCTGTGGGAGAGCGCCCAGGCCGAGAAAGTGCGCGGCTGCGTGCGCCACTGCGACCGCAACTGCTGGATGATCGGCTCCGTGTCTCCTGCCATGCACAAGTACATCTGGAAACCCGCGTCGTGGGTGCTGGCGCACAAGCTCAAGCCCGGCAAGAAGTTCGACATGCACGAGCTCCCCATCGTGCGCGACTACGAGTCGGGCAAGGTGACGAAGGAGGAGCTGGACGCTCTTTCCACCTGCGACATGCACGCCGCGATCAACGACGGCCTTTCCGACGCAAGCCGAGCCGACGCGCACGTGTACGAGACTGAGGAGGCGCTGTAGTGCGGCCGGGTGGAAAAATCGAATGCAAAAATTCAGAAATAGCGGTTGCTCGATATCAATCGGAGGAAACACGTGAAAGTATCCTGCATAACCAGGCACGCAATCTCTAATTATGGCTCCCTGCTCCAGGCATATGCGACACAACGAGCGGTAGAGAGCTTGGGGCATGAGTTCGAGATTATGGACTATGTACCTGCTTGTGAGGACGTATCCCAGCAGGTGAGGACGCTTCTTTCGACAAAGCCGTCCTGGAACGGGAACCCGTTGAAGAAGTCTGTCTACAGACTTCTGATGGAGCCTGAGACAAGGGTGGCGGGCAAGCGGTTTGCGCGTGAGCGTTCCCAGCTGCTTAAGATGAGCCCTCACTATGCATCCCTGGAGGAGCTGAAGGCTAATCCGCCCAAGGCCGATGTCTATATGACTGGAAGCGATCAGGTGTGGGGTCCCATCAGCTCGGGCGCATACGACCTGTCATACGCGCTTGAGTTTGCTCCCGAGGGCGCAAGGCGCATCTCATATGCGGCAAGCTTTGGTAAGAAGAATATCCCGGATAGCGTGCGCCCCAGGTTTCTCGAGGACCTTCGAGCATATGAGGCCGTGTTCGTACGCGAGGATGCCGCGCGCGAGCAGCTTGCCTCGTGGGGCATAGAGGCCGGACAGGTTGTCGATCCCACGCTGCTGCTTGATGGCGAGGCGTGGAGAAGGATGGCGGCACCTGCCCCGAAGGGCGAATACATCCTCGTCTACCAGATTCACAGCGACCCGACGGTGGGGCAGTACGCCGTGAAGGTTGCCAAAAAGCTTGGCTTGCCCCTGATACGGATCTCCGCAAGCCTGCACCAGGCCTCACGCGAGGGCAAGTTCAAGTGGCTGCCGACGCTTGCTGAGTTTCTCTCGTATGTCGACAACGCAGCATGCCTAGTCACGGACTCGTTCCACGGTACGGCTTTTGCCATAAATCTCAATACGCCGCTGGTAGAAGTGCTGCCCAAGAACGGAACCTCGAGCAGGAACGTGAGTATTCTGCGACTCACGGACCTCACGGACAGAGTGCTTCAGAATCTAGATGATGTCGAGTTAGCATCCAAGCAGATTGACTTTGGTCGGGTCAACGATGTGATGGGTGCGGAGAGGGAGAAGTCCCTAGCGCAGCTCAAGAGCATGATTGAGGAGTAGGGCATTGTCAAACGTTGGCACTAGGACGGTATGCAAGAAGGATATGTGCGCTGGCTGTATGGCCTGCGTCGATTCATGCCGACATGGAGCGATTGCCATTGAGGATACGATTGAGGCGTATAACGCCCGTATTGATCCTACAAGGTGCGTGGGATGTGGACTGTGCGAGAAAACGTGTCCCCAGATGGTATCCCCATCTTCGTTGCGTCCTCTCGAGTGGCTACAGGGGTGGGCGAAAGATACATCGCTCAGAATGTCATCTTCGTCCGGGGGTCTGGCTACGGCCATCTCGGAGGCGTTTGTGGCGTCAAATGGATTTGTGTGTTCATGTGCACAGGAGGGCGGTGAGTTCCGGTTCCACCTCACTTCTGATGCGGATTACTTGAGGAGGGCCCAAGGCTCCAAATACGTCAAAAGCAATCCGCTTGGTGCGTACCGCGAGGTTAGGGAGGCCCTGCAAGGTGGTCAAAGGGTTCTCTTTATCGGTCTTCCTTGTCAGGTTGCTGCGATGCGTAACTTCGTTGGAAGCCGTTTAGCCGATTCCCTTTACACCATCGACCTTATCTGTCATGGTTCACCGTCCCCCAAGGTCCTGAGCCGATTCTTGGAAGAGACAGGTAACAACCTGTCTAATGAGCTGATACTGGACTTTCGAAAGAAAGTCCAGTATCAGCTCCGCTATCGCGGAGCTGAAACTGTGGGTAGGACGGGTGTCCGCGATCGCTACTCGATTGCTTTCCTCTCGGGTTTACCGTATACGGAAGGCTGCTACTCCTGCCGCTACGCCAAGGGTGATCGTGTCTCCGATATTACGCTTGGCGATTCATGGGGTAGCGAGCTTTCTGATGAGGTCGCGAACGGGATATCCCTCGCACTTGTGCAGACAGACAAGGGTCGAGAACTGTTAGAAATGACGGACCTTGAGCTTTTGCCGGTTGATCCTGGTCTAGCTGTGGCCAACAATGAACAGCTTCAACGTCCTTCGACGAAGCCTATAGAAAGAAATACCTTTATGGACGGCTTTCGTAACGGGGTACGGGTTAACCGACTCGTTCTCAGGGCGAGGCCAAAAGACTGCGCCAAGTACTTGGTCAAGGATATACTGCTTGCACTGGGTTTGCTCAGGGGTTAACACATCGAGAGCGTTTGCTTTAGGCATTAATGATAAGGTAATCCATATGTTGAGTAATTCCAAGGTGCCAAAGTGCGTCGTATTAATGGCGTCATACAACGGCATCCCATTTATTTCAGAACAAATTGACAGCATTCTCTCGCAGGCTGAAGTTGACGTACGTCTTTTTGTCCGTGATGACGGGTCATCTGATGGTACTCGTGATCTTCTGCAGCGCTATGCAGATGAGGGCAGTCTGACTTTGTTAACAGGAGAAAACCTAGGACCTGCTTTAGGGTTTTTGACGTTGTTGCGGAATGCTCCCGAAGCTGATTACTATGCGTTTTCCGACCAAGATGATATTTGGGATAGCGATAAACTGATAACTGCGATTAAACAGCTTAAGAAGCAGGAGAATTTGGCTCTTTATCATTGCAATTCAAGACTTGTAGATTCAGCTGGTAATGAGATGGGCCGGTTAACCTATGGGCAACAAAGGTGCATATCTTATCGAGATAACGACCCTCTCAACCAGCTTTGCATTGGGTCACCTATGGGATGTACGCAAGTATTTGATAGGCGTATTTGGGAAGTTGTTTGCTTGCATGAGCTGCCCCATCCCGTCATCATGCATGATAAGCTGATAGCTAATCTATGCGTGCTGCTGGGTTATCGGATTGTTTTCGATGCTTCTCCTCATATGGGATATCGCCAGCATGGTCGTAATGTGGTCGGTGTGAGTACTGATTTACCATCTAAAGTGATTGAGAAAATCAATAGTTTTTGTCATCCGCGAGAGATTACTCTTGCAAAGCAAGTTACTGGACTTCTTTCAACTTATTCCGACTGCATTCTTCCTCCAGAGCGTGCTCTTGGAGAGTTGGTATCGAAAATGGACGCTTCTTTCATGGCTAGGTGCAGGGTTTCTTTCTCTTCGAGGCTGAATTTCGGCAGTCTACAAGAGGGCCTTTTCAATAGATCTCTCCTCTTGTTTGGGAAGCGATGATATGAGTAAAAGCATCCCCAAACCGCACAATAGTGGGTACGTCCTAGCGCTTGCCTTTTGCGACTATCTCAAGGACAAGACCGGCACCCCAAAGGCTATTATGGCGAGTCAGCAGGCCATGGCGTCGCACGGCATAAGTTACGTCTATCTCCACTCGGTTAAGAAGACCCTGTTCAGGGACGACCAGATGCTATTTTGCGAATTCGGGGTTACGGTCGACGGGGTGGAGGCTGGTGTTTTCAGTATTGCCCAGGTGTGCGAGGTCCTTTGCAGCTGGCAAAAAAGCGGCTTCAGCCTTCTTGAGCTTCATATCCACCACCTTCTGTACGTGAGCCTTGAGAAAGTCTCCGAACTGCTAAAAGTTACAGGCAAAACACCGGTCAGGGCCTTTCTCCACGACTATTACCTGTGTTGTACAAGCTATAACCTCCAAAATAGGAGCGGCTTTTGTGACAGCTCAAGGCTCGGCGACGCTCCCTGCGAGAAATGCCCCCACTTCAGTAACAGCCTTCGTGTGGAGTCGAAGATCCAAGGGCTGTTTGACTCCATCAAAAATCTCCGTTTTGTTGCACCTTCGACCTATACGAAGAATCGGTTTCTCTCATTCAGGCCCCAATACGAGGGCCTTGTTGATGTAATACCGCACCAAAAGCTGCTTGGAGAGTATCTGGGCAACAGACGTCCTCTGAACGCAGGGGAGCGCATCAGGGTTGCCTTTCTGGGAATGCCGAGGAAGACAAAGGGCTGGGAGACCTGGCTTCGCCTCGTATCTGCGGTCGATGAACAAGAGTACGAGTTCTTCGTCTTCAACAGCTCGAACGATATGTATCCAGGGATGAACAAGCGGTTTGTCGAATTTGATGAGAAGCACCCAAATGCCATGACCGACTCTCTCAGGGAGTGCGAGATTGCCATCGTTGTCATGTGGCCATCTTGTCCAGAGACCTATAGCTACACCTGTATGGAATCTTACTCCGCAAACGCTTATACGATTTCGAGTGCATGTGCAGGCAATGTCGCCGACTTTGTCGTTGAGCATGGGTCCGGTTTGGTGCTGAATAACGAGGAGGAGCTAATCGGGCTGTTTAGGGATAAGAGCCGGCTTATCAGGGAGGTCAATCGTTTCAGGAGCGGAAAGCCTGGTCCGCTCGATCTTGTCGATTCAGATGAGATCGTAGACCTGCTTCCATGCTCCTCGGTAGGTCTCAACACGGGAGTTCACATGCACACGAGGCTGATTGAACGTGTGCTGCTGGAGGTACTCAATGCAAGATCATAGGCATGCGAGGCTCGTTATAAATAAAGCGGAGGAGCGGGCTGGTCGAAGAGGTCGTTGGTATCTCCCTAATAAGCAAGGCGTTCTAACCGTTTGCATGGGTGACCTGGCGGATGCGACGATCGTTATAGGTATCTTGGTGCAGGTTTTCTTCCTTGAGTACTATGGTCTGGGGCGATACCTCAACTGGGTAATTACCGGCATGATTTGCGTGAGGGCGCTCTTCTCCGGATGGAAATATAGCGGTAGAGCGCTACTACTTGGGCTGATTACCGTTGCAGGGTGGCTGTCTAGTGCCCTCTTGGGTGGCAATATGGAAACGTTTAGGGCGAATATTTTGCTGCTCCTCTACCCGTTTGTCTATACGCTTTACTTCTTTCTTTTGGTCACTAACAAGAGGGATTTTCTTCTTGGACTCTTTGATGCAGGTTTTCCGGTCTTCAACGCCATATTGCTTCTCAATATGGCGATCATGTTTATCCAGTACTCTACCCATGGGATGATCGCTGCGACAACGAACGACATCAGTTACTTCGAGGACAATATCTCCGGCCTGTTCTCTTATGCGTCCGTCCATGCGGTGGCCCTTTACACTTCATTCGTCGTGCTCTACAACTTCGTCTGGATTAGGAGGCTTCGGGGTCCTCTCTGGCCATCCCTTGCCATCGCTTACAACGTCTGCCTTATCGTCCTGTCCTTCTATCTTGCGACACTCAACGATAATAAGGCGCTCTTCATAATCCTTCCTCTCGTTTTAGTGATGTTCTGGCTTATTTCAGTCATGAGAGGAGAAGCGGATGTTTCGGGTCCCTTCTTTTGGCTTGTCGCCTTGTATTTTATCCTGACAATTGCATACGCCTTGGTGCCTGCGTTCCAGATCCTCGTGGATACGCAAGTGTTTGGTCTGTTCGATATGGTTGGCAGTTCAGCTTCCGTCGGTACTGCTGCCGACGGCAGTAACGAGAGGATTGCTATCATCGGCTTCGCTCTCTTGAGACCGGCTACATGGAGTCTCGGAGAGGGTCTTGGAGCCTCAAGCTTCTACGCGTCCGGGTTCATGTCGTTTAACCACTTTGGTCAAGCGGATATGGGGTCTTTCTTGATTCTCATGGGGGTTTGGGAGACGGCAGCGTATGTAGCGTTTTTCCACTCCGTGGTTAGTGAGTTTATGGAGCAGGAAAAAGGATCTAATGGCCGGATTGTTCGATTGCTCCTTTTGCTAACAATTCTTATTACCTTTCTGTATACGCAGTGCTTTACAAGGGTGAACTGCTGCTTGTGCCTACTGCTGCTCTGTGGAGCGCTGGCTTGGTCGTGGAATTCCTCGGCTGCAGACTATTTGATTATTGATAGAGACGAAGAACAGGTTTGAACATGAAAATAGGCATTTCCACATTTACGCATGGGGACAACTATGGGCAGAGGCTCCAGAACCTTGCTGTCCAAGAAACTCTCAAACTCTCGGGTGCAGATGTCCTTACGTTCAGACAGAAGGACTCGAGATCTGCCAAATACAAGCTCAAGTCTTTGGCTTCGCTCATTCCAAAGGGGCTTGCCGTTGCCCACATCCAGAGGCATCGTTCGTTTGAGGATTTCAATTCCCGTAACATTTCCTTTAGCCGGGAGGTTATATCTGATTCCAACCCTCCACGTGACATTAAATCCTATGACTTTTTCGTTGCTGGGAGCGACCAAGTTTGGTCTCCGTATTCCCCTGACGCTAACTCCACTATGTTTCTCACGTTTTCGCCAAGAGAAAAGCGCATTGCTTTTTCGCCAAGCTTGGCAGCTCCGACGATTCCCGAGGAGAAGCGTGAGCTGTTCCACGGCTATTTCGACGGGTTTGATAGGCTGTCCGTTCGTGAGCAGAAGAGCGCCGAGCTTATAAACAGTCTGTACGGCTTAAAGGCCGAGGTGTTGATTGACCCAACACTGATGTTTGACGGCTCCTGGTGGGAAAGGTATGAAAAAGAGCCGCACTGCGGGCTTCCAAATGATTATGTATTGACGTACTTCCTCGGGAGTGCAGCTTACGAAGAGAGGGTTGCCGAAATCTGTGATTCACTTAGCTGCAAGAGGGTCGATTTACTAGGGGATGCGCGCTACTACGCCCTCGGGCCTTCAGAGTTCCTCTATGCCGTCCGTCACGCAAAGCTTGTAGCGACAGATTCATATCACGGATCAATTTTCTCGATCTTGTTCGGGAAGCCGCTGATTTATTGCCCTCGTGAGTCCACTGGTCCAGACATGAGCAGCCGATTCGACACGCTAGCCAGCGAGCTGGGTGTTTCTTTCGTTGAGCGGTCAATTCTTTCCGTATGTAATTCGGAACTGCTCGAGAGTGACTATTCAAAGGCGTATGACAGGTTGGCAGCTCAGAGGAAGATCGTTGTTGAATTCCTCGATAGATGTGGATTGAGCATTCCCTCGGAGGCCGCCCGTGGCTAGCCAGCGTAAGGCGGGCGCCCTCCTCGGCTACGCCAACATCCTCGCAAAGAACCTCGTCAACCTCGTCTACACGCCGATGCTACTGTCCTACGTGGGGCAGGCGGACTACGGCGTCTTCCAGAGCTCGAACTCCTTTGTCTTCTCGCTGACGCTCCTGTCCTTCGGCTTCTCCGAGGCCTACGTGCGCTTCTACACGCAGACGGTGGCGCACGGCGGCGAGCGCGACATCCGGCACCTGAACGGCATGTACCTCACGCTTTACGTCGCCGTCACAGCCGCGGCGGTCGCCCTCGGCATGGGCTTCTCCGCAAACGCCGGCGCGGTGTTCTCGGCCGGGTTCACCGAGGCGCAGGTCTCGCTCGCCCGGGAGCTGCTCGCCATCATGACGCTCAACGTCGCCTCGACGTTGTTCACCGTCGTGTTCAATTCCTACATCACGGCGCACGAGCGCTTCGTCTACCAGCAGACCAGGCAGCTCGTCACCACGCTTGCGACGCCGCTGTGCGCCTGGGCCCTGCTGGCCGCCGGTATGGGGCCCGTGGGCGTTGCCCTAGCACAGCTCGCGGTGAACCTCGTCCTGCTCGCCCTCAACGCGCGCTACGCCATCGTCGTGCTGGGCATGCGCTTCGAGCTCAGGGGTGCCGACTGGGGCGTCATGCGCGGCATCGCCGCCTTCAGTGCCTGGATCTTCGGTAACCAGGTCTGCGAGATGGTCAATCAGAGCGTGCCCAACATCATGCTGGGGGCCATCTCGGGCGCGACTGCGGTATCTCTGTTCGCGGTGGCCGTGAACATCCGCCAGGTCTTCTACTCGCTCTCCACCACGATGTCGAACGTCTTCATTCCGAAGGTCAACCGCATCGTCGCCACCTCGGACGACAACGCCGAGCTCACTCGCCTTATGACGCGCGTGGGCCGCTACCAGATGGTACTGTTTTGCTGGGTGTACGGAGGTTTCGCTATTCTCGGGAAGTTTTTCGTGACGAGGTGGGCGGGCCCGGGCTTCGCCGAGGCCTACTGGCTCGTGCTCGCCATGACGCTACCCGTCATGGTGCCCCTCTGTCAGAACGTCGGCATCGAGATCCAGAGGGCCAAGAACATGCACCACGCCAGGAGTCTCGTCTACCTTGCGATGGCGGTCGGGAACGTTGCCTTCACCGCCGCGGCCGCCCCGGCGCTGGGGCCGTGGGCCCCCGCGATCGCCTATGTCGTCAGCATCGTGCTCGGCAACGGACTGTGGATGAACTGGTACTACCAGAAGCGGGTCGGTCTCGACATGCTCTTTTTCTGGAAGCGGAACCTGCCGGTGCTGCTCGCCTGGGCTGCCGTCACCGTCGCCTGCCTCGCTGGCACGGCGGTCCTGCCCGTCAACGGATGGCCCGCGTTCCTCGAGTGGGGCGCCGTTTACAGCGCGCTTTTCGCCATAGCCCTTTGGCTCGCCGTCCTAACGAAGGACGAACGTATCGCGGTCGTCTCTCGTCTCCCGTTCCTTAGATAGGGTCCATCATGAATGATTCCGAGAAATCCCCGAGGGTCGTCTCGCTTGGCGACCGTTGCTGCGGCTGCGGCGCGTGCGCTGCCCGCTGCCCCAAGTCATGCATCTCCATGGAACCCGATGATTGTGGCTTCCTACACCCCACCGTCGACGCCTCCGGGTGCGTAGGCTGCGGGGCGTGCGACGCCGTATGCCCGGCGCTCAACGCCCCTGGGGAGGACGGGTGCGAGTTCGCCCTCTGGGCGAAGGCTCATGACGTCGGCTTGCTCGATAGATCGTCGTCGGGCGGCGTGTTCGGTCTACTCGCCGGTGACGCTCTCTCGCGCGGCGGTGTTGTGGCGGGCGCCGCGTGGACGGACGGTTGCCGCGAGCTTCGTCACGTGCTCGTGGAGGACAGGCCGGCGCTCGGCACCGTTATGCGCTCGAAATACGTTCAGAGCGCGGTTGGCCGCGGCGTCTTCGAGGGCGTCCGCGCTGCCCTGCGTGAAGGCAGGCCGGCGCTCTTTGCCGGTACTGCATGCCAGGTGGCTGGCATGCGCTCATACCTGGGGAAACTCGCCGACTCTGACCTCTTCCTCGGCGTCGACGTCATCTGCCACGGTGTTCCGTCTCCAGAGCTCTGGTCGCGCTGGGTCGACTACCGTGGTGAGGCCTTCGGGTCGGACGTCTGCGACGTCAATATGCGGAGTAAGACAACCGGATGGTTGTCTTACTCCGCTATGTACAAGCACATAGCGGAGAAAGACAACACCGGGGACACCGAGTCCCAGATATTCGGCAAAGACTGGTACATGAAAGCGTTTCTGGCCAATGCGAGCCTTCGTTCGTCCTGTCTGGCATGTCCAGCAAAGCGCTCCAGCGGCGCCGATATCACGCTCGGTGATTTCTGGGGGTTCCAGAATACCCATCCCGAGGTCGACAACTCCAAGGGCGTATCTGCCGTCCTATGCAATACCGAGAAGGGCGTGCGGGCATTCGAGGCTATTTCTGGGCTTACTGCAAACGGTCCGGCGACGCTTGATGGGGTAATCGCGGGCAACCCTAGCCTCGTCCATTCTGTCACGCCTTATCCAAAGCGCGACGAGTTCTTGAACGACGTGTCTGCCGGGCTTTCCATCCCAGATCTCATGGACAAGTGGGATTTCCGTCCCACTCTCTGGCAGCGTGTCCGCGGCAAGCTTGGTGGTATTAAACGACGACTAAAGAGACTCGTTGGAAGGAGAGCCTAGATGGCCAAGGATCGCTACCTTCAAGCTCTTCGTGGGCTTGCGATTTCCGCAGTGGTGCTTATCCACTGTCTTCCTCAATGTGCCGCGTCGGTCGCCATTCGCCCATTCCTCAACTTTTCTGTTGCGTTGTTCTTGTTTTTATCCGGTGTTCTTACCGACGAGCGCAAATTTAATGCGGGGGGGTCTTCGACGCCGCATTAGCAAGGTTGCCGGACCTTATGCGTTCTGGAGCGTTATCTATCTTGCGGCGTTTCCCGCCCTTCATGGGCGTCTGGGTTTCTGGCGTTCGCCGTGGGCTCCGTATCGGCTCAGATGTACTATCTATTGGTCCATTCACAGCTTGTGCTGCTTACTCCGGTACTGTTCAGGCTCCTTTCACGGTATAGGTTCTTTGTCTATTGTGTGACACCGGCTTGCTTGCTTCTAAGGGAGCTCGCTGCCGTTGCCGGTATCGCATTGCCTCTAATACAGGTTTTCTGCCCCATGTGGCTCATCTTTTATGTTTTCGGTCTCGACTGGAGGCGTTGGGCTGCGCTCATTGAAGGACGAACCACTCAGCTTGTTGCAGTGCTCTTTATATTTTTAATAATTCAGGAGGTCGCAGGCTTCTGGTGGTATTTGACTGGCGATTTCAATATGGCCACAACTCAGCTTAAGCTCGGTTCTGCCGCGACCTCTTTAGCTGTGATCGCGCTTCTTATGGCGGTTCCGGGATCATTCAAGTCGCGATTATCTTCTACTTTGCTTGTTGACCTTGGGAACGCCTCTTTTGGAATCTACCTCTGCCATATACTTGTTCTCAAGGCCGTTTGGAAACTGCTTGGATTATTCGTCATTCCACTTGGTGTTTCGACATTTGCTGTTTGGGCGCTAACTCTTGCCGGATCTTATTCGCTTGTATCACTTTGCGGTCGTTATTTGCCCGAACGAATTCACATCATTGTGGGATTATAAATTGATTTTCGATACTGGCGCTTTTCATAGCGTTGAAGCAAAGTGAGTCCATTACCAACATTTGGCACGCGATCATCGGTGAAGATACCGGACTTCCTGTTTTCGAACGAGAGGATGACTTTTTACTCAAAATGGCTGATTGGATTAACCAACCTGAAATAACCGGAATCAATCTCCCTTGGTCGAGCATTGAAAAATGGAAGGGGCAATTCAGGTAGCCATATTCCGCAGTCATTACCTTGCCTATTTCGTTAAGAATGAGGGGGTTTAGCAAAATAGGATACCCAAGTCTTATTTATCACTCGATCTAAAGCGCATTTCGATTGTAGAGGACAGATTAAATGAAAGGCATCATCCTCGCGGGCGGGTCCGGCACGCGACTGTACCCGCTCACTCTCGTGACCTCCAAGCAGCTGCTGCCGGTCTACGACAAGCCCATGATCTACTACCCGCTGTCCACGCTCATGCTGGCGGGCATCAAGGACATCCTGGTCATCTCCACGCCGACCGACCTGCCCAACTTCCAGCGCCTGCTGGGCGACGGCTCGCGCTTCGGCGTGAACCTCTCCTACGCCGAGCAGCCCTCGCCGGACGGCCTGGCGCAGGCCTTCACCATCGGCGAGGAGTTCATCGGCGGCGAGCCCTGCGCGCTCGTGCTGGGCGACAACATCTTCTACGGCAACGGCCTGTCGCGCCACCTGACGCGCGCCGTCCAGAACGCCGAGTCGGGCCGCGCCACGGTCTTCGGCTACCACGTGGACGACCCCGAGCGCTTCGGCGTCGTGGAGTTCGACGGCGAGGGGAGGGCCGTCTCCATCGAGGAGAAGCCCGCCGAGCCCAAGAGCTCCTACGCCGTCACCGGCCTGTACTTCTACCCGGGCGACGTGTCCTCCCGCGCCGCCGAGGTGAAGCCCTCCGCACGCGGCGAGCTGGAGATCACCACGCTCAACCAGATGTACCTGGAGGAGGGGACGCTGTCCGTCGTCACCCTCGGCCGCGGCTACGCGTGGCTGGACACCGGCACCATGGAGTCGCTCCACGAGGCGGCGGAGTTCGTCCGCGCCGTCGAGCACTCCCAGGACCTACCGGTCTCGGTGCCCGAGGAGATCGCCTGGGAGAACGGCTGGATCGACACGGCGCGGCTGGAGGAGGCGGCCGCGGCCTACGGCAAGTCGGTCTACGGCCAGCACCTGAAGAAGGTCGCCGCCGGCGAGATCGTCAACAGCCCGCGCGAGTACTAATTGCCTGGTGGAAGGGGATGAGAGATGAACGACATTCTTGAGCGTGATGGCCTTTCAGTCGACCTTCTCTCATCCCTTTCGTACTGGGGAGGCGAGTTGGCTGATGCGTTATCTGGTTGCTAAGTGGTTTTCTGAGCAAGGTTCGTTGGTAATGGCCGTTAAGCCGGGCCAGGAGCTTGTCGAGATGATGCGAAGGATAGAGGATCGTTTCGGCATCTCTGACCTTCAGCTCATTAACATCAGTCGTCCTTCCGCATATGGCGAGTATGAACCATTTGAGTTTGTCCATTCTGAGGAACAGCTTGTAAAGCGCCTTGAGCAGCAAGCGAAGTAAGAAGCTGCGTTAGAATTTCATGATAATCGGGCAATTCGAATATGTGTTCGTATTTTCGGTTATAATCTAAGTAGATATTTTTAAGAGAAGGAGGGCATATGGCTACTTCAAGTTTAAAAACACCGATTAGGATGCTCTCTCCTCAGGGCGTAAAGGCGTTGTGCGACGCATATGATGAAGGCGTAACCAAGGATTTGAAGTTCAAGCCATCGCCTTC
Organism: uncultured bacterium; assembly: GCA_905214615.1. Classification (GTDB taxonomy): domain Bacteria; phylum Actinomycetota; class Coriobacteriia; order Coriobacteriales; family Coriobacteriaceae; genus Collinsella. The sequence goes on along the minus strand of CAJMMX010000007.1, from coordinate 14,382 downwards.
GGATCCGTCTTTGACGCCAGACATGAAGAAGGCCATCGATTCTTTGTTTAAATCGATGGGCTTCTAGAAATGGCGCTTGTATCGTATTCTTTACTCCAATTACTTAATGCGCGAGGAGAGGACGAGGTTTCGGACGTTCTCTCCTCTTTTCGCTGTGAACGTAACAAGGATATAGAGGATTTTGTTCGTTATAACGCGTTTGATTTTAACCTGAGGGGTTTCTGTGCCTCTTATCTTGTATTTGATACAGATGCGGCCGCTTTAGTTGGCTTTTATGCCCTTGCTCTAAAGATTGCCTCCATTCCTGAGAATGTCGTTTCAAAAACAGCTCACAAGAAGTTGGCTTCTTTTGGTGAACTTAGACCAGAAACTGGTTGTTTTGATTTGCCTTGTGTTCTGTTGGCGCAATTTGGGAAAAGCGATTCAGGTATAGGTCGCGTAACCGGTGAAGAACTCATGGCTTTCGTTGAAAAGTCTATTTCTGACATACAGCGTCTTGTTGGCGGAAGGTTTGTGTTTCTGGACTCTGTCAATGAGCCTGGTCTTATTGAGTTCTATAGTCGCATGGGATACAGAGAGTTTGGCATAAGAAACAAACCTGCAGGAGAAGATTCTGATTCTGCTGAAGGCTCATATGTTCAAATGTTTAAGTACTTACATCTCTAGTAGGCGAAAAAAGGAGATTCATGTCTGAGATTTTTGAACCTAAGAACATCATCGTCACGGGCGGCTGCGGCTTCATCGGCAGCAACTTCGTGCACTACGTGGTCAACAACCACCCGGGCGTCCACGTCACCGTCCTGGACAAGCTGACCTACGCCGGCAACCCCGAGAACATCGCCGGCCTGCCCGAGGATAGGGTCGAGCTCATCGTCGGCGACATCTGCGACGCAGAGCTGCTGGACCGCATCGTCCCCGGCCACGACGCGATCGTCCACTATGCCGCGGAGTCCCACAACGACAACTCCATCGCCGACCCGGAGCCGTTCCTGCGCACCAACGTCGAGGGAACCTTCCGCCTGCTGGAGGCCGTCCGCAAATACGGCGTCCGCTACCACCACGTCTCCACCGACGAGGTCTACGGCGACCTCGCGCTCGACGACCCGGCGAAGTTCACCGAGGAGACGCCGTATCACCCGAGCAGCCCGTACTCGAGCACCAAGGCGTCCTCCGACATGCTGGTCCGCGCCTGGACCCGCACCTACGGCCTGCGCACGACCATCTCCAACTGCTCCAACAACTACGGCCCCTACCAGCACGTGGAGAAGTTCATCCCGCGCCAGATCACGAACATCATCGACGGCGTGCGCCCCAAGCTCTACGGCCGCGGCGAGAACGTCCGCGACTGGATCCACACCGAGGACCACTCCTCGGCCGTCTGGGACATCCTCACGAAGGGCCGCATGGGGGAGACCTACCTCATCGGCGCCGACGGCGAGAAGAACAACATCACGGTCCTGCGCATGATCCTCGAGGCGATGGGCCGCGACCCCGAGGACTTCGACTGGGTCGCCGACCGCCCCGGCCACGACCGCCGCTACGCCATCGACTCGACCAAGCTCCAGCGCGAGCTGGGCTGGAGGCCGGCGCACACCGACTTCGCCGAGGGCCTCAAGCAGACCATCGACTGGTACGTGGAGAACGAGTCCTGGTGGCGCCCGGCCAAGGAGGCCACCGAGGCCCGCTACAGGGCGCAGGGCCAGTAGGAGGGGATAGGCAGATGGCAGACATCGCATTCGAGAAGGACCTCTCCGTGGCCGAGACCGGCATCGAGGGCCTGATGGTCGTCGACCTGGCCGTCCACGGCGACTCGCGCGGCTGGTTCAAGGAGAACTGGCAGCGCGCCAAGATGACCGAACTCGGCATCCCGGACCTCCGCGTCGTCCAGAACAACATCTCCTACAACGGCAGCCGCGGCGTCACCCGCGGCATCCACGCCGAGCCCTGGGACAAGTTCATCTCCGTGGCGCGAGGCAGCGTCTTCGGCGCCTGGGTTGACCTGCGCGAGGGCAGCGCCACCTACGGGAAGGTGTTCACCTGCACGCTCGACCCGTCGAAGGCCATCTACGTCCCGCGCGGCGTGGGCAACTCCTTCCAGGCGCTGGAGGACGGCACCGCCTACACCTACCTGGTGGACGCCCACTGGTCGCTGGAGCTCAAGAGGACCTACACCTTCGTGAACCTCGCCGACCCCGAGCTCGCCATCGAGTGGCCGATCCCGCTGACCGAGGCCACCGTCTCCGAGGCCGACCTCAACCACCCGATGCTCAAGGACGTCGTCCCCATGGCGCCCAAGAGGACCCTCGTCACCGGCTGCAACGGCCAGCTGGGCCGCGCGGTCCGCAAGCTCGCCGAGGAGCGCGGCGTCGCCAAGGACTTCGACTTCTGCGACATCGACACCTTCGACATGTCCGACCCGGAGGCCTATTCGCAGTACGACTGGTCGCTCTACGGCACCGTCATCAACTGCGGCGCCTACACGGCCGTGGATAAGGCGGAGACCCCCGAGGGCCGCGTTGTCGCCTGGAAGGCCAACGCGACCGGCCCCGCCCTTCTCGCCCGCACCTGCGCCGGGCACGGCATCACGCTCGTCCACGTGTCCTCCGACTACGTCTTCGACGGTACCGTGGAGGTGCACGCGGAGGACGAGCCCCTCAGCCCGCTGTCCGTCTACGGCCAGACCAAGGCCGCCGGCGACATCGCCGTGGCAGGGTGCCCGCGCCACTACATCATGCGCAGCTCCTGGGTCATCGGCGAGGGGCACAACTTCGTCAAGACCATGCGCATGCTCTCTGACCGCTGCGCCTCCGCGGACGACGCCCTGGAGCAGGTCACCGTCGTTGACGACCAGCTGGGCCGCCTGACCTTCACGCGCGACATGGCCGCCGCCATCTTCCACGTGCTGGAGAGCAAGGCCCCCTACGGCACCTACGACTGCACCGGCTCCGGCGCCGTCAGGTCCTGGGCCGACATCGCCCGCGCCGTCTTCGAGGCCGCCAACGGTAACGGCGACAGGGTCGTGCCAGTATCGACCGCCGACTACTACGCGAACGCCGCCGGCCCCGTCGCCCCGCGCCCGGTCCACTCCGCGCTCGACCTGTCCAGGCTCGAGTCGACGGGCTTCCACATGCCCGACTGGGAGGAAGAGCTGGGGGAGTACCTCAAGACGCTCTAGCCGTTATTAACTTTTCGAGAGAAAAAGCCGCCGCTTGTTAACGGCGGCTTTTCTTATGCCTGGCGTATAGACCCGCTGCAACAAGGGCGGCGGCGGTCGCCAGACTCACTGCAAGCCCCGCAAGGGCGCCCGGAGTCTTGTAGGTCATCACGATCCTATTCGCGCCTTTCTGCATGTTCAGGGATGACAAGCCCTTATCGGCGGCGGGCGTTAGTTCTGTGGCGGTTCCGTTTACCGTTACGTTCCAGCCCTCATCGTACGGAACGCTCAGCAGTAGGTTGCCGTCATCCTTGGCGGTGTACTCGCCTTCTATCCTTCCGTCCTCAAAAACCGTCGGAACAAATTTGCTCATCTTAAGCTCGTTAATAATCTGCTCGAAAACGTCCAGATTGAGGGCGTAAAAGACCGGATCATTGTCTTGGGGCATGTCTGTATAGCCCTCTGCGACTCCGATTGACGCCGTATGCTGGCTCGGGGAGTCCGATGCATCCGCAATCTGGCGGATATTATTGTCGAATCTCCAGGCCTCGTTTCCGATCGTTCGCTGGTCGATGGTAAGGGTGACGGGCCAATAACTGCCGGCGGTCGCATCTTTGTTGATGTAGAGATACCCGATGGAACCCGACGGCACGGTGGCGTTCCACTGCCTTAAGTTCTCGTCATCCTCCGTGTTTTTGGCCTCGATTTTGGTATAGAGCATTACCTCGCGGCCTAGGATTTTGCTGTAGAGGTCGTTTTGCTTTTCGAAGGGGTTCTCGCCCTTCAACGTGCAGTTTTGAATGTCATTGGATGCCATGACACCAACGCTGAGCGCATAGGGGTTCTCGTACACCGCACTTGCTGTATCGGCTATTTCAGTCATTGCCGCGTATCCCGAAGGCGCGTGCTCGGCGATGGCGTACTTGACTCCCAACAGGGCATCAACGGCAAGAATGGGCTCGGCATAACGGGTCGAGAATTCGCCGACGCTGCTGTATCCAAGGGAGTTGAGCAGTGCGATGGCCTGCGGGTTGTTGGCAGACGAATACGAAGACAACTGGTTGTACCCAAGCGCCAAGCCTTCGTTGAGGGCGGCGCTGTCGACGCGTGTGGTTGTGCGGTCAATGCGATAGAACGACGCCGAAGTCTGGTCTTGAATGGTCGTGATAGTGTCGGTTGCGGTGGCGACATAGGCGCTGTTGGCTTTTTCGGAATAGCCTGTGTACAGCTGGTTCCACATAACATGGGCGTTGGCAAACAACTCAATGGCGGTTAGTGCCAGGAGGGGCATGATGACGACGGGGCGATAGGCTTGACGCAATTTGGGCTGGTTTTTGAGCGCCTGCAGCGCGTGTCCTGCGGCCCACAGCGCAAAGAAGCTCAGCAAAAAAGCCGTGCGCGAGTAGAAGCCGTTGGGAACGCGCATGCCGCACCAGATGTACTCGAGCGGGCTCAAAACGGAGCTTGCGACCAGGATTATCGTGACGACGAGTGTTGCGATGCGCGTCTTGATCGAAACCGTGCGGTTAACCAGCAGGCTCACCGCAAGCAGCATCATGACGATGCCGCAATAGAACTGCGGTGTGCTTTCGTTGCTTACCCACATGCAGGGAAGAAAGCCCCTGATGAGCGACTTGAGGCTGGTTTTAAGTAGGGGGCCGAGTGCTAGAACGGGACCGCCCTTGGACATGGCAAGGATGGTCGGCAAAAAGGTCCAGGCGGACAGAAGCAGTCCGAGCGCGATAGCTCCGGCGAATCGCAGGGCCCGATCGAGCATGAGCTTCCAGCTAAAACCTTCTTCTGCAACATAATCGACAAATTCGACCAATACGAAGATGCAGAGGAACAGGATGCTGATGTAGGCCGTATACCAGCAGAACATGACATTGAGCGCCGTTGCGATGACGAGGCGGATCATGCGCTGCTTGCGGATGAGCTCGTAGCATCCGTAGGCGCAGATGGGCAGCAGGATGAGGCAATCGATCCAGAGTGGGTTGCGCAGGTTGCTGATGGTCCAGCTGCAAAACGTGAACGAGAGGGATAGCAAGAATGCGGCGGGCTTGGAAAGGTCAAAGCGCTTTTGCACATACCAAGCGCTGCTGATGTGGATGCAGCCAAGCTTGAGCGCGGTTATGGCAAATACGAAGAGCGTCAGCTTGTCTGCGGGAAACAGCACGCAGAGCAGGTTGAAGGGGCTGGCGAGGTAGTAGCTATAGAGCCCCCATGTGTTCATACCGAGGCCCTGTGAGAAGGAATAGCGAAGGTTTGCCTCGCCTAAAAGGACGCGCCGGAACCAAGCAAAGAAGTCGATGTATTGGTATTTGAGATCGTTGGTGAGAAACGAGTTGTCGCCAAAGGGGTAGACATGCCCTGCCGCTGCAAGTGCGACAAAGAGTGCGACGGAAAATGCGAAGCAGGCGGCGTAGAACGCCACATTCTTGAGCGTGCTGTTATTGGGCCGTGTCATCAGATTCCTCGTTGGATTCTCGAATGATATAGATGGGACGTCGCTTAGCCTCCAAGTAGGCTTTTGCCAGGTATTCGCCAATGATTCCCAGGCACAGAAGCTGCATGCCGCCAAACAGCGTTGTGAGGCAGGCGAGCGACGGCCATCCGCCGACGGGGTCGCCCCAGACAAGCGTCTTTACTAGGATGACGACGAATCCCAGAATAGCGATGAGACAGAAGACGATACCTGTGAGGGCGGCGAGGGAGAGCGGTGCCGTGGAAAACGCGACGATGCCGTCGATGGAATAGAGGAGCAGCGACCAAAAGCTCCATTTGGTCTCGCCGGCCACGCGGTTGACGTTTACGTAGGGGAGCCATTTGGTCTTGAAGCCCACCCAGCCGTAAATGCCCTTGGAGAATCGGTTGTATTCGCCCATGGAGATGATGGCGTTGACCATAGGCCGCTTCATGAGCCTAAAATCGCGTGCTCCGTCGACGATGTCGGCCTTGGAAATGCGGTTAATGATCTTGTAGAACATACGGGCACAGAACGACCTGATGGGAGGCTCGCCTTTGCGGGTGGTCCTGCGTGTGGCGACGTTGTCGTAGTCTTCGGTTTGTAAGATCTCGTACATCTGCGGCAGGAGCGAGGGCGGGTCCTGCATGTCGGCATCCATGGTGGCGACATAGTCGCCCTTTGCGTGCTGGAGTCCGGCGAGTAGCGCCGCCTCCTTGCCAAAGTTGCGCGAGAAAGAGTGCCAGCGGATGGCGTATGGATGCGCCGCCGCGGCTTCTGCTTTCATGACGGCGAGCGTTTTGTCTGCCGAGCCATCGTCGATGAGGACTGTCTCAAAGGAGATGCCGGGGTCTTGCTGGGTCATGATGCGAACGACGCCATCGAGCTCTTTGAGAAAGATCGGAAGTGATTCCTGCTCGTTGTAGCACGGCACGACGATGGAGATGAGCGGCATAGTGGTTTACCTCTCGCTTGGCTTGGAAGTGGGGTGGCCGAGCTGGTCGTCGTAGGCGTATTTGCTGTACACGTTGACCTCCCACTGCTTTTTTTCGACCTTTGCCACGGAATCGAGGATGAATCCGGTTGCAAGGCTCAGACCGCACAGGAACATAAACGACGCGGCGAGCATGGCGGTGGGGAAGCGCGGAACGAGGCCGGTGTGGAAATACTCGACAACGATGGGCATGCCCAGGGCGAGGCCGATCACCGCAAACAGAAGCGCGACGAGGCTGAAGAACTTCAGCGGGCGGTAGTCCTTGAACAGCGTGCCGATCATCGCGACGACTTTAATGCCGTCGCTCACGGTATTGAGCTTGGACTCGGAGCCTTCCGGACGGTCGCGGTACTCGATGGGCACATCTTTGATGCGCCAGCGGTGGTCGACGGCGTGGATCGAGAGCTCGGTTTCGATCTGGAAGCCCTCGGAAAGCACGGGGAAGGTTTTGACGAACGGGCGGCTCATGGCGCGGTAGCCGGTCATGACGTCATCGAAGCTGTAGCCATAGATCCACTTGATCATGGCGCGGACCAGATTGTTGCCAAAGCCGTGGAAGGCACGCTTGTTCTCCTCGGCGTAGGTGCCGTTGGAAAGGCGGTCGCCTACGGTCATGTCGGCCGTGCCGTTAAGGATGGGCTCGCAGAGGGCTTTGGCAGCCTCGGCGGGATAGGTGTCGTCGCCGTCGACCATCAGGTAGCAATCGGCGTCGATATCGCGAAACATCTGGCGGCACACGTTGCCCTTTCCCTGACGGGGCTCAAAGCGGACCGTGGCGCCGTGCTCGGTGGCGATGCGTGAAGTATCGTCCGACGAGTTGTTGTCATAGACATAGACCGTCGCTTGCGGAAGCTCGCGGTGAAAGTCGTCGATGACTTTGCCGATCGTGAGGGCTTCGTTGTAGCAGGGGATGATGACGGCGATGGATTCAGAATTCACTCAATGCTCCTTATACATTCAATTCTTGAAAGTATAGCCGTTTGGGCTTGGCATCCTAAGATGTGGGTTAGTTCTCCAGTTTTGTTGCGCGAATCGTTTGCATGGCCGTCGGGTCTATACTGTTCGTTTGTCAACGATTACGAGTAAAGGAGTTGCATCCGTGTCGGATCAGACAAAGCAACAAGAAACTCGCAGTCTGCCTGCGACGTTTGCTAAGAACGAATTTGAGAAGGACGCGTTTATCCTTCGTCAGCTGGTTACCAAGGATTTTAAGATCAAGTATCGCCGTAGCGTTCTGGGCGTCGCATGGTCGGTTCTCAACCCGCTGCTGATGATGATCGTCATGGCCATCGTGTTCTCGACGATTTTTGGCCAGGGCCGCAATGGATCAATGACGCCCGAGATGTACCCGCTGTACTTGATCGTGGGTAACGTTACCTTTGCCGTCATGTCCGAGTCCACGAACCAGGCCCTAACGTCGATCGTGGGTGCTGCCCCTCTGCTCAAGAAGGTTAAGGTGCACCGCTGGGTCTTCCCGGTGCAAAAAGTGCTTTTCTCGCTGGTGAACTTTGCCTTCTCGCTGGTCGCCGTCGCCATCGTCATGCTGTGGTTCCGCGTTATGCCTTCTTGGCACCTGATTCTGCTGCCGGTTTGCCTGCTGCTGCTTATGTGCTTCTGCATGGGCCTGGGCATGATGCTCTCTGCTCTTACGGTCTTTTTCCGCGACGTTATGCATCTGTGGAGCGTAGTCATTACGGCGTGGACTTACATCACGCCTATTTTTTGGACGACCGACTTCGTTGCGCAAATGCCGCATCTCGTGCGCATTCTGGTCTATGCGAACCCCATGTATAACTACCTGCAGTTTATGCGCGATATCTTCCTGTTCCAGACTACGCCCTCGCTTATGACGTTTGGTATGTGCGTTGCTTGGGCGGTTCTTGCGCTTGTTATTGGCTATACCGTGTTCCATAAGTCCGAGCGCAAGTTCATCCTCTACATCTAAGGAGTGCTGTGATGACTGAATCTGTTGTTGATTACAGCGAGCAGCCTCTGGCTGTCGAGGTCGACGACGTCACCATGATCTTTAACATGGCGTCCGAGTCGCTGACCAACCTCAAGGAGTACTTCATCAAGCTTGCCAAGCACGAGCTGTTCTTTGAGGAGTTTAGGGCGCTCAAGCATATCTCGTTTGATATTCATCGTGGCGAGGTCGTGGGTCTGGTCGGCACCAATGGCTCCGGCAAGTCTACGATGCTCAAGATTATCGCTGGCGTGCTTGAGCCTAGCGAGGGCAGCGTTAAGGTGCACGGTAATATTGCGCCTCTGATTGAGCTTGGTGCCGGCTTTGACCCCGAGCTGACCGCCCGCGAGAACATCTATCTGAACGGTGCCCTGCTCGGCTATACCAAGGAGTTCATCGACGCCAACTTTGACGGCATTATCGAGTTCGCTGAGCTGCAGAACTTTGTCGATATGCCGCTTAAGAACTTCTCCTCGGGCATGGTGGCGCGTATCGCCTTTGCAATCGCGACGATTACCGAGCCCGATATTCTGATCGTTGACGAGACGCTGTCCGTCGGTGATGTGTTCTTCCAGCAGAAGTGCGAGGCCCGCATCCAGCACTTTATCCAGAGCGGTGACGTGACGGTTCTGTTCGTTTCGCACTCCATGGAGCAGGTTGAGCGCATCTGCCAGCGTGCCGTTTGGATCGAGAAGGGTGACCTTCGCATGGACGGCCCGGTCGATGAGGTCTGCAAGGCGTATCGCGAGCAGTTCAACTAGGTTATAATTACTTGCGCCTGACAGGCTTGCGCTTGCTTGGGCGTGCGGTTATTTGCTCCATTAGCTCAGTTGGATAGAGCAGGGGACTTCTAATCCCAAGGTCGACGGTTCGAATCCGCCATGGAGCACCATCGTTTATTAAGCCCGGACCGCTAGGTGGTCTGGGCTTTTTTCACATGCAGGTGTTCTTTATTCTTGCCGGGTATACGTTTAGGCCGAAGCCGTGGCGCGAGCTGCTGTTGTGCTGCTGATGTGGATTGGCTATACGGCGCGCCAAGGGGGGCTCGAGCCGAGCGTGAGCAAGCCCCTGCTGTTTATTGGAGCCGGTGTCACTTGGCTTGTCCTTGCCGCGCTGAGTGGGCTTGAGCTTTCGAGCCGCCGCGTGGATGGGTTTGTGGTTGCGACAGTTGCCGCTCTTGCCGGCAGCTATTGCGTGTGCTGGGTTTCCATGGCAGTGGGGAGGACCAACTTGGTCCTCCCCACTGCCATTATGCCTTCAGACACTCGGGCAAGACGCTCGCAACTGCATCCATCGCCTGCGGCTTTAGGTACTGCTCGTTGAGCTTTGCCTTTTTGTAGGCATAGCGAGTGTCTGCCGAGTATTTGATCAGCACGTCGGTAAAGAATCGCTCCCAGCTCAGATAGTCACGGCTTTCGATGTAGCTCGATGGGTCCTCGAGAATCATAGGAATGTCGTTGCTGGGGATGAGGCCGGATTGCAGAAGCGTCCACTCAAATGATTCCGGGAGAAACAGACGAACGTTCTTGTAAACGCGCTGTCCCAGCACCTTTTCGATGTAGGGACCAAACGCTGCGCCGTCTCCTATGGCAAGGATGTTTTGCTCGGGACATTCGTGAATCGTTCGTTTTAGGTTTGCTACGCCGGTGGCGGAATAGCATGGGATTCCCAGTCGGTTGCAAAGGGCGCTGTAGAATTGATAACCCGATTTGCTGTCCTCGACAACTACGGCGTCGGGTATCTCGAATCCAACATTTAGATCCTGATACAGCATGCTTGCCGTGTGGTCATATAGCGGTTTAGTCACCGAGTAGAAGCGTCTGTCGCTCTTGCGGCCATTAATTGTCTTGCTTGTGGTGTTGACTAGCTTTAGGATCTCGTCGACGCTGTAGGGGAGTTCGTTGGCGTCGCGACGAGATATCAGAACAAAATAGTTGGACGATCCGTTGATGGCTTTGGCGAAGTCCTTTGAGTAGATAAACTCGTTGCCCTCATCTAGAAAGACGATCGAATCTTCGATGATCGACAGCTCGCGCTCCCAGCGTCTGCCGGAAAGCGTTTCGCATGGCGCGTCGCAGCTGAGTGTAACGCCGCTTTCCGGTCCTCGGTCGTTGTAGTCGCGAATCATCGAGATGAGCGTCGTTTTGCCCGTGCCGCTGTTACCGCGAATGAAGGAAATGTTGCGTTTAAAGGTGAGTGTGTATTTGACCTTTGCACGCTCTACGACAACGGTATGCGTTCCCTTCATTACTCATCAACATCCAAAAAGTCATTCGTGGCGCCGACAAACTCCTGCATGTTTCTGACGATGCGGTCATCGTTTTCAATGCGGATTTCAAAGTTCTTCCAGGGGAACTTCATGATGTGGTAAAGGGTCACCAGCACATCCTGCTCTTTGCCGATTTTGAGTAGCCAGCGGGCACAGTTGTCTCCGCAGGTAGATGCGTTGAACACCATATTTGGGAGATTGCGTACTAACAGCAGCGTCTTGACGCCGCCGGACAGTTCGAGTGGGGTGATCGAGCCCAGCTGTTTGCTTACGATGTTGTGGGGACCGATGAGCTCTGATCCGTCCACGCTTTTAATGATTTGTGCGGCCATAGGGTCTTCGAACCATGAGTCCAAGTATGAGTTCCTAAAATAGGTTTCGGTATCGTAGATGGAACCGGGATAATCTCCCAGATGGATGCTTAACATGCGCGTCTCCAGACGTTGTGTGACTGCAACGATTATATGCCAGTAATAAAGTGCCGCCAGTAGCGAGGTTGCTGCTGGCGGCACTGGCATTATTGGCGTGTGAGTCGCGTTGATGGATTTGCCCGCGAGGCTACTTTTCGAGATACTCCCTCAGCAGCTCCAGAGCGTGCGCATACCCCTGGAGGCCCTCACCGGTGATGGTGGCGAAGCAGGCCAGGCGTGCATAGCTCACCTGGCGGAAGTCCTCGCGCGTCTCTACGGCGCTGATGTGTACCTCGACGGCAGGGATGGCGACGGCCTTGAGGGCGTCGAGGATCGCCACGCTCGTATGCGTGTATGCCGCCGGGTTGATGACGATGCCGTCGACCTTGCCGTAGGCCTCCTGGATCTTGTCGACGATGCTGCCCTCGTGGTTGGACTGGAAAACCTCGACCTCGTCGAAGCCCTGTGCGGCGCCTGCTTCCTGGCAGATCTGCACTAAGCGGTCGTAGTTGTCGCTGCCATAGATGCCCGGCTCGCGAATGCCGAGCATGTTGAGGTTGGGGCCGTTGATGACGAGTGCTTTCATGGTTGCTTCCTTTGCGATTGGAAAACCACCACAAAGGCGCCTGTCCCCTTTGTGGTGGTTTTGGTTAGAGAGCGGGTGGGAGGGTGTCGAGGAGGGCTTGGGCGGTGTTGGCGGCGCAGTCGCGTGAGTCGATGATGCAGTCAGCCCAGGAGCGGTAGCGCGGCATGCGCTGCTCGGCGAGCTTGTCGATGCCATCGCGCGCCGTGATGGGGCGGCCCTTGTGGGCGAGCTCGTCGAGCTTGCGATTGAGCATCACAATCTTGCTGTTCTGGTGCAGCAGTGGGTAGTTCTCGTCGCGCGTGACCACGCCGCCGCCGGTGGAAAGCACCAGGCCGCTGCGCTTGGAGATGTCGGCCAGCGCCGCCGTCTCCTGTTCGCGGAACGCCGCCTCGCCGCGCTCGACGATAAAGTCGGCGCAGGGCATGCCCAGGCGCTCCTCGAGGGCGCGATCCAGATCGATGTGCTTTCGCCCCGTGAGCAGGGCAATCTGCTCGCCCACACGGGTCTTGCCCGAGCCCGGCATGCCGATCAGCGCGATGTTCTGTTCGCGGCGTGACAGGCGCTCCGTTACGTCCAGAATGCGCTCGCGCGGAGTGACCTGGCCGGTGTAGCGCTCAACGGCTTGCGCCGCCTGGGCCACGAGCATGAGCAGACCGCCGATGCAGGGGATGTCGCGGTGCTCGGCCTCGAGCATGAGTCCCGTGCGAGCGGGGTTGTAGACAATGTCGATAACGCCCTCGAGCGCATTGAGCCCCTCGAGTGTGCAGGGGGCGTCGGGACAGTGGGGGAACATGCCGGCGGGCGTGCAGTTGACGAGCAGTGCGGCGTCGGACTGCTGCGCGATGTTGTCGTAGTTGACCTCGCTCGTGCGGCCTACGGGCACCACGGTGGCGCCCAGGTCGCCGAGCACCATGCTTGCCGTGGTGCCGGCACCACCGGTGGCGCCAAGCACGAGGGCCTTTTTGCCGGCGACCTCGACGCCCAACTCCTCGACTAGGCACTGAAAGCCGAAGTAGTCGGTGTTGTCGCCGCGCAGGCGGCCGTCGGGCAGGCGCGTGATGGTGTTGACGTTTCCCATACGCTCGGCGAGTGGACTCAGCTCGTCCAGGTATTCCATGACGGCGCGCTTGTAGGGGATGGTCACGTTGGTGCCCTCCCATTCGTCACCCGTCATAAAAGCCTGGAGGTCCTCGGGCTCACGCTCAAAACGCACATACTCTAGCCCCGCGAGCTCCTTGTAGATGGTCGGGGTGTAGCTGTGGCCCAGCACGCGGCCCAGCACGCCGTAGGGGCGGGTTGCGGCGACATCGGTCATCTAGAGCACCTCCGTGTAACTGCCAAAGTAGGTGAAGCTCTCACACACGTCGTCGATGGAATCGAGCAGGTCATCGAGGGCCTTGCTGCCAAAGGGGCAGTCTAGGTCAAAGTAGAACATAAACTCAAAGTCGTGCCCGGGGATGGGGCGGCTCTCGAGCTTGATGAGGTTGATATTGAGCGCGTAGAAGCGCTCGAGTACGCGATAGAGTGCGCCCGGCTCGTTGGCCGTGGTAATCATGAGCGAGGTGCGGTTGGCGCCGGGGTAGACGCGTGGCTCGCGGCTGATGACGACAAAGCGCGTGTAGTTGTTGTCCGAGTCCTGGATGTTGGGCTCCAGTACCTCCAAGCCGTAGAGTGCGGCGCAGCTGCGCGATGCGATCGCGGCAACATCGGTGCGTTCGGAGCTGGCGACCATCTCGGCCGACATGGCCGTGTTGGGGTATTTGGTGGCGTGCAGGTCGTGCGCCTCGATAAAGCCGGCGCACTGGGCGATTGCCTGGCCATGGCTGTGGACCTCGCGCACGTCGGCGAGCTTGGTGCCGGGCTTGACGAGCAGGTTGTGGTCGATCTTGAGGCGCAGCGAGCGCACGATATGGAAGTCGAACTGGGCGAGCAGGTCGTAGACAGCATTGACCGAGCCAGCGGTGGAGTTCTCGATGGGCAGCACGCCAAACTCGCAAAAGCCGTCGCGTACGGCGCGCATGACGCCCTCGAAGGTCTCAAAGAACGCGATGTCGGGTACGTCGAAGAGCTTGCACGCGGCGATTTGGCTGTAGGCGCCCTCAACGCCCTGGCAGGCGACGGTGGCCGTCTGGGGGAAGGGCATGTCAAAGGCCACGGCCGTGGCGTGGGCCTTTTGCGAGACAGTGATGCCCTTGAGCTCGTTGATGTAGCGCTGCTGCTCGGCTTTGCTCATGCTCATGAGGAGGCGGAACAGGGTGATGGTTTGAGCCTCGTAGCGCTCGGGTGCGCGACTGGCGAGGTTATTGAGCTTAGAGCGCTCGCGGGCGGGGTCGAAGACGGCCTTGCCCATCTCGATTTTTGACTTGGCGACATCGGTGGCAATATCCATGCGCTCGACAAAGCTATTGAGGAGCGTGGTATCGATGCCGTCGATGGCCTGGCGAATATCGGCAAGGTCCATGGAGACCCCTTTCACGTGTCGGTGATTTTTCTGGGACGGGGATTAAAAAATCATTAGGAACACAATGATTTTTTAATCCCC
>CAJMMX010000006.1 GCA_905214615.1 uncultured bacterium | reverse complement strand
TCCAGCCATAAAAAAGCCTCCCATTTCTTGTGTCCAAGAAATGGGAGGCAGTTCAGACGACGCTAAAACGGGGGCCGTTTTTGCTTTTATGGCTCTCTGAGGCACCGCGGGGCTATCGAGAGATGCTGAATATTCGCGATTTTGCACGTCGCCAAGAGGGGGAAGTCGGGCCCTACTCTGACCACTCGGACGTACTCTTACCCGAACCCGCTGCTTCATGGGACGGCATGTCATGCGTCTGAGCTGCGGTTTTCATGCAGCGGGTAGTCGGATTGCTGCTGAGTTGCTCGAACCTACTCGAACCCACTCTGTCCGAGCGGGGCCCAAGTGGCAAGGGGCTATTAGGGGGCTGAAGAGCTATAGGGAGCTCGAGGAGATGGCATCGGCTCCCGAGCGCATGACTTCCCCCAGCATCCTGATTCCTCGGTCAAGCTCGATCTGCTTTTCGAAGTAGTCGGCGTGCTCAAGGAAGCGCTCGCGCAGGGTGCGCAGGCCTGCTGCCTTTTCCGACCTCGCGTCCGCATCGCTGACGATTCTATCGAAGCAGAGTACGAGTGCGGTGAAGTCGTGGATGACGGGGAAGCGCTTTGTAAGGGCGACGAGCTCCTGGTCGATTCTGAGCTCCTCCCGCGCGGCCGTCGTGATGGAGCCGACGGGCTTCTGTAGGCGCTGCCCGATCGTGTTCAGAACGTTGCCGTTATGAGCGGCCGCGTTGCGCAGGGCCTTCACGGGGAACAGGAGCTGCTTGACGGATTCGGCCTCCTGGCTGCGTTCCCTCCTGAGGTCGTAGAAGTAGAACTTGTAAAGCGCGATGATTCCCCCGAAGGAGACGAGTTCCAGGTAGTTCCAGACGTACATGTCCTCGCGTCTGCCATACTTATTCGCGAGGTTCCGGGTGTAGTTCGAGTCTCCGAGGTACGAGACGCTGCGCTCAAGGTGCTCCGGGTCTATCCCCAAAGTCTGGTCCTCGGCGATGTGGAGCATCTCGAGGAAGAGCGTCGCTCGCTCGCTGCCGCCCACTCCATCTAGCCGGTCGGCGATGGCTTTCATCTTCTCGACGGCTGTTTCTGACCCGCTTGGATCGAACCGCTCCTCCAGCATCCTCTCCTTACGCACCCTCTCGTGGGCGAAGAGGAGGTCGAGGATCTCCTTCCCGTCGGCGCCGTCGTCCATCATCGTCCGGTTTAGATGGACCTTCATGTAGTGCTCGATGTCAAGCGTCATCGAGAGGATGTGCTCGCGGAGGTGGTGGTCGAGTCTGGTGAGCTCGGCGAGGTAGGCGAAGTCTAGGTTGACGTAGCGTCCGTAGCCCTCTGACGCGGAGCTACGATACGTTGAGAAGCACTTCGCAAACGCCTTGACCTTGAAAAAGAAGTTTTTGTCGCGGAGGAACGCAACCGCATCCTCGGGGCTCATTATGTCGAAGCGGACGCCCCGCTCTGCGAGGTGGGCGACCTGTTGTTCTGCCGGGATGAGCGGGCGCTCCTTCATAGTCGAGCCTCCAAAACGAAAAATGCGGCTGTAGGTACAGGTACCCGCAGCCGCTAAAAGCACGAAGGCTTTTCACACTGCGGACAGTATACCCCACTTTGTCGAAGGGGCAAAGAGTGCGGGGAATTCCCGCACTCTTTGCGACACTCGCCGCGAAGAGGGGGACGTTCGCTTTGGCGGTTTACTTCCCCTGCACCATGGTGAGCGAGATCTTCTTGCGGTCGCGATCGACCTTTTCGACCCACACCTTTACCGTGTCACCGACGCGTACCACGTCGCTCGGGTGTTTGACAAAGCGGTTGGCCAGCTTGGAGGTGTGCACGAGGCCGTCCTGGTGCACGCCCACGTCGACGAACGCGCCAAAGTCGACGACGTTGCGCACCGTGCCCTTGAGTTCCATGCCGGGCTCCAAGTCGTCGATGGAAAGCGCCGAGCGGCTAAAGACCACCTCGGGCGCGTTGTCACGCGGGTCGCGACCGGGCTTCTTGAGCTCGTTGACAATGTCGATGAGCGTCAGGGTGCCACAGTCCAGGTCGCTTGCCAGTGCCGAAATGCTGCCAAGGCGACGCTCAATGTCGGGCATGCCGCCGCGGCTGAGCTCGCTTGCCGCAACGCCGGCACGCTCCAGGACGGCCGTGGCCACCTCGTAGCTCTCGGGGTGGACGCTTGTCGCGTCGAGCGGGTTCTTACCGCCGCTAATACGCAGGAAGCCTGCGGCGTTGAGGTATGCCTTGGGCCCCAGCTTGGGGACCTTCTTGAGCTGGCGGCGATCGGTAAAGGCGCCGTTTTCCTCGCGGTAGGCCACGATGTTTTTGGCTACGCTTGGCGTAATGCCCGACACGTAGCCCAGCAGGCTCGCGCTCGCGGTGTTGACGTCGACGCCCACGCGGTTGACGACGTCCTCCACCACGTGGCCCAGGGTGCGCGAGAGTTCGGCCTGGTCAAGGTCGTGCTGGTATTGACCCACGCCGATGGACTGGGGCGGAATCTTGACGAGCTCTGCCAGCGGGTCTTGCAGGCGGCGGCCCAGGCTCATGGCGCCGCGCACGGTGACGTCCAGGTCGGGATACTCCTGGCTTGCGAGCTCGGAAGCGGAGTACACCGATGCGCCGGCCTCGTTGACGATGGTGTAGCGAAGGCTGGGCGCCTGCTCGGAGATGAACTCCGAGACGACTTCCTCGGTCTCGCGGCTGGCGGTGCCGTTGCCGATGACGATGGTGTTGACGCCGTCTTTCTTGACGAGGCGGGCGAGCTCGCGCTTGGTGCCGGCGACGTCGTGGCGCGGCTTGGTGGGGTAGACCACGCCGTGGTCGAGTAGCTTGCCGGTCTCGTCCATGACGGCGACCTTGCAGCCGGTGCGGTAGCCCGGGTCGAGCGCGAGCACGCGGGCGCCGCGGACGGGGCGTGCCGAGAGCAGACCCTCGAGATTCTTGGCAAAGACGTTGATGGCCTCGGTCTGCGCGCGGACGGTGAGCTTGGCGCGGGCCTCGCGCTCCAGCGAGGGGGCCATGAGGCGCTTGTAACCATCGGCGATGGCGGCATCGAAGATGGGAGCGAAGACGCCCTGGCGTCGGGGCCAACGGCTGCCGAGGCGCGCCGTGGCGGCAGCGCCGTCGACGTTCACGCGCACGCGGAGCTTACCCTCGCGCTCACCGCGGTCGATAGCCAGCACGCGGTGGTTAGGGATGCGGCGCAGCGGCTCGTCAAAGTTGTAGTAAGGCTCGTAGGGAGTTTTCTCCGCGGGGTCGGTCGCCTCGACGACGATATCGGCGGTGTTTTGCGTAAAGGCGCGCAGGTCGGCGACGTTCTCGGGGTCCTCGGCTACCGTCTCGGCCACGATGTCGGCGGCGCCGGCAAGCGCCTTCTCGGGCGTGTCGAAGCCGGCCTCCTCGTTAACGTATGCCGCGGCGGTGTCGAGCGCACTGCCCTTGGCCGAGGCCTGCATGATGATCATGTTGGCGAGCGGCTCCAGGCCGGCCTCGCGGGCCTTCTGCGCGCGGGTCATGCGCTTTTTGCGGTAGGGCTTGTAGAGGTCCTCGACACGCTGGAGCTGCGTGGCCTCGCGGATCTGTGCCTCGAGCTCGGGCGTGAGCTTGCCTTGGGCGTCGATGAGCAGAATGACGTCCTCTTTACGCTGCTCAAGATTGCGCAGGTAGGACAGGCGCTCGTCGAGTGCGCGCAGGGCGACGTCGTCCATGCCGCCCGTGGCTTCCTTGCGGTAGCGCGAGATAAAGGGGATGGTGTTGCCCTCGTCGATGAGCTTGACGGCCGCCTCGACGTTGGCGGCCTTAAGGTTAAGCTCGCGGGCGAGCTGGGCGATAAGATCCATGGGACTCCTTGCGTTTAAGGTGCGTTTGCAGCACAGGGCTACCAAGGATACCACCCGCCCCAAAAGACTGTTTTGGGGCCGCGCCACGAAAGCGGCCTATCTACTACGTTTGAACCGTATGGGTCGACCATCCCCCGGTTTTCCGAGAATACGCAAGCCGTCTACCTGCGACTTTTATTTCGCGAAATTTGGCATGGTTAAGGGCAATCGGTTAAACGTAGTAGATAGGTGCGTTTCGTGGCGAACGAATCAAGCCGAGGTGCAAAATAGCCCCCGCCCCAGAAAAATCGTCGGCAAGGTAGCAAAATGCCCCGCGGTCAGGAGGCTGCTCGCGGGGCAAAGAAGAGGGACTTGTTGATGGCAGACCGAGGGACTCGGCATGGGGTTTCTGCCGCGGCCGCTCTTAAGGCATTACAGCTCGACGAGCTGGCCGGTCTCGGCAGCCTCCTTGATGGCGTTAAGCAGCGTGAGCGTCTTGACGTTGTCGGCGGGGGTCACGACGGGCTCGACCTCGCGGCGGACGACCTTCACAAAGTGCTTGAGCTGCATCTTGTGCGGCAGCGCCGGGTCGACGGCCGGAATCTCCATCTGCAGCGGCTTGTGCCAGTTGGAGGCGCCGTCGTAGGAGAACTGGTGCAGGCGGGGCAGCGAAAGGGCGCCCAAGGTTCCGCCGATAAAGTAGGCGTCGGCGTCGAAGGGACGGTACTGCGGGTCCTCGCGAGCGGTGGCCTCCCAGTTCCAGGGGCTGGCGGTGGCATCGGAGATGGTCATGCTTGCGAGCGCGCCATCGGCAAAGCGAACGTTGACCACGGCGGAGTCCTCGGTCTCAAAACCGCGGGCGGCGCTGGACTGCATACCCTGGACGGCAACGGGCTCGCCCAGCAGATAGCGGAGCAGGTCGACGTCGTGAACCAGGTTAACCAGGATCGGGCCGGCACCCTTCTTGCGGCGCCACTCGACATCGAAGTACTCGTCGTTCTTATAGATCATATAGTGGAAGCTCGACACGGTGAGCTTGCCCAGCTCGCCGGACTCGATGATCTCCTTGGCCTTGTTCACAAACGGGTTGTGGCGACGGTGCTGGCCCACGAGCACGGGCACGCCGGCGGTCTCGGCCTCGGCGGCGAAGGCCTGGGCATCCTCGAGATCGTTGGAGATCGGCTTTTCGACCAGCGGCACGATGTTGCGCTTCACAGCCTCGCGGGCAACGCCCAGGTGCAGGTCGTTGGGGGTGGCGATAATGACGGCCTCGGGCTTGACCTCGTCCATCATCTGGGCAGGATCGGTGTAAAACGGCACGCCGGCGGACTCGGCCGTGGCGCGGGCGCCCTCAAAGGCGTCGGCGATGGCGACGAGCTCGGCCTCGGGCTCCTCGGTGACAAAGCGGATGTGGTTGCGGCCCATGGCGCCGGCGCCGATAACGGCAATGCGGACGGGGTTGAGCTCAGACATTTCGACTCCTTAATAATTGGTGGCTGCCGAATGTGACAAAGGGGCTGTCCCTTTGTCACATCGATACGACTAAGCGGACTTCTTCTTGCTGTCGGAGACCATCATATAGACGGTGAGCACGACGGCGGTGGCGGCGATCACGATGGCGCCGTAGAAGGACTGCTGGTAGGCGGCGCTGCCGGCCTCGGCGTGATACAGCACGGCGGTGATGGGCTGGCTGATCCAGGTGGAAGCGGCATAGCCCAGGAACATGATGCCGTAGTTGACGCCGATGTTGCTGGTGCCAAAGGCGCCACCAGTGAGCGGCGGGTAGATGACGAGCAGGGCGCCAAAGCTAAAGCCGAGCAGGGCGAGTGCCACAAAGAACATGCTCTGCGTAAAGCTCATCGACATGATGACGAGCGCGACGATGGTGACGACAAGGCTGATGAGCAGCGACTTATAGGCGCCGAGCTTGTCGATGATCTGACCAAAGGACAGGCGACCGACCAGGTTGGCGCAGGTGTTGACGGAGACCACCACGCCGCCGAGGGCGACAGCTGCGGCGCTCGTGGGGTCGGCGAAGAGCTGGACGGCGGCGATGGAGGCAACCTTGCCTACGAGCAGGGTACCCGCGGTGGCGGCAAAGGCGAAGGTGACGATGAGGACCCAGAAGCGCGGGGTCTTGACCATCTCGCCCGGAGTGAGGTCACCGAAGGTGCCGGCGTGCGCTCCGCCCTTGGGGGCCTCGAAGCCCTCGGGCAGCCAGCCGGCCTCGGGGGCCTTCAGGAACAGGGCGGAGGCGGCGATCGTCACAAAGAAGATGACGCCGAGTGCCTTGAGGGCGCCAAAGATGCCCAGGCTCGGGATGAGCAGTGAGGCGAGCACCGGGGACAGCACGGCGGGGCCGGCGGTCGAAGCGGCAAGGGTGATGCCGGAGGCGAGACCCTTCTTGTCGATGAACCACTTTTGGCCGGTGGTGAGCGCGGGGTTGTAACCCAGACCGTTGCCGATGGCGGCGACGAGCGAGAACCACAGGTAGAACTGCCACGGCTCGGTGACGGTGCCGGACATGAACCAGCCCACGCCGTAGCACACGGCGGCGGCGATCACGACGTTGCGGGGGCCGATCTTGTCGGAGATACGGCCGGCGAAGATGCCCGTCACGGCCATGATGGTCTGAAAGACCGGGAAGGCCCAGGTAAGAGCGCTGGACCACTCGGGGTAGACGGCGAGCAGGTTCTTGCTCACGACGGAATACAGCGCGATGGAGCTGATGAAGAACATGGTGACGCACGCGGCGGAAAGCACGACGGCGCGACCCTTGTTGGAGTTGGTGGAAGCCATTGGACTCTTTCTAATCGATACGGGGGAGGAACAGGCGTGTCCGCGGGTCCTCCCTGTCGGGCTGCTTTACTGGTCAGTCGGCTTTGCGACGCCGGACTCGTCGGACCAAAGCTCGACACCCTTGTTCTTAAGGTAGTTGTCGGCAAAGGCGCGGCGGCCGCCGGGCTTGGCGGTGAGGTCGCCCATCATGTTGGAGAAGCCGCCATCGACCTTGATGGCGTCGCCGGTGGTAAAGTCCGAGCGCTTGGACGCCAGGAACATGACGGCGTTGGCGATATCGCTGACCTCGCCGATGCGGCGCGTGGCGATGAGGCGGCTGCGGCTCTTCTCGACCTCGGGGTCGGCGTAAAAGCTCGCCGACATGGGGGTCTTGACAAAGCAGGGCTCGACGCAGTTGGAGCGCACGCCGTAAGGGCCCCACTCGGCTGCCAGCATCTTGGACATCATGTTGACGCCGGCCTTGGTGGAGCTGTACACGCCCGAGAACGTCTCGGGGGAGTGGCTGGCGACGGTCGAGATGTGCACCAGGCGGCCCTGGCCGGCCTTGATCATCTCGCGACCAAAGCGCTGCGAGGTGATGAAGTAGCCGGTGAGGTTGACGTTGAGTACCTGCTCCCAGTCGCTCAGCGGCAGGTCCTCCATAGCGGCGAAGCGCAGGATGCCGGCGGTGTTGACGAGGACGTCGACGCGGCCGAAGTTGGCGATGGTGGCGTCGACGGCGGCCTGAACCTCGGCCTCGTCGGTGGCGTTCATCTTGTAACCCTCGGCGTGGATGCCAAACTCGGCGGCGAGGTCGGCAGCTGCGGCCTTGACCTTTTCCTCGTCCAGGTCGAGCAGGACGACGTTGGCGCCGTTGCGGGCGAACTCGCGGCAAATCTCGACGCCCATGCCGCCGAGTGCGCCGGTCACGGCGCAGACATCGCCCTCGAGCTTAAGCCAATTGCTCATAGGAACTTCCCTTCTTGTGCCTCCCAGTGGGTCGCTCCCATTAACCGACCCACGTGGTTTTCGCTGGTTATCGTATGCTTTGCATTTGCGCAGGTGAATTGCATATTTGTTAGAATGGCGTTAACCATAGGTTTACACTGTGCGATGCAGTTTATTCTCAATTGAGCGCATGACCTGCGAAACAACCTCCTGTGGCACCATGTGGCCACGGGCGCGAAAACGGGAGATTGACGTGTACGATCGACGACTTGAGGCCATATCGGCCGCTGCGGAGCTGGGAAGCTTCTCGCGTGCGGCGGCACAATTGCGCGTGTCGACTCCGGCGCTCGTCAAGCAGGTGTCGGGCTTCGAGGCCGAGTTCGGCATCACGCTGTTCGAACGCTCGCACTCGGGCGTCAAGGTGACGCCGGCGGGCGCTCTGCTGGTGGACGACGCGCGCTCGATCATGCGGCAGTCCGAGGACGCGCTGCGCCGTGCCCGACGCGCGGCGGGCGATGGCGGTGCCGTGCGCCTGGGCGTGTCGATGATGTGCCCTGGGCGCCAGACGCTGTCGATGTGGACGAGTGTGCACGAACTGGAGCCGTCACTGCGCTTTGAGATTGTGCCGGTGAGTGACCTTTATGATGAGCGCGAGACCGTCATGCGCAGCTTGGGCCGCGAGGTCGATGTGGTGCAATCGAGTTTTTCTACCCCACGCTGGGGTGATGCCTGCCAAAAGCTCCTTATCGTCAACGTACCGTTTTATATTGATGTGCCGCGCACGAGCCCGCTTGCGCGCAAGACGCGCATCACAGTTGCCGACCTGGAGGGCATGCGCCTGCGCGTGCTCCGTCACGGCAACGACGCCATGGACAGCCTGCGCATCGACCTTTTGGCCGACGGCGGCGTGGACGTGATCGACGTGGATAGCTTCGACTTTGCGCTCTTTAACGAGGCGGAGGAAAAGGGCGACGCGGTGCTCACCTGCGGAGCTTGGTCAGGCGTACACCCGGCCTTTGTAGGCGTGCCGTTCCTGTGCGGCCGCGAGGTGCCGGTCTATTTGCACTACCCGCTCGAGCCCACCCTCCAAGTCCAAAAATTCGTCAACGCCATTGCCCAACTCCTCAAGTAGCTCACACAAAACGAGGCCCTGGCCAAACGGCCAGGGCCTCACTAACCTTTATTCCGTTTTAAACGACGGGCTGATCACGCGTAGGAGGGTGCCCCGTGGACGGCGGTGTATTTCCTCCGCGCGCAGTTTCGCAGCGCAGCGAGAATGTTTGAGCACGGAGGAATTACCCCGCCGCCCCGGGGACCCTCCGTCAGTAATCGTTCCTACTCCAGCTCAAACGCACCCGTGTAGAGCTGGTAGTAATATCCGCGCTTGGCGATCAGCTCGTCGTGGTTGCCGCGCTCGATGATGCGGCCGTGGTCCAGACAGATGATCGCATCGGAGTTACGTACGGTGGACAGGCGGTGCGCGATGACAAACGTCGTGCGGCCCTCCATGAGCTTATCCATGCCCGCCTGAACGATGGCCTCGGTGCGGGTGTCGATGCTCGACGTTGCCTCGTCCAGAATCATTGCCGGCGGATCGGCGACGGCGGCGCGGGCGATCGAAATCAGCTGGCGCTGGCCCTGCGACAGCTGGGCGCCGTTGCCGGTGAGCATGGTGTCGTAGCCGTCGGGCAGGCGGGTGATAAAGTCGTCCGCGCCCGCGAGCTTGGCCGCCGCGATGCACTCCTCGTCGGTGGCATCCAGGTTGCCGTAGCGGATGTTATCCATCACGGTGCCGGTGAACAGGTTCACGTCCTGCAGCACGACGCCCAGGCTTCGGCGCAGGTCGGCCTTGCGGATCTTGTTGACGTTGATGCCGTCGTAGCGAATCTTGCCGTCGGCAATGTCATAGAAGCGGTTGATGAGGTTGGTGATGGTCGTCTTGCCCGCACCGGTGGCGCCGACAAACGCGACTTTCTGGCCCGGCTTGGCAAACACGGACACGCCGTGCAGCACTTCGTGGTCGGGCGTGTAGCCAAAGTCGACGTTGTCCATGACCAGGTCGCCACGCAGCGGCACGTACTCGATCTCGCCGGTTGCGCGGTGCGGATGTTTCCACGCCCACATGCCGGTGTGGTGGTCAGCCTCCTCGAGCTGCCAGGTATCGGGGTTGACCTGCGCGTTGACGAGCGTCACATAGCCTTCGTCGGCTTCGGGCTTCTCGTCGATGAGCTCAAAGATACGGTCGGCGCCGGCGAGGCCCATGACCACGGCGTTGATCTGCTGCGAGATCTGGCCGATCTGTCCGCAGAACTGCTTGGTCATGTTGAGGAACGGCACCACGACGGCGATCGACAGCGCCATGCCCGAGATGCTCAGGTTGGGCACGCCCAGCGCCAGGAAAATGCCGCCGGCAAGGGCCACCAGCACGTAGAGCAAGTTGCCCAGGTTCATAAGGATGGGCATGAGGATGTTGGCGTACATGTTGGCCTTCTGTGAGACCTCGAAGAGCTTTTCGTTGCGCTCGTCAAAATCGGCCTCGGCGGCAGACTCGTGGCAGAACGCCTTGACGACCTTCTGACCGTTCATGACTTCCTCGATATGGCCCTCGACCACGCCGAGCTCGGTCTGCTGCGCAATGAAGAAACGCGCGGAATTGGAGCCGAGCAGCTTGGTCATAAAGGTCATAAAGGCGACGCCGGCGATGATGACCAGGCACATCCACACGCTGTAGTACAGCATGATAAAGAACACCGTGACGATGATGATGATCGTCATGAGCAGGTTGGGCAGCGACTGACTGATCATCTGGCGCAGCGTATCGATGTCGTTGGTGTAGTGGCTCATGATATCGCCGCGCTGGTGCGTGTCGAAGTAGCGGATCGGCAGGTCCTGCATGCGGTTGAACATCATCTCGCGCAGCTTCTCGAGCGAGCCCTGCGTGACGATAGCCATGGCGCGGTTCCAGAAGAGCGAGGACAGGACACCGACGCCGTAGATGCAGGCGAGGGTGGTCACGAGCTGCAGAATCTTGGGCTGTGCGGCTTCCCAATCGCCCGACTGCCACGATTCGCTAATAATCTGCAGGGCGCTCTGCAGGAAGGTCGCGCCGATGGAGTTGATGATGGCGCAGAGCACCACGCCGGCGACGACAAGGGGCAAAAGCACGGGATAGAAGCCAAAGAGCGTCTTGATGAGGCGCGACATGGTGCCGCCCTTACGGTTGAGCGCGCGCTCGGCGGTCGTTGCCTTACTCATGTGCCTCGCCTCCTTCCTGGGTCTGAGCTTGCGTTGCGGATGCCTCGGTGTCGGCCTCGACGGCCCCTTCGCCCTCGGCAGACATCTTGTTTTGCGAGGTAAAGGTCTCTCGGTAGATCTCACTCGTCTTGAGCAGCTCTTCGTGGTTGCCGATCTGTGCGATGCGGCCGCCCTCCATGACAATGATGCGGTCTGCGTCCTGCACGGAGCTGATGCGCTGGGCGATGATGATCTTGGTCGTGTTGGGCAGATAGCTTGCCAGCCCTGCGCGGATCTTAGCGTCGGTCTTGGTGTCGACGGCGCTGGTGGAGTCGTCCAGGATCAAGATCTTGGGGCGACGCAGCAGGGCGCGTGCAATGCACAGGCGCTGCTTCTGACCGCCCGAAACATTAGAGCCGCCCTGTTCGATCCAGGTGTCGTAGCCCTTGGGGAAGCCGTCGACAAACTCATCGGCGCAGGCCAGATGTGCCGCCTCGCGGACTTCCTCGTCGGTGGCGTTCGGGTCGCCCCAGCGCAGATTCTCGGCGATGGTGCCGCTAAACAGCACGTTTTTCTGCAGCACCATGGCGACCTGGTGGCGCAGTGCGTCCAGGTCGTAGTCGCGCACGTCCACGCCGCCCACGCGCACAGCGCCTTCGGTGGTGTCGTACAGGCGGGCGATGAGGTTAACGAGCGTGGACTTGGCCGAGCCGGTGCCGCCGATGATGCCGATGGTCTCGCCGCTCGTAATGTGCAGGTCGATATCGTCGAGCGCCTGGCGCTTCGCATGCTTGGAATACTTAAAGCTCACGTGGTCAAAGTCGATGGAACCGTCGGCAACCTCGAGCACGGGCTCGGCGGGATCGGCGATCGTGGGCTCGGCGGCCAGCACCTCGGCAATGCGGTGTGCCGATTCGTCGGCCATGGTCACCATGACAAAGATCATCGACAGCTGCATCAGGCTCATGAGAATCTGGAAACCATAGGTAAAGGTCGAGGAGAGCTGGCCCACGTCGAACAGCGTGCCCTGGCTCGTGATGATGAGCTTGGAGCCCAGGTAGATGATGACGACAAACGCGCCGTTGACGCAGATGTTCATCATGGGGTTGTTAAAGGCGAGCAGCTTCTCGGCGCGGGTGAAGTCCATCTGGACGTCGCGCGCGGCGGTCGCGAACTTCTCCTTCTCAAAGTCTTCGCGCACATAGCTCTTGACCACGCGCATGCCGGTGACGTTTTCCTCGACGGACTCGTTAAGGGCATCGTACTTGTGGAACACGCGCGAGAAGATGGGGCGCACCTTAAAGATGATAAAGAACAGTCCAAAGCCCAGCAGCGGAATGATGACCAGGTAGACCATG
Source organism: uncultured bacterium (assembly GCA_905214615.1). Taxonomy (GTDB): domain Bacteria; phylum Actinomycetota; class Coriobacteriia; order Coriobacteriales; family Coriobacteriaceae; genus Collinsella. The sequence continues at coordinate 39,022 of CAJMMX010000006.1, read as the reverse complement.
GCGACGCTGCCGCCCATGATAAACGCCATGGTAAAGGCGAAGATCAATACCAGCGGCGCGCGCACGGCGATACGGATGATCATCATAAAGGCCTGCTGCACGTTGTTGATATCGGTGGTCAGGCGCGTGACGAGCGAGGAGCTCGAGAACTCATCGATGTTGGCAAAGCTGAACGTCTGGATCTTGTAGAACAGGTCGTGACGCAGGTTCTTGGCGAACCCGCAGCTCGCATGGCTGCAGGTGACGCCGGCCGCGGCGCCAAAAGCAAGCGACGTCAGCGCGATGAGCACCAAAAAGCCTGCGGTGGGAAGCATCTCGGCTACGGTGGCGCCGTCTTTGATAGCGTCGATCAGGTTGGCGGTGATAAATGGAATCAGCATCTCGCAGAGCACCTCGCCAAGCACGAGCAGCGGCGTGGCAACAGTGACTTTCATATAGTCGCGGATGCTTCCCATGAGGGTTTTAATCATCCAGTTCCTCCCAGGTTACGCGGATTTTATCGAGCATTTCGGCGAGGTCCTCGCGCTCGTCGTGGGTGAGCGCGCTAAAGGCCCGTTCTCTAAAGCGGATGCGGGCCGCCTGCTCTACGTGGGCCTTTTCCCATCCCGCTTCGGTCAGGCGAATGGTGAGCTGCCGCCGGTCTTTGGGATTGCGGCTGCGCTCGATAAGGCCGGCGCATTCGATCTTGGAGAGAATCTCGGAAAGCGAACCGGGCTTAAGATCAAAGTGCAGGCCTAGTTCCTGCTGTGACATCTCGCCGTTTGGCTGCTTGGCGAGCAAACAGACGATGGGGGCCTTTCCCGAGGCGCCGCCGCCGTGAAAGTGCAGAAAGTGGCCGCAGAAGCCCAGCCCGTTTAGGATGTGCTTGGCGAGCGCGTCTGATTGGGACTGTGCCGCGGGCGCATCTGCGGGTTCATGGGGGTCGCCGCCCGGCGTGTGGGGGCAGAGGCCGATGTGGTCATCGCACATGGTGTCGCTCCTTTCTTTAGTTAGGTAGTGCAATTGTTTTGTGCCTAACTAATTTAGGAGTGCAAGAAATAAATGTCAAGGTACCAAACTTATTAAGTTACGGCGTTTTACCAAACGCCGTAACCGCTCGACGCTGCAAACGCTCCTAAGCGGCAATCTGATCCCTTGGGGACGAAGGAAAAGGTATCGTTTTGGGCTGCGATGATGCCTTTCGAAGCGGCCTTGCCAAAAACTATGCCTAATTACTACGATGAATCCAGCATCGCTGACCACAACAGCTGTTTCTGAAAAAACGCAAGCTATCTACCTGCGGTTTTGTTGGAGAGAAATTCGTTGTGGTTGGAGGCGGGCGGTTAAACGTAGTAAATAGGCATAGTTTTGAAATGGCGCTATATGAGTAGCATCAACTAGGCCGCTATGGAGCAAACAGCCCCCATTTCCGAAACCTTTCCGCAACAATTTGCCCTTCGTACCGCTCGCCTCCGCCCACAACGCCTCCTGCGCTACACTTAGTCGCACTGTGGCGCTGCTGCGCTGTGCCCGAAACAAGGGAGACCCTCATGAAGAACACTCAGCTGCTGCTGATCAACGATATGTGCGGTTACGGCAAGGTCGCGCTTTCCGCCATGCTGCCGGTGCTGTCGCACATGGGCTACCGTATCCATAACCTGCCGACGGCGCTTGTTTCCGACACGCTCAACTACCCCAAGTTCTACATCCACGACACCACCGAGTATGTGCGCCAAAGCCTCGCTATCTGGGAGGAGCTCGGCTTTGAGTTCGACGCCATCTCGACCGGCTTTATCGTGACCGAGGAAGAGACGCGCATCATCTCGGACTTTTGCCACCGCCGTGCGCAAAAGGGCACCAAGGTGTTCGTTGACCCCATCATGGGCGACAACGGCAAGCTCTATGCGGGCGTGCCCGAGTCCACGATTGGCCTTATGCGGCACCTGCTGGAGTGCGCCGATTACGCGGTTCCCAACTACACCGAGGCCTGTCTGCTCACCGATACACCTATTGCAGAGCAAATTACGCCCGATGAGGCCCGCGCCCTTGTGGACGCCGTGCGCGAGCTGGGTGCCAAGTCGGTGGTCATTACGAGCGCCGTGGTCAATGGCATGAACGCGGTTATCGGTTACGACCATGTAGCGGGGGAGTACTTCACGATTCCCTTTGAGCTCATTCCGGTCTATTTCCCGGGCACGGGCGACACGTTTTCGGCGGTGCTCGTCGGCCGCGTTATGGCAGGTTGGAGTCTGCAGCGCGCGACGTCCGATGCCATGCGTGTGGTGGCTGAGCTTATCGAGCGCAATGCCGACCAAGAGGACAAGTCGGCTGGCCTTCCCATCGAGGCCTGCCTGGATGTGATTGACCATGAGTAATGCTGGCGAGGACGGCGTCAAGCCTGCGGGCGAGAACAGGCCGCTCGGTGCGCCGCGTGGCAAGCGGCCGCGTATCCGCGTGAGCTGCGTGGACCAGCTGGGGACGTGCCGCTGCCACCACGGTCACAAGCCGGGCGACGTTTTTGACTTCGACCGCGATCGCGGCAAGATGTGCTCCATGGCCTGCCACGTGGGCTTTCCCTATATCGATATCCTGCGCTACGGCGGAACCGTGCCTGGAAACGAGCCCGGTACGGCAAAGTTCTGCTGCCCCGAGGTCGATACTCTGAACGTCTGGCTTGCCGAGATCGTCGACGAGTAACCGAGCGAGGATTTTCTCCCGTCGAAATATCGAGCGTGGATTATCTCCCGTTTTGGGCGCAATTTCGCACTCAAAGTGGGAGATAGTCCTCGCTCGATTTGTATGCGAGAATCCCGACCTCACTTATGCCCATGCTTAGGCGCACGCGTCGTTGCTCTGTGCGCGAGTAAGCTCAAATTTCTGCATTTCATCAAATTTCGGTACTAAAAATCTCTGCATTTCATCGATAATAGTCGATATAAATATCTGCATTTCATTTATCGAGGCGATGGGAGAGCTTATGTTTCGCAGGAAAATCGCTGATGAGCTTGATTGTTGGCAGAGATCCATTGAACGAAAGGCGTTGTTCGTCACGGGTTCTCGCCAAATCGGTAAGAGCTACTCGATTCGCGAGTTCGGTAAGTCAAACTACGCAACCTATATCGAGCTCAATCTCGCGGAAAATCGCCAGGCAAAAGATGCTCTTCTCGAGGCACGGGATGCCGACGATTTCATCAGCAGGGTGACGCTTCTCTCGGGAAAGCCGATAGCACCGGGCAAAACGCTCGTGTTTATCGATGAGGTCCAAGAGGCCCCCGACATCATGACGATGGCAAAGTTCCTTGTTGAGGACGGGAGGTGCCACTGGGCGTTTTCGGGGTCAATGCTCGGGACCCAGTTCAAGGGCGTTAGGTCCTATCCTGTGGGATATGTTCACGAGCTTAGGATGTTCCCGCTCGATTTTGAGGAGTTTTGCTGGGCGATCGGGGTGAGCGAGGGAGCTCGCCAAACGATACGCGATGCGTGTATCAGCGAGAAGCCCATTCCTGATTACATTCATGACGCGATGATGGCAAACTTCAGGACCTATACCGTTGTCGGCGGAATGCCGGAGGTCGTGCAGCGTTTCCTTGACACGCAGGGCGACCTTGCCTCTGTTCGTCAGCTACAGTCAGAGCTCAACGAACAGTACCGGCGGGATATCTCCAAGTATGCAAGCGGGCGAGCCCTTCAGGTGCAGAGCATTTACGATCAGCTCCCTATTATGCTCGAGGGCGAAAACAAACGCTTCGTGCTCAATTCCATTGACCCCAAGGCGCATTACGACAAGTACCAGCGAGATTTTGTCTGGCTTGTCGATGCCGGCGTTGCTCTCAAGGCCGATATCGTAACCGAGCCAAAATCGCCCCTGCTCAAGACGGCGCGGCCATCGCAGTTCAAGCTATATCAATCGGATACGGGCATGTTGATGGCGCGCTACCCCGTTGGAGTCGCCCAGGCGGCGTATCTTGATAGCAAGGAGCCCAATCTGGGCGGCATTTACGAAAACGTGGTGGCCCAGCAGCTGGCTGCCCAGAATCGCCAGCTTTACTACTATCAGACGAAAAAGCGCGGCGAAGTGGACTTTGTGGTCGACGGACCGGATGGGACGGCTGTCCCGATCGAGGTTAAATCGGGCTCCTATTACCACGCGCACGCCGCGCTCGGCCATGTGCTTGATACGGCCGAATATGGTGTAAGGCTCGGGATTGTTTTCTCGAGAGGCAACGTTGAACGCAGCGGAGCTGTTCTTTATTTGCCGCTATATGCGACCTGGGCCCTTTCGGATGTTTTGGGTGACTCCTGTGCCGAGGGGATAAAGCTGGAGGTCAAGCCGGTCTAGGGACAGTCTCCGACGCGACAAAGGGATAGTGCCTTTGTCGCATCCGCTATCCGAGATAATGAGCGTGGATTTTCTCCCGTCTAGAGCGCACTTGAATGCTCAAAGTGGGAGAAAGTCCACGCTCGATCTGTATGCCGATGACGCGGCTCACGAGGTGAACCTACAGCTGCTCGAGCATAGCGGCGCAACCGTCGAGCACGTCGCGGTAGGTGGCATCGAAGTTGCCGGTGTACCAGGGATCGGCCACGTCGCCGGGGCGCTCGGTCCAATCGAGCAAGCGCGTAATCTTGTCGTCGGGGTCGTCGCCAAAGATGCGACGCAGACCGCGCGCGTTCTCAGCATCCATATAGACAATGTGATCCCAGTTGCTATACTCCGCGCGACGCACCTGGCGGGCACGGTGCGCAACGACGGGAATCCCGACTTCGCGCAGCTTGGCGACCGTGCCATGATGCGGCGGGTTGCCGATCTCCTCGGTCGAAGTCGCGGCGGAATCGATGGCAAACTCGCCCGCGCGCCCAGCGCGGTGCACCAGCTCGGTAAACACCGACTCGGCCATCGTCGAGCGGCAGATGTTCCCATGACAGATAAACAGTACGCGTTGCATAGGACGATACCTTTCATATAGAAGGCTGCTAAAGGGTCGAAGCCGGACGCATGCCAAGTTTTATTTCTTGGCCAGTTTGAAGTAACGCTCAAATATCAATTCGAAAACGTAATAGAACATCAATCGACTGTCGAGGTCCATGCTGCCCAAGCGGATTTCTTTTTGCACGGTGTAGATGGGGTAGTCGGCTAGTTTCGAGAGAGAATTTCGAGAAAAGCCGGTGAGCGTGACGACCTTGCATCCGCGCGTTTTGGCTATCGATGTGGCGTCAATAGACACCTGCGTCTCACCGCTGACTGAAACGCTGAAGACCAGGTCGTTTTTGCCAAGCAGTTCTGCGTAATGCCTCATGACGTGGCGTTCACTGAGCGTGTCGGTATTCTTGCCCATTATTTTGAGCTTTTCAGCCATCTCAAGGCACGGGTATTTCGAAAAGCCCGAGCAGAAGAACACGATATGCGAGGCGTCCTGGATAAGACTTACAACCGAATCGATGACCCGGTCGTTAAGCAGATCTTTGGTCTGTACGAGCTGGGTATCAAGAGGAAGTGCCTCGATAGTGAATCGATTGCGGTCGAGCGAGGCGGAATACGATTGTTTGAGCTCCGTAAACCCCGAGAAGCCAAGCTTGTGAGCAAGCCTGACGATTGTATTGGGAGCGACGAAGAACCGTTCAGCAACGCTCTTAAGCGTGACATCGTCAATATCATCACGCAGCTCGATGATGTAGCGCATGATCTCGCTTTCGAGATCGTTGAGCTTGCTCTCGCCAGCCCGCACATGATCATAAAAAGATGCTTGATCTTTCATAAGATGTTCCAGCCCCTCGCACCTCGTCGTACATATGGTACCGCTTTGTGTAGCCAGGTGAGAAATCGGTAATCGGTCAAGATCGCCAATTGCCCATGAACTGGGCAAACGCGCGTGTTTGCCTACACATATCTGTGTCGTGAGCGAAATCATGTGTCCCCGTTTCGCATTGGCCCACACGGGGACTCGCAAATGACCTTATGTCGCAAAATGACAATCGAAACGAAGCAAGCCGAGGACAACCGCGGAGCCCAAGGCCTTCGAGAACACCGATCAGCCAACCCTGGAGGGACGGAACATGAAGGATAAGCTCAATATTGTGATCGTTGGCGGCGGCTCCACGTGGTGCCCTGGCATTCTCAAAGCCCTGACCAAACACATGGACATTCTGCCGCTGAACCGCGTGATGCTCTATGACATCGATGCCGAGCGTCAGCGTCCGATTGGCGAGTTTGGCAAGATCCTCTTCGCCGAGGAGGAGCCCGGTGTGGAGTTTGGTTACACCACCGATAAGGACGAGGCTTACACCGACGTCGACTTTGTGCTCTGCCAGATTCGTACCGGCGGCTACGAGATGCGTAGCAAGGACGAGAAGATTCCGCTGCATATGGGAATCATCGGCCAGGAAACGGTGGGCCCTGGCGGCATGGCTTACGGTATGCGCTCCATGCATGACATGGTTGAGATCGTCAACGACGTTCGCGCTCATAGCCCGGAGGCGTGGATTATCAACTACACCAACCCGGCTGCTATTGTGGCATATGGTCTCGAGCGCGTCCTGCCCGATGAGCATCGCGTCCTCAACATCTGCGACCAGCCTGTCAACCTCATGCGCTCTTACGGTCGCCTGCTCGGTCGCGATATGAGCAAGACGGAGCCCGTGTACTTCGGCCTCAATCACTTCGGTTGGTTCAAGCACATCTACGATGAAGAGGGCCATGACCTCGTTCCGCAGATTAAGGAGTACACGGAGAAGAACGGCTTCCTTCCTGCCGATGCCGAGCAGCGTGACCAGTCCTGGCTTGATACCTACGCCATGGTCAAGGACATGCTCGAGGACTTCCCCGACTATCTGCCCAACACTTATCTGCAGTACTATCTGTATCCCGAGTACAAGGTCGCTCACCTCGACCCCGACTACACTCGCTCCGACGAGGTTATCAACGGTCGTGAAAAGCGCGTGTTCGCCGAGTGCGAGCGTGTTGCCAAAGTCGGCACCGCAAAGAACTCCTCGGTTGTGCAAAACGACGCTCATGGCGATATGATCGTGGAAATCACCTCGGCCATTTATCGCAACACCAACAAGACCTTCATTGTCATCGTGCCCAACAACGGCATTATCGAGGGCATGCCCGATGACGCCATGGTCGAGGTCGCGGCAAGCGTGGGCGCCAATGGCCCGCAGCCCTATGCTGTTGGCAAGATCGGTACCTTCTATCGCGGCCTTATGGAGAACCAGTACGCCTATGAGCGCCTGACTGTTGAGGCCTGGATGGAGGGTTCCTACGAGAAGGCTCTGCAGGCACTCACGCTTAATCGTCTGGTCGGTGACGCAAAGAAGGCTCGCAAAGTGCTCGACAAGCTCATCGAGGCCAATAAGGATTACTGGCCGGAGCTTAAGTAGCTAGTTCCATAGCGCTTGATAACTGTTATGGGGCGTGTGGGTTGTAGAACTGCACGCCCCGTTTCTTTAAGAGGGGTATCCCATGAACAAAGATGAGCTGCTGGCAAAGTTCCAGCGTCTGGGCAAAGTCCTCATGACGCCTGTCCTGATCCTGCCAATCGCCGGCATCCTTCAGGGCTTTGGCAATGCCTTTACCAGCCCCACCCTTACGGCAGCTGTTCCCTGGCTTGCTGCTCCGGGCTTTGCGATCTTCTTTTCGATTCTCAAGGCCGCTGCCAGCATCGTTATGAACAACATCCCGGTTATCTTCTCGATTTGTCTCGCCTATGGCTTCGCCAAGTCCGAGAAGGCTACCGCGGCGCTTTGTGGCTTTTTGGGCTACATGTGCATGAACTCCGTGATGGGCACGTTCCTTACGGCGACTGGTGTCATCGATCCCGCGAATCTTACGACGGGCCAGAGCACGATCCTCGGTATCACCACGCTCGACACGGGCGTTATCGGCGGTCTTTTGGTAGGCGCAATTGTTGCATGGCTTCATAACCGTTACTACAAGATTGAGCTGCCTGCCGTGTTCTCCATCTTCAACGGTACGCGCTTTATCCCGGCGGTGACGCTGCTCTCATGCAGCATCCTCGCATTGGTCATGTCCTTTGTTTTCCCGTTTATTCAGAACGCTCTCGGTGCGCTGTCCGAATTCGTCAAGACTACGGGCGCCTTTGGTGCATTTGTCTACGGCGCCGGCGAGCGCATGCTCCTGCCTTTTGGTCTGCATCACTTTGTCTATTTGCCGTTCTTCTTCACGTCGCTCGGTGGCGTCGAGACCATCGACGGCCAGACTGTTCAGGGCGCTATCAATATCTACAATGCGATCCTGGGCTCTCCCAGCACGCCGTTTAACATCGAGGTCAGCCGTTTTGTCATGAACGGCAAGGTTATCTTCGCTATGTTCGGCCTGCCCGGCGCTGCACTCGCCTTCTACAAGACGGCGCTTCCCAAGAACAAGAAGAAGACCGCAGCACTCATGATCGCCATCGTGGTGCCTTGCATCCTCTCCGGCATTACCGAGCCGCTCGAGTACTCCTTCCTGTTTATCGCGCCCATCCTCTACGTGTTCCACGCTCTTATGGCTGGTCTTGCTTATGCGCTGACCTATATCCTGCAGTTCAACGTGGCTGGCTCCGCGTCCTTCGGCGGCCCGCTCTTGTCGTTGATCTTTAACGGCATTATGGGTGCAGCCAAGGGCTCCAACTGGCAGGTTATCCTGTTCCTCGGCCCCATCTACTTCGTGGTGTACTACTTCGTCTTCAAGTTCATCATTCTTAAGAAGGACCTTAAGACCCCTGGCCGCGAGGAAGAGTCCGACGATGAGGCCGCAAAGGCTCCCAAGACTGTGATCAGCGACCTCATTCCCGCCATCGTTGAGGCAGTGGGCGGCGACAACAATATTAAGTCTGTCGAGGCCTGCTTCACCCGTCTGCGCATCCAGCTCAATGACTGTGACAAGGTGGTTGACGACGCCGAGTTTACCGAAAAGCTCGAAGCGCGTGGCATCGTGCATGTCAACGGCGGCGTGCAGATTGTCTACGGCAACATGGCATCTAACTACGCAACTCAGATGCGCGAGCTGCTGGGCATGGAGTAAACGCTCCACATATCTATAAAATCCGGTATAAAAGGCGGCGGCAGACAATGCGTCTGCCACCGCCTTTGAGTTGCTCCACGCGCATTTCGTGTACTTGAAATACACGAAATAGTATAAAAGCGTGTATCTGAAATACACGAAATTGCACTGCCGGAGCTTGCAGGCGGATAAACACTACTCGTATGGGACGGTTTTCATCGGTTGCTCGTCACCTTGGGCTATGTTCGCCCCTATGCCTGCATCCGGGGCTGTGCTGATTGACGACGGCGCTCCCAGCGGGCCAGCTTAATCGTCACCAGCGTGAGCGCCCAGGCCACAAGCGAGAACGCGGCGCCCACGGCACCCACGTACGCAATGCCAATGCTGCTTACCACGGCGCCGCCCACTGCGGTGCCAAACGAGATACCGACGTTAAACGCCATGGGCTCAACCGAACTTGCGAGTACCATCGACTTGGGATGGCGGCTGCGTGCCACGTCCATAAAGTGCGTGATGCATGAGACCGAGAACAGGTACATGAGCATCGCCAGGCTAAAGACAAAGACCAGCGCGAGCGGCATGGTGCCGCCCACGGCAAACAGCCCGAGCAACGCCGCAGCCTGCAGCACAAACGTCACAAGCAGCGCCTTCATGCCAAAGCGCGCATCGATCCATCCGCCCAGGATGTTCGAGATCAGGCAGAACACGCCGTAGGCCATAAGCGTGGTGCTCGCCTGAACAGTGCCCATACCCAGCACCTGCTCAAGATAAGGCGTCACGTAGCCGTAGAAAACGTAGACCGAGCCCACGCCAAACAAGAAGATGAGCATGCCGGTGATGATGCTCGGCTCGCGTAGAAGCCCCGCCTGCTCGCGGAAGGTGGCAGGCTCGTCGGTTTGCCCAGCGCGCGGCATAAACGCCACGAGCGCGGCGCAGATCAAAACGGCAAAGGTCAGCGTACCGTACATGGCCACGTGCCAATCGAGCGTGTCGGCCACAAACTTGCCGATTGAAGTGACAAAGACCATTGCCACGGAAAACGCACCATATACCACCGAGATGGCAAGCGAAGTTTGCTGCGGGGACAGCAGCTCGGGGATGTACGTCACGCCCACGGCGAGCAGCGCGCCCGAGACAGAGCCCAGGACAATGCGCGAGATAAACAGCACCTGGAAGTTGGGCGCCAACGCCATGACCAGGTTGCCGAGCACAAAGATAATGCTGTAGCACACGAGCAGCTGGTAACGACGGAAGCGCCCCGTGCTGAGCGCAAGCACCGGCGTGGCGATAGCGTAGACCAGTGCAAAAACGCTGATGAGCTGGCCCGCAGCGGCAAGCGATATGCCGAGTTCCGTCGCCAAGTCACTTTCGATGCCGATGACCACGAACTCCGAGCAGCCGAGCGAGAAGCCCAGCAGCACGAGCAGAGCCAGGCAGAGCTTGGTGCGCGCGGGGGAGAGCGCGGCGGCGGTTGACTTACTTTTAGGCGTGGTTGCGGCGGTCAAGGTTGTCACTCCAATGTCGCATGAATAAGCGGGATTCAATCCCTGCAACTCTAACAGAAGGGACAAAGGGACAGTCCCTTTGTCACATTCGCGGCGTGGCTGCCGCCCAAACCGTCACAACATTCGATGAAAATCTCGAAATCGAGGAAAAGCGTCGAATGTTGTGACGGTTTTCCTGCCTGTGCCGGCGAGCCGCCGTGCCATCTGGGGGTATAAGGCTGGCAAGTGTTTATTTGCGAGGCCAAGGGGGCGCCCCGTATGGATATCGATAACTTTGAATGGTGGTATAGCGAGGGCGAGGCTCCGGACGAAGAGTGGGACGAGCCCGCGCCGTGTGACGTGTCGAGCGACGAGGACGAGGCCGGCAATGATGCCGGTGTCGAGCCTGAAGCCGCCTCCGATGCCGCCGAACCCCTAACCTTTGAGCAGGCCTGGGCCCAGGCTGAGGCTGACGAGGCAAAGGCCGATGCCACGGCCACACTGGGTGAGCCAGCCGACATGTCCATCTCGCCGGCAAAGACCCCGCGGCCGCGTCACACTATCGACCCCGATAGCACGGCATCCTTCAGTATTCTCGACGTGCCCTCGCAGGGTGCCCAGGCGCCCGCGCCCACGCATCGCCCCGACCTGGCTCGCGAGGGAGATGCAGGACGTCGCTCGCCGCTCGGCCCCATCCTTATCGCCTTTATGGCCGGCGTTATCGCCTGCTCGGCGATCGGAAATGTCTGGAGCCATGTGGAACAACAACGCAAAGATGCCGCCAAGGTCGAGATGTCCGTCGAGCAATCGCTCGGCCGCACGCGCTCGGTACATGTGTCGGTCGAGGTCAAGGACGGCGCGACGTGGGACACCGCGCGCGGCGACAGCCAAATGCTCGTCCACATCGTGGGGCGCACGCTCAAAGGGCAGACGATTGACGAGTATCAATACGTCAATTCCGCTGGTGACGGCATCGAACTCAAGCCCGGTGACTACGAGCTCACCGTCGATGAACCGCCCGTCGCCACCGACGGAACGCGCTTCCGCGCCTCAAAGCGCATGGTTCCCGTGAGCTTTAACTCGCAGGCGCCCGATACGGTCGACAGTACGCCGCAGGGCGGGTTCGACCTTTACGCAATCGCTCAATAACTGCGCCTGTCGCTTCTCCTTGCCGTCAAGAGTGGGACAATAGCCCTCGACACCGTTGTTTACTATTGGAGGAAGTAGCATGTCCACCGTCACTACCATCAAGCGCGGCGGCCTCACCGCGGCCATCGATTCCATGGGCGCCCAGCTCACGAGCCTTGCCCTCAACGGCAACGAGTATCTGTGGCAGGGCGACCCCGCCTTTTGGGGCAAGCATGCGCCCATCCTGTTCCCCATTGTGGGCTCGCTGCGCAACAACACAGCGACGTCTGCAGCCGGCACCTGCGAGATGCCGCGCCACGGCCTCGCGCGCATCGTCGAGCACAAGCTGGTCGAGGTCTCCGAGGACGGCTCGTCCGTTACCTACGAGATCACTGACACGCCTGAGTCGCTCAAGGCGTTCCCCTTCCACTTTAAGCTCAACATGACCTATGCCTTGACCGGCGACGCCACCCTCACGCAGACCTTCGCCGTCACCAACACCGGCGACGTGGACCTGCCGTTCTCGGTGGGCGGCCACCCCGCATTTAACGTGCCCGTCCCCGGTGCCGAGGACGAGGCGTTCGAGGATTACGAGTTGGCGTTTACCGAGGCTTGGACCAACGAGGCTCCCATCATCACGCCCGACGGTCTTATGACGTTCGAGGGTAGCTACAAGGCTCCCGATAACTCGGACGTGCTGCCCATCACGCACCGCAGCTTCGATAACGATGCCATCATGTTCACCGATACTCCGGGCTCCACGCTCACACTGCGCGGCCGCAAGTCGGGCCACGGCGTCAAGATCGACTTTGAGGGCTTTAAGTACATTGGCGTGTGGTCTGCCGCCAACGACGCTCCGTTTGTGGCGCTCGAGCCCTGGACCGGTCATACCACCATGGACACCGAGGACGATGTTTTTGAGCACAAGGTCAACACCATCACGCTGGCGCCGGGCGAGACGGACGTCCGCAGCTTTAGCGCCACCTTGCTCTAGAGGTTCCGCCGTTCTGACGAACGGCGGACCGGTCGACGCTGCGCGCCGCCCAGAGCGACAATTTGTCATTCAAAAGGCAAGGCATGACCAGAAGGTCTATGCCTTGCCTTTTTCATGCTAACTTGTTCGCTCTGGGTGGCGCCTGCTGGCATTGCCAAAACATCGACGCTCCCAATGACTACCGTGTGTCTATTAATTTTTCGAGCTTGTGCTGCGCTGCTGGTCGCTGGCGTATATCCTGTTAAGTCGTCAGCATACGATTCAACAGGGAAGGCAGATTATGCATTCTCCCCATCAACGCGACGCGCATCCACAGCCGGTATGCAGCCGTCGCATCTTTTTGGGTAGCGCTCTCGCTGCGAGCGCTTCTGTCGTCGCCGGCGCACTTGCCGGCTGCCAGCGTCCCTCCACGCTGGAAGTAGTTCAGTCCACGACGGGCGGCGGTCGCGACGACCTGTCCGATTCTGTGATCGGCAAGGATAAGATCCGCATTGGCATGGAGGCGGCCTACGCCCCGTACAACTGGCAGGTTTCCGAGGCCAGCGAGTTCACGATCCCCATCGATAACGTGCAGGGAGCCTACGCCGATGGCTACGACGTGCAGATCGCCAAGATCGTCTGCAAGGCTCTCGGCGGCGAGCCCGTTGCCGTCAAGCAGAGCTTCTCGGGCCTTATCGACTCGCTCAACAACGGCCAGATTGACCTCATCATCGCCGGCATGAGCGCCACGCCCGAGCGCGAGGAGTCCGTCGGCTTTTCCGACCCGTACTTCATTGGCTACTTTGGCCTGTTCGTAAAAGAGGGCTCGCCCTACCAAAACGCCACCAAGCTCAGCGACTTCAGCGGTGCCACGGTGCTCGGCCAAAAGGACACCATGCTCGATACCGTCATCGACGAGATTCCGGGCGTTGTGCACAAGAACCCGGTCGATTCGGTCCCCACGGTGTTCTCGAATCTGCTGCAGGGCACGTGCGACGCCGTGACCTACAACACTGAGAACGAAAAGGGCTATATGGCCCAAAATCCCGGTATCGTCCCCATCCACTTTGCCGAGGGCGAGGGCTTTAAGCAGGAGGTCACGGCGAATGTCGGTTGCCGCAAGGGATCGGACAAACTGCTTAAGCTCATCGACAAGACACTCAAGGGCATTAGCCAAGAGGAGCGCGACCAAATGTGGGACGCGTGCCTCGACCGTCAGCCGGCATAGGGAGGCAGCATGAAAGGCATCAATCGTCTGGCCTCCTTTATCAAGGCCGACCACCGTTATGTGTACCTGGGCACGAGCGTTATCGCGGCGCTCGGCTTGGCATTTAGCCAGCGCAACCCCACGCCGCTGAGCTTTTTGGCGCCCACCGGCATCTTCCAAGATTGCCTTTGGGCGATTCTTTGGGCCTGGATCGTCGTGTCGGCGGCAGCGCTCGTCACCAAGGTTATGCACTGGAGCGACTATCGCGAAAAGTCACCGTTTGCATCCGAGCGTTTCCGTCGCGGCGCGCGCCTGGGCAGCTATGTCGTGGTCGTCATCGCGGCGATCTTCTTTGTCGACCGCTGCGTCATGTCGTTTATCGACCTGGTGCAGGTGAGTATTGTCTCGGACTCCAACCCCAGCGACTTTTTGTCGAGCCTGGTCTACATGACCTACAAGAGCGGGGACTTCTTTATCCGCGGCATCGAGATCACCATCGCACTTGCGACCTTCGGTACCGTCATCGCTTTTTTCCTTGCGCTGCTCTTTGTGTTTTTGCGCATTCAGACCTTCGATCGCGTGGACAACGACCTGGTGCGCTTCTTTAAGAGTGTCGGCCGCGGCTTTGCGACCATCTACTCCACCATCGTGCGTGGCACGCCCATGATGGTCCAGGGCCTACTCATCTATTACGCGGGCTTCACCGTTTTGCGCGGCATGGGCTTCGAGACCGCCCAGGCCAACCAGATCTGGAGTACCTTCACTGCCGGCCTCGTCACCATCTCGCTCAACTCTACCGCCTACATGATGGAGGTCCTGCGCGGCGGCATCGAGTCCATCGACCCCGGTCAGGCCGAGGCAGCGCGCTCGCTGGGTCTGTCACAGTGGCAAGCCATGCGCAAGGTCGTGTTCCCCCAGGGCATTAAAAATGCGATTCCGGCGCTCACCAACGAGCTCATCATCAACATCAAGGATTCGTCGGTGCTTTCGGTCATCGGCGTGTTTGACCTCATGTACGCTACTACCACGGTCGCCGGCGTGTACTACCGCCAGATGGAGGTCTACTGCGTGGCGCTCGTGGTCTACCTGATCCTGACGCTCGTGGCGAGCCGCCTGCTCGAGGCCTTTGGCAAAAAGCTTGGCGCCGAGGCCCCGGCAACGCTGCCCAGCTCCAACTAGGCTCAAGACGAGGAGAATCATCATGGCAGATACCGCCACTACCGGCACCGCGGCCGCCGCACAGACCAATGAGCCGCTTATCCGCGTCGAGGGCCTGCGCAAGAGCTTTGGCTCGCTCGAGGTGCTTAAGGGCATCGACCTCGCTGTCAATCCCGGCGAGGTCGTCACCATTATCGGCGCCTCGGGCTCGGGCAAGTCGACCTTCCTGCGCTGCCTCAACCTGCTCGAGACCCCGGACGCGGGCCACATCTGGTTCCACGGCCAGGACCTTACGGCCGAGCGCTGCAATATCAATAAGCTGCGCGAGGACATCGGCATGGTGTTCCAGGGCTTCAACCTGTTCAACAATATGGACGTGCTCGACAACTGCACGCTCGCGCCCGTCACGCTCAAAAAGATGAGCAAGGCCGAGGCCGAGAAGGTCGCGATGGAGCATCTGGCGAGCGTGGGACTCGAAAAGTTCGCGCACGCCGCCGTGGGTCGCCTGTCCGGTGGTCAAAAGCAGCGTGTGGCCATCGCTCGTGCCCTGTGCATGAATCCGCAGATCATGCTGTTTGACGAGCCGACCTCGGCGCTCGACCCCGAGATCGTGGGCGAGGTGCTCGAGGTCATGCGCAAGCTCGCTGCCGACGGCATGACCATGGTCGTCGTCACGCATGAGATGGCCTTTGCCCGAACCGTATCCGACCGCGTGGTCTTTATGGACAAGGGCGTGGTACTCGAGGACGCCGCGCCGGCCGAGCTCTTCGGCAATCCCAAGCACCAGCGCACTCGCGAGTTCCTCTCTCGCTATCTCGAGGACAAATAACCGGCGCAAACGCCTACGTTGCAGGGCCGCTCCCGTGGGGCGGCCTTTGTCGTCACAATCGAAAGGATGTCATGGCCGAGGTTTGGCGCTTCTTTGCGCATGAGGACGATTTTGCCGATATGGACGAGGCCGGCGCGTGCGAGCGCTTGGGCCGCGTGCTGTCGTTTCCGACCATCTCGAGCATGGATGCCGAGGCGGTGGACTGGCAGCCCTTCGACGACCTGCGCGCCTATATGCAGCAGGCCTGGCCGCGCGTGTTTGCGGCGGGCGAGGTCGAGCTTATCGACCACTCGCTGTTGGTGACGCTTGGCGGTTCCGACTCCGCCCTCAAACCCGTCATGCTCATGGGCCACATGGACGTGGTCCCCGTGGTGCCGGGTGCCGAGGCCGACTGGACGCACGCCCCCTTTAGCGGACAGGTGGACGACACCTACATTTGGGGTCGCGGCGCTATCGACATGAAGGATCAGGTCGCAGGCATTCTCGAGGCGGTTGAGTATGCGTTGGCGCACGGCTGGGAGCACAAGCGTTCGCTGTTGCTCGCCTTTGGCCAGGACGAGGAAACCACGCAGTACGGCGCTGGAGCTATCGGCCGCGTGCTCGAGGAGCGCGGTGTTGAACTTGAATATCTGATCGACGAGGGTGACTACCGTATTGTTTCGGCTGCCGAGTACAACGCGGGCGAGGGTTGGCTCATGCACGCCGACCTGGCTGAGAAGGGTTATGCCGACATTGTGCTCAAGACAAAGAGCGCGGGTGGGCATTCTTCCAACCCCTACGGCGGCACGCCGCTCGAGGTGTTGAGCCGTGCCATCACCGCAATCTGCGATATCGAGTGGCCGACGCTCGTCACGGACCTGCTTGCCGCACAGCTCGTCGAGCTGGAGCTCTACACGGCCGACGAGATTGCTTCCAACAAGGACGCCATCGTGCGCGAGTGCCTCGCCAGCAAGAAGCTCTATCCGCTCGTGACCACCACCTGTGCACCGACCCAAATCGAGGGCGGTAGCACCGGTGCTAACGTGATGCCGCAGGATATGTGGGCCAATATCAATTTCCGCATGCTCGAGGGCACGAGTGTGGCCGATGTCGTGGCCTGCTGCCGCGTCGCCGTTGCCGAGGCGGGGCTCGCCGACCGTGTCGAGATCGAGCTCGGTCCTGGCAGCTCCGAACCCTCGCCGTCTCCGCGCATCGGCGGACCGGGACTCGAGACCGTCCGCGCCATCGCCGCCCGCTATTTCCGTGATCCAGAGGGGACGGAGGAAAACGGATCATCAGCGGCGGGCGGAGCTCCTATCGGTATCGTTCCCTCGACCGTGATTGGCGCGACCGATGCTGCCAACTACCAGCGCATTTGCCCCGAGTGCATTCGCTTCTCGGCCTTTGTGGTAGACGATGACGAGTGCGAGCGCGGTGTCCACGGCACCAACGAGCGCATCACCCGCCGCGCCTACCTCCAGGGCGTACGCTTTTTCATCGCTCTGCTTCAAACGCTCTAGAATGTGACAAAGCGACAGTCCCTTTGTTAGCCGTTGGGGACGTTCTTAAACGACTAGTCGTTAATGAACGTCCCCAACGGCTATGTCCACTCATTCCGTGCGGGTTATATGCAGGTTTGCCTGCGCACGCTATCATGTATGGGTTAGACCGCAACTATGTACCCCATACGCGAAGGGATGCGCATGTATCTGAAGATCGACATGTTCTAGCCGGGCTTACCCCCGCAGCGGCGCCGCGCGCCCCATCAACTCTGCCGATTTTCACCTTCACGCATATAAAGGAGTCCCGCCATGCGCGACAAGCTCGAAAAGATCATCAAGGCCTATGAGGAGCTCGAGAAGAAGCTTTCCGACCCGGCCGTTGCCTCCGACATCAAGGAGTTCACGCGTCTCAACAAGGAGTACGCGCACCAGTCCGACCTCATCGCCGCCTCGCGCGAGTACATCGGCGCGCTCGATGACATCGAGGCTGCCAAGGAAATGCTCCACGATACGACCGATGCCGATGAGAAGGAGATGCTCCAGATGGACATCTCCGAAAACGAGGCTAAGCTTCCCCAGCTCGAGGAAGACATTAAGTACATGCTCATCCCGAGCGACCCCAACGACGACAAGAACACCATCGTCGAGATTCGCTCCGCCGCCGGTGGCGACGAGGCGGCTATCTTTGCCGGCGATCTGTACAAGATGTATCAGCGCTTCTGCGAGTCGCGCGGCTGGAAGACCACCGTGCTCGACTCCAGCCCCAGCGAGGCCGGCGGCTTTAAGTCCATCGAGTTCAAGGTCGAGGGCGACCGCGTCTACTCCGTCATGAAGTTCGAGTCCGGCGTGCACCGCGTCCAGCGCGTTCCCAAGACCGAGTCCCAGGGTCGCATCCAGACCTCCACGGCAACCGTCGCCGTGCTTCCCGAGGCCGAGGAGATCGACGTTCAGATCAACCAGTCCGACCTGCGCATCGATACCTACTGTGCCTCCGGCCCTGGCGGTCAGTGCGTTAACACCACCTACTCCGCCGTGCGCATCACCCACCTGCCCACCAACACCGTGGTGCAGTCGCAGGAACAGCGCTCCCAGATCCAGAACCGCGAAGTCTGCATGCAGATGCTGCGCGCCCGTCTGTACGAGATGGAGCTCGAGAAGCAGCAGGCGGAGCTCGGTGCCGAGCGCCAGAGCCAGATCGGCCACGGCAACCGTTCCGAGAAGATCCGTACCTACAACCAGCCCCAGGACCGCGTGACCGATCACCGCATCGGCTTCAACTCCACCTACAACGGCGTCCTCCTGGGCGACCAGCTCGGCACCGTCATCGAGGCGCTCGCCGCCGCCGAGCGTGCCGAGAAGCTGGCACAGGCAGTCTAAGTTACGGCGTTTTACCAAACGCCGTAACGGCTCGACGCTGCAAACGCCCCTAAGCGGCAATCTGACGTTCAATTTCAAGGGCGCGACCAGAAGGTCAGCGCCCTTTCATTTCACGTCACCTTGCTCGCTTAGGGGCGTTTTCGCTGACTTATGCTCAACCTGCGGCGCCTTAGAGGTGGTCATTGGGGACGTTCTTAAATGACCAGGTTGGGCATATTGCTTTGAGGTGTTATTCAATCAGCTGTGATGGCCTTTGAGCTGCTTACCTGCTTAAAGCAATTAACGGTGTACATCTGCTATTGAAAATATTGCTCGAAAAATCGTCCAAGAAGTCGCGGGGTCCTTTTTGGTGCGTCGCGCGTCAAGTGATTTGGCAAGTTCTTGGTTAGATATTGGTCAGTTTTGGGGCAACCTTGCCAAAAGCTTGACGAATGCAAATTTAGACGTCAGCGAATGAACACTTTGAGCGAGCTCGGTGCAAAATTCTGGGCTGATTCTCGATAATCGCCTTCAATCGCCCCTTGCCAAGCGCTGGCCTCGCTTACAATCTGCTCCGACATTCGCGCGCCGTCCGGCGCTTAAGAGGGGAGGGCCCCATGGCAAACGAGATTTGGACCATCAAGCGTTGTCTCGAGTGGACCAAGGAGTACCTGGCCGAGCGCGGCGAGGAGCACCCCCGTCTTTCTGCCGAGTGGCTGCTGTGCGCCGCCACGGGCCTGGCGCGCATTGACCTATATATGCGTATGGACGAGACGCTTAACGCGGCCCAGCTCGAGACCATGCATGCGGCCGTTGTCCGCCGCGCTAAGGGCGAGCCGCTGCAATACATCACGGGCAGCACGCAGTTTCGCATGATCGACGTCGTGTGCGCCCCCGGTGTGCTCATTCCGCGCCCCGAGACCGAGATGCTCGTCGAGGAAGTCCTCAATTATCTGGATGCCGAGGTACTGAGCCCCGAGGCCGCTGCCCGTCAGCGTGTTGAGCTGCCTTGGAACGATGAGGTCGAGGAGGCACGCAAGGCCGAGGCCGCATTGGCCGACGAGCGAGCGACGGCCGAGCGCCGTGCCGCCAACCTCACAGCTGCCGACGAGGCGGCGCTAGGCGGCGATGTGCTGGGCAGTCGCGCTTATGCCGAGGAACTGGCCGATCGCGAGGCCGAGGAAGCCGCCGCGCAGGCGGCAGAAGCCGAAGCGGCAGAAGCAGAGGCCATGGAAACCCCCGAGCCCGAGCTCGACGAATACGGCATCGCCATTGAGGACAACGACCAACAGGCGACTCCCGCGCAAGATGCCGCCGAGGCCAACGTATCTGCCCCAGCCGAGCCCCGCACTGCCCGCGTTCTCGAGGTCGGCTGCGGCACGGGCTGCATTTCGCTCTCCCTTGCCTGGGAGCGCCGCGGCCACGTTACCTGCACTGCTACCGATATCGAGCCGCGCGCCATCGATCTGGCCACCAAAAACCGTGATGCGCTTGGCCTCACGTCCGACGAGGTCGCCTTCAGCCTCACAAACCTGGTGAGTTCCATTCCCCGCGAAGAGTGGGGCACCTTTGATGTGCTCGTCTCCAACCCACCTTACATCCCGACCGACGTCATGCGCTCGCTGCCGCATGAGGTCAAGGACTTTGAGCCCGATCTGGCGCTCGAGGGCGGTGCCGACGGTCTCGATATCTTCCGCCGCCTGCTCAACGCGGCGCCCTACATGCTGCGTGCCGGCGGCCTGTTTGCCTGCGAGCTCTACGAGGGCGCGCTCGACGCCGCGGCCGAGCTCTGTCGTCAAGCAGGCCTTTCGGACGTGCGTATCGTCCACGACCTCACCGATCGCCCCCGCATTGTCCGAGCCATCGTCACCGAGCCCAAGCAACGCCAGTAATATTTATTAACTGGTTAGCAAAAATTATAAAGTAGTTTATAATTAGGACGGCTGAAAGAGGTCGGCCCATGCAACCTCCTACCTTTCGGGAAATCATTGCCCTACTCAAGCACGATGGATTCGTGAAGGTCGCGCAAGTCGGTAGTCATGCTAAGTATGTTTCTGGTGACCGCGTTGTCACCGTGAACGGCTCTGGTGGTGATCGACCAAAGAAGGGCACGTGGGCAAGTATTCGTCGCCAAGCTGGATGGTAGTTGGAGGCAAAATGAGGCAGCGATTTACCTATGACTGCGTTCTCATAAAAGAAGACGATGGTTACTGCGCTAGCTTCCCGCAGATTCCCGGCGCCTTTGCCGATGGCGATACGCGCGAAGAAGCGATTGCCCATGCCACCGAGGCACTGATGGCGTTTTTGGCCGACGACCTCAACAACGGTTTGACTCCGGCAGGGTACGAACGCTCGGCCGAGGTCGTGGCCCTTTCAGTCGAAATCGACCACGAGGACGCTCGGGAAGCGGCGTGCCGAACATTTAAAGACGCAGCGCTGGACCTCAAAGTCTCCGCTCCGCGGATTACCGCGCTGGTCAAAGCCGGAAAGCTCGATGTTGAACTCGTCGACGGCCGTCGGATGATAACGATAGACAGCATCGAGCGTTACGCCGCCCAAGAACGTCACGCCGGCAGGCCAAAGAAGTTTGTCGCAGTCCAATAACCCCCTCACTTTCACCGACTACTAGAGCCGCTCACCAAACCAACATGCGCTCTGGGCAAATAGGTTGAACGTTTCGTGCGAGAATGCCCCACAGTAAACAAACTTGCACCAGAGCGTAAGGGGCTGGCATACACATGCAGACGGTCTATCGGGTATACGAGGGAACGCGTGAGCCGCATCGGCTTGCCGTCGAGCGCACGGCCGAGGTGCTCGGCCGCGGCGGCCTGGCTTTGATCCCGACCGAGACCGTCTACGGTGTCGCCGTGGCAGTCAACGCCTTCTCGGGCGCCGTGCCCCAAGATACAAGCGAATTCCCATCGTGGCCGCGCGATCCGCAGGCTGCCGTCAATGGCGCCGCAGTTCCTGCGCTCGGCACCGGCTATCGCCGTATCTTCACTCTCAAGCAACGTGAACTCACGCAAACCGTCGCTTGGCTGGTCGATGGCGTCGAAGCACTCGACCGCTATGGCGTGGATATCCCGGAAGATGCCCGCATACTCGCGCGACGATGCTGGCCGGGAGCCCTGACTATCGTGGTCAAGGCAGCTCCCTGCGTGCCGACCTTTATGCGCGCTGCCGACGACACGGTGGCACTTCGCGCTTCGGCCTCGCCCGTGGTGCAGGCGCTCATTCGCGCCTGTGGCAGCCCCCTTGCCTGCACCAGCGCCAACACGCATGGCGCGCCCGCGCCGGCAAGTTTTATCACGGTGGAGGGTCGCATCCTGGAGGGGGTCGATGTTGCCGTCGACGCCGGTGAGACCCCGTGTCGCGACGCCTCGACCATCGTGTCGTTTCAGCACGGCGAGCTCCAGATCCTGCGCCAAGGCGCACTTCCCGCATCAGAGATCGAACGGGTCCTGTCCGACCCGATGCAATAGAAAGGTTTAAGCGATGTCGTTGAATCTGGGCAGCCTGGGCATGGAAGATGCCTCGTTTGACTTTGGCGGTTCCTACATCATGGCGCTCGACTGCGGCACCACCTCGGTACTTGCGACCATCGTCGACGAGTACGGCTGCATCGTCGCGCAGGCACGTCGCAGCGTCAAAACCAGCTTTCCGCGTCCCGGCTGGGTGGAGCAAGACCCCATGGCGGTCCTTGCTAGCCAGATCGCCGTCATGATGGAAGTCCAGTTTAAGAGCGGTATCCACTCCGACCGCATTGCCGCCATCGGCATCTCCAACCAGCGCGAGACCACGGTGGTCTGGGATCGCGTGAGCGGTCAGCCGATCTATAACGCTATCGTATGGCAGTGCCGCCGTACCGCACCTCTGATCGACGAGCTTGTCGAGCAGGGCGCAGAAGGGCTGGTGCGCTCCCGCACGGGACTCACGCTCGACCCGTATTTCTCGGCCTCCAAGGTGCAGTGGATTCTCGACAACGTCGACGGCGCACGCGAAAGCGCGGCGGCGGGCGACCTCATGTTTGGCACCATCGACACCTGGCTCATCTACAACCTCACCGGCGGCCAGGTCTTTGCCACCGACTACACCAATGCCAGCCGCACGGCACTCTTTAATATCCATACGCTCGATTGGGACGACGACCTGCTGGCACTCTTTGACGTTCCACGTTCCATGATGCCCGAGGTTCGCTGGAGCTCGGGCGACTACGGCCGCGTCGCGAGCGACATCATGACCAACATGCCGCCTATCATGGGCGTGGCGGGTGACCAACAGGCGTCGCTGTTCGGCCACTGCTGTTTCCGTCCCGGCCAGACCAAAAACACCTATGGCACGGGTTGCTTTATGCTCATGAACACCGGCGACGAGATCGTCGAATCCAAGAATGGCCTGGTCTCCACCATCGGTATCGCTGCGGACGGCAAAGTCAGCTATGCGCTCGAGGGCTCTATTTTTGCCGCCGGCTCAACGATGAACTGGCTTCGCAACAACATGGGCATCATCTCGAGCGTGAGCGAGTCGGCACAACTCGCTGCTTCGATTAGCGACAACGAGGGCTGCTACTTCGTTCCCGCCTTTGCGGGTTTGGGTGCTCCCTGGTGGGACCCGCATGCTCGCGGTATCGTGTGCGGTCTGACCGGCGCCTCGAGCCGTGCGACCATCGTACGTGCCGCCTGCGAATCCATGGCATATCAGAGCTACGACGTGCTGCGCGCCATGGAGCAGGACGTGGGGCTTTCGATTGAGCGCCTGTCTGTCGATGGCGGTGCCTCGCGCAACGAGTTCATCATGCAATTCCAGGCCGACCTGCTGGATATCCCCGTGCTGCAATGCGAGACGGTGGAGACCACGGCAATCGGTGCCGCGTACTTGGCGGGTCTTGCCGTCGGCTATTGGGAAGACCTGGAAGAGCTGGAGCAAAATGCCCAGATCGTTAGGACCTTCCTTCCCCACATGTCCGCCGAGCGCCGCGAGCAAAACCTTGCGGGCTGGCGTGATGCAGTCAGGCGCTCGCTCAGCACCTCACAGTAGGGCTGCGATGGGCTGCTCGATACAACAAACCGCTAAACTAATGCATGGCGTGCGGCGGCAACATTGCTGCGCGCCTTGTCAGCAAGGCCGTTTTGCGGCCGCAACGAAAGGGGCAATCAATCCATGACCGTCACCTACGATGCGTCCCGTGTGACGCTTGTCGATCACCCGCTCGTCCAGCACAAGCTGTCGATCCTGCGCGACAAAAACACCGGCACCAACCAGTTCCGCCAGCTCGTGCGCGAACTCGCGCTTTTTGACGGCTACGAGGCCATGCGCGACCTGCCTATGGAAGACGTCGAGGTCGAGACCCCCATCACTACCGCCACGTTCAAACAGCTTGCCGGCAAGAAACTCGCCATCGTGCCCATCCTGCGTGCGGGCCTTGGCATGGTCGACGGCATCCTCGACCTGGTGCCCTCCGCTCGCGTGGGTCACATCGGCATGGAGCGCGACGAGGTCACCCACGAGCCGCACGAGTATTACTGCAAGATGCCCAAGGATATCGACCAGCGCATCTGCCTGGTCGTCGACCCCATGCTTGCCACGGGCGGTTCGGCCGAGATGGCCATCAGCTACCTGCGCGAGCGCGGTGTCAAGGACATCCGCATGCTGTGCATCGTCGCGGCCCCCGAGGGCCTCAAGTCGCTGACCGAGAAGGACCCAGATGTGCATATCTATACCTGCGCCATCGACGACCATCTCAACGAGGCTGCCTACATCGTTCCCGGCCTCGGCGACGCCGGCGACCGCATCTACGGCACGCTCTAGTCGCTGGGCTAAACGGCCGCGGCTGCAAATACGAAGAAACGGTGCGCGCGGACGAACAAAAGGCGACCGCGCGCACTCCTGTTAACGGACGTTTTGCCCTGCAGGGTTCGAGAAAAACGTATTACCGTACCTGCGGCATAAAGAAGGTCTTAAGAAAACGAACAGGTGCGTATTAACCGATGCTTTTTCGGTTGTACTTTAGCGATTGGCTCGTACAATAGTCACCAATGTTTGGCGGGAACTGTTCTGTGAAGCGTTAAAAAGGAAAGTGAGGACGCCAGTGTTTCAGATAGCCGATCTGCTCGCTATCGTTGCAGGCGCCATCGCGGGCGCAATTGCCTTCCTTCCCTTTGTCTTTACGCTCAAGCCGGTTCTTGACGATAAACAGAATGCGGACATGCTCAAGGGTATGGTGAGTCTGGCGGTCTCGGCAATCGCCCTGCTCGTCTTTACCTTGGTTGTGTTTGTGTTGTTCGGAGAGGCATTTCGCATGTTCCTCCTGGGCGAGGCGATCGGCTTCGTGGCCTTTATGGCCGCCTGCGCGGTTCGTGTCGCCAAGGCGCTGCGAGATCCTCATGAGGTCGAAAGGTAAGTCGTGGAAATTTTTGAAAAGCTGCCTGATGAGATTAATCATCTGGTCAGCGAGTTCAGCTCCACCCCTGTCGTGGGCGATCTGAGCTGCGGCATCACGCAGTACTCGTTTTGGCTGATCGTCTCCACGATCGTGCTCCTGATCGTCCTGGCCGTGTTCAAGAAGAAGCAGACCCTGGTTCCCAAGGGCTTCTTCGTCAACGGTTTCGAGTACATCATCGAGTACGTCGAGAACGATATCGGCAAGGGTGTCGTGGGTGAGAACTGGAAGAAGCACTTCCCGTTCCTGTGCTCGCTTTTCCTGTTCATCCTGATCAATAACATGATCGGCCTGATTCCGGGAATGAAGCCCGGCACCGGCGCAATCGGCTCCACCGCCGCACTCGCCATTTTCGCCTTCGTGTACTTCATCTACTACGGATGCAAGGCTCACGGCGTGATCGGCTACACCAAGAGCCTCGCCCCGCAGGGCGTGAGCTTCCCGATGAACGTGCTCGTGTGGGTCGTCGAGCTTTTCTCGACCTTCCTGCGCCTCATCACGCTCGCCGTCCGTCTGTTCTGCAACATGTTCGCAGGACACGTGGTCATGGGCTCGTTCGCCATCATGGCGAGCATGTTCATGCAGCCGCTGCTTCAGCAGGTTTCCGCGGCCCACGCCGTTGGCGCCCTGCCTTCGCTGGCCTGGCTTGCCATCCTCATCCTGATCTATGCGATCGAGCTTGTGGTCGGCGCCATCCAGGCTTACGTCTTCACGGTCCTTACCGCCGTGT
The DNA here is from genome assembly GCA_905214615.1 of uncultured bacterium. Lineage (GTDB taxonomy): Bacteria > Actinomycetota > Coriobacteriia > Coriobacteriales > Coriobacteriaceae > Collinsella. The sequence goes on along the minus strand of CAJMMX010000006.1, from coordinate 13,254 downwards.
ATGTCTCCGAGGCAGAGGAGGTCGCGGAGGAGGAGTAGTCTTCCGTTCGCGCCTTAAAGGTAAGGTAATTCGTTAAACCGCCGGTGCCCGTACCCATGGAGCCCGGCAGTTATAAAAAGGTTATCCTGCGTGAAATAAGACACGCACGACAAAGGAGGAATCGTGGGAGTTATCGGTTACGGTCTCGGTGTTATCGGCGCTGGTCTTGCTATCGGCCTGTCTGCTCTGGGTGCTACGGGCGCTATGGCCCGTCAGCCTGAGGTCCAGGGCCGCGTGTTCACCGTCTTCATTATGGGCTCCGCCTTCGGCGAGGCTCTGGCCCTGATCGGCTTCGTTGTCGCGCTGATCGTTAAATAGCACGGAGCGTCAAGTATGAATCTTTCATCCCAGAAGAGCGCGATCGCACTCTCCGCGTCCGCGGCCGCGCTGCTCATGCCGGTTTCCGCGTTCGCCGAGGACGGCGCTGCCGGTGCGGACATCCTCATCCCTAAGATGGCGGAGTTCATCCCGGCGCTTATCGCCTTCCTGATTATCTGGATCGTGCTGGCCAAGGTCGCCCTGCCGGGCATCATGAAAACCATGGAGGAGCGCGGCAAGAAGATCGAGGAGAGCCTCGACGAGGCCGAGAAGACCAAGCAGGAGGCTATCGCCAAGCGCGCTGAGTCCGACTCGATTGTCACCGACGCCCGTCGTCAGGCTGCCGACATCGTTCTCGAGGCCCGTAAGGACGCCGAGTCCGAGCGCGCCCGTATCATCGAGGCTGCTCACAAGGAGGCCGAGGAGATCATCGCCAAGGCCCATACGACCGTCGAGGACGAGCGCAAGTCCATTTACGCCGGTGCCGCGAGCTCCATCGCCGACCTGTCCGTTGCCGTCGCCACCAAGATCGTGGGCGAGGCACTCGAGGACGATGCCGAGCAGAAGAAGCTCATCGAGCGCTACATCCAGGAAGCAGGTAGCCTGAATGCCGACTAGCCGCTATCAGGACAAGGTGCTCGAGACCTACGCGCGCTCCCTTCTGGAAGCCGCTAAGGCCGAGAACCATGTGTTCGAGGACCTCGAGATGATCGAGCGCTTGGCTTCTGCCAGCCCCGAGATCATCGCCGTGCTCGACACCATGTCCAAGCGCGACCAGCTCGACCTTCTTCCCAAGGTGGCAGCTGCCTTTAAGTATGTTGCCGAGGAAGACGAGGATGTAGTGGGCGTGACCGTCACCACGGCGATCCCGCTCGACGACGAGCTGCGTCAAACCATCACTAAGAAATGCGAGCAGGACTTCGGCCGCAAGGTATTCCTTATCGAGCAGGTTGACCCGTCTATCGTGGGCGGCCTGGTGCTCGAGGCCCGCGGCGAGCGTCGTGACATTTCCGTCAAGACGCAGCTGCGCATCGCGCAGGAGACCCTCGCAAACTCTGCTAATTCGTACGGAGGTGAAGCCTAATGTCCGAAACCCTCAATGCCCAGGATATCGCCAAGAAACTGCAGGAGCAGCTCACGAGCCTCTCCGCGACGGTCGATACGCATGAGGTTTCAACGGTCGACGAGGTAGGCGACGGCATCGCGCGCGTCTCCGGCCTCAAGAGCGCCATGGCAGGCGAGCTTCTGGAGTTCAAGAGCTCCGATACCGGTGAGACCGTCTTCGGCCTTGCCCAGAACCTTGACCGTGACGAGGTCGGCGCCGTTCTGTTCGGTGCCGTCGACTCCATCAAGGAAGGCGACGAGTGCCGCACCACTGGCCGCATTATGGATATCCCCGTGAGCCGTGCCATGCTCGGCCGCGTCGTCAATCCGCTCGGCCAGCCCATCGACGGCCTGGGCGACATCGTCGCCACGCACCGTCGCCCCATCGAGTTCAAGGCTCCCGGCGTCATCGATCGTACCCCGGTGTGCGAGCCGGTTCAGACCGGTCTGCTCGCTATCGACTCCATGGTGCCTATTGGCCGCGGTCAGCGTGAGCTCATCATCGGCGACCGTAAGACCGGTAAGACCGCCATCGCCATCGACGCTATCCTCAACCAGCGCGGCAAGGGCATGGTCTGCATCTATGTCGCCATCGGCCAGAAGGCCTCCACGGTTGCCAACATCCGCGAGACCCTCGCTCAGCACGGTGCGCTCGACTACACCATCATCGTTTCGGCCACCGCTGCCGATTCCGCCCCTATGCAGTACATCGCGCCTATGGCCGGTGCCGCTATCGGCGAGTTCTTCATGTACAACGGCGAGGACGGCAAGCCCGCCAGCGAGACCAACCCCGGCGGCCACGTGCTCGTCATCTACGACGACCTGTCCAAGCAGGCTGTGGCCTACCGTCAGATGTCGCTGACGCTGCATCGTCCGCCCGGACGCGAGGCCTATCCTGGCGACATCTTCTACCTGCACTCTCGTCTGCTCGAGCGTGCCGTCAAGATGTCCAAGAAGAACGGTTACGGCTCCATGACGGCACTGCCGATCATCGAGACCCAGGACGGCGACGTCTCGGCCTACATTCCGACCAACGTCATTTCCATTACCGATGGTCAGATCTACCTGCAGTCCGAGCTCTTCTTCCAGGGTCAGCGCCCGGCAGTCGACGTGGGCATCTCCGTGTCCCGCGTCGGTGGCGATGCGCAGACCAAGGCTATGAAGCAGGTTGCCGGCAACCTTCGCCTGGACCTCGCTTCGTACCAGGAGCTCGCTGGCTTTACGCAGTTCGGCTCCGACCTCGACGAGGCTACTCAGAAGCAGCTGACCCATGGTGCTCGCATGACCGAGCTCCTGAAGCAGCCGCGTTACAAGCCGTTTGAGGTTGGCGAGCAGATCGTTACGCTGTTCGCTGGCAACGAGGGCTTCCTGGATGACCTGGAGATCGCCGACGTGCTGCCCTTCCGTGCCGAGCTCATCGAGTACATGGACAATGGCTTTGGTTCGCTGCTCGACAAGGTTCGCGTCAAGAAGATCGATGATGACACCAAGGCTGAGCTCTTGCGCGTCATCGGCGACTTCAAGCAGCAGTTCATGGCCAAGCACCATTCGGATGTTTCTGGATCAGAGGAGAACTAAGCCCCATGGCCAACCTTCGCGACATTAAGAAGCGAATCTCCTCGGTTACCACGACCAAGCAGATCACGCGCACGATGGAGATGGTCTCTACGGCCAAGATCCGTCGTGCCCTCGATCGCTCCAAGCAGGCCGAGCCCTATAAGGAGGCGCTGACCGACGTCATGTTGACGGTCGCCGGCGACGCCTCCTGTTCGGGCACCGATCCCATGCTGCAGAAGCATGAGAGCGTCAAGCATGGCCTGATTGTCGTTATTGCCTCGGACCGCGGCCTTGCCGGCGGTTTCAATACGACGGTGGAGCGCACGGCCGAAAAGCTCGCCGCTTCTTGGGCGAACGACGGCATCGAGTGCGAGATCATCGCGTGCGGGCGTAAGCCGGCCACGTATTTCCGTGACCGCGCAAACGTCGTCATGCACTTTGAGGGCAACTCCTCTGAGCCCGATTTCAATCAGGCCCGCATGATCTCCTCTCATATCTGCGATGCGTATCGTGCCGGTGAGCTTGACCGTGTCGAGCTTGTCTACCACCACGCCAAGAACCGCGTGGATCAGGAGCTTCGCGTCGAGCATCTGTTGCCGCTCGACCCCGAGATGATCGCTATGGCCCACGGTCCGCGTAAGAACGAGACCGACGCCCCTAAGCGCATCTCGTCCACGTTCGAGTTCGTGCCCTCTCCCGAGCATGTTCTCGGCAAGCTTGTGCCGTCTTATATCCTGACGGTCATCTACCAGGCCCTGATCGATTCGGCGGCTGCCGAGCAGGGTGCACGCCGCAAGGCCATGCACTCCGCGACGGAAAACGCCACCGCGATCATCTCGACCCTTACCCGCACGTATAGTCGCGTGCGCCAGGCTTCGATCACGACCGAGATTAACGAGATCGTCGGCGGAGCCTCAGCATTGGAGGAACAGTAATGGCTAATAACACCGTAAAGCTTGCGGTCGAGGAAGCCACCAAGAAGACGACTGCCGGTGATGGTCGCATCGTGCGAATCATCGGCCCTGTCGTCGACGTCAAGTTTGACGGCGCGGTGCCCCCGATCTACAACGCGCTCACGGTCGAGGCCGAGACCCCGATCGGTCATCTGAGCACGATCCTCGAGGTCGAGAGCCAGCTTCCGGGCGGCGTCGTCCGCACGGTCGCCATGTCCTCGACCGACGGCCTGCAGCGCGGCCTCATCGCCACCGATACCGGTGAGCCCATGAAGATGCCCGTTGGCCCCAAGACGCTCGGCCGCATTTGGAACGTCATGGGCAAGCCCGTTGACGGCAAGCCCATGCCCGAGGTGGAGGAGTTCTACCCCATCCACCATGCAGCGCCCCGTTTCGACGAGCTCACCACCAAGACCGAGATCTTCGAGACCGGCATCAAGGCCGTCGACCTGCTCGAGCCCTACATCCGTGGCGGCAAGACCGGCCTGTTCGGCGGCGCCGGCGTCGGCAAGACCGTTCTGATTCAGGAGCTCATCAACAACCTCGCCCAGGAGCACGGCGGCACCTCGGTGTTCACCGGCGTCGGCGAGCGTACCCGCGAGGGCACCGACCTGTTCCTCGAGATGAGCGAGTCTGGCGTTATCGACAAGACCTGCTTGGTCTATGGTCAGATGAACGAGCCGCCTGGAGCGCGTCTGCGCATCGGTCTGGCCGGCCTTACCACCGCTGAGTACTTCCGCGATCGCGGCCAGGACGTTCTGCTGTTCATCGACAACATCTTCCGCTTCTCCCAGGCGGGTTCCGAGGTTTCCGCACTGCTGGGCCGTATGCCGTCCGCCGTTGGTTACCAGCCCACGCTGGCAACCGAGATGGGCGACCTCCAGGAGCGCATTACCTCGACCAAGACGGGCTCCATTACCTCCGTCCAGGCTGTCTACGTCCCCGCAGACGACCTGACCGACCCGGCGCCTGCCACGACGTTTACGCACCTCGACGCCACCACGGTTCTTTCGCGTAGCATTTCGTCGCTCGGCCTGTTCCCGGCTATCGACCCGCTCGCGTCTTCCTCCGACGCTCTCGATCCCTCGATCGTCGGCGAGGAGCACTACCGTGTTGCCGTCAAGGTCCAGGAGCTCCTGCAGGAGTACTCCGACCTTCAGGACATCATCGCCATTCTGGGTATGGACGAGCTGTCCGAGGAGCAGCGCCTTACGGTCAACCGTGCTCGTAAGATTCAGCAGTTCCTCTCGCAGTCCTTCCACGTCGCCGAGAAGTTCACCGGTAACCCCGGTGTCTACGTCCGCGTCGAGGATACCGTCCGCTCTTTCGCCGAGATTGTCGACGGCAAGGCCGATGACCTGCCCGAGCAGGCTTTCCGCTATGCTTCCACGATTGAGGACGTGCGCGAGCGCGCCCGCAAGATGGGGGAGAAGTAGGTTATGCGTATCCGCATCGTGTGCCCCGTGAGCTGCGCCTATGAGGGCGACGCTGCGTTTGTGTCGATTCCGTCCACGGATGGCGAGTTTGGCGTCCTGCCTGCTCACTCCAGCGAGATTTGCACGATCGACCGCGGTTACGTTCGCGTTTCCGATAAGGCCATGGGCACTGTCGACCACACGTTTGCCGTGGCCGGCGGCTATGCCCAGGTTGCGGACGATGTCGTGACCGTTCTCGCCGAGCGCGCTTGCGATTTGGCGACCGTCGATGCCGACAAGCTTAAAGCTGATATTCAAGGTTTTGAAGAGAAGCTGGGTAATTTGTCGGAGGATGATGCACGCCGCGCCTACCTCTATAATGAAATCGCATGGTGTAAGCTCAAGCTTGCCCAATAGTCAAACGATTTAGCGTTCGACCATTTGCGAACACATCATGCCCGGGATGGCCCAGCCACCCCGGGCATGCTTTTTGAAAGGGTAGACCTTGGATATTATCCGCGTTGAGGGTGGCCACGCCATCGGAGGCTCCGTGCCCGTCTCGGGCGCCAAGAACTCCGCGCTCAAACTCATGGCGGCAACGCTTCTGGCGCCGGGCAAGACGACGCTGCAGAACGTGCCCGATATTTCCGATGTCCACGTGATGGGCAAGGTGCTCAAGGGCATGGGCGCTACGATCGATGTTCTCGACGAGCACACGCTCGAGATTGATACCTCTCAGGTCGATTCATGGGAGGCCCCCTACGAGCTCGTTGCCAAGATGCGCGCTTCCACCGCCGTCATGGGGCCCCTGCTGGGCCGCTTCCATCGCGCCAAAATTGCCATGCCGGGCGGCTGCAACCTGGGTGCTCGTAAGATCGATATGCACATTCTTGGTCTTGAGGCCCTGGGCGTTGAGTTCGATACCGCCCACGGCTACATCAACGCTAATGCGCCCCAAGGTCTGCGCGGTACCACCGTCACGCTCGAGTTTGCCAGTGTCGGTGCGACCGAGAACCTCATCATGGCCTCTGTGCGCGCACAGGGCACTACGGTTATCGACAATGCCGCCCGCGAGCCCGAGATCGTCGATCTCGCCAACATGCTCAACGAGATGGGCGCCAAGATTGTCGGCGCCGGTACGCCTGTCGTGACCATCGAGGGCGTGGAAGAGCTCCATCCCGTTACCCATCGCGTGGTGGGCGACCGCATCGAGGCCGGTACCTTTATCGTCGCCGGTGCGCTGATGGCCGACGATCGCGGTGTCGACGTCACGGGTTTTTGCCCCATCCATCTGGGCATGGTGCTCAAGAAGATGGAGCTCATGGGCATCGATTGCGAGCGTACCGACGACGGCGTACACGTGAATCGCGCCGAGCGCATCAAGCCGGTCGACATCCAGACGCTTCCGTTCCCCGGCTTCCCGACCGACATGCAGGCACAAATTATGGTGCTCTCCGCCCTCGCCGACGGCAGTTCCGTTATTACCGAGAACATCTTCGAGAATCGCTTTATGTTTGCCTCTGAGCTGGTGCGCATGGGTGCCGACATTCGTATCGAGAGCCATCATGCCATGATTCATGGCGTCAAGGGCTTCTCGGGTGCACAGGTTACCTCGCCCGATCTGCGTGGCGGAGCGGCCCTCGTCGTAGCGGGCTTGATCGCCGACGGGACGACCGAGGTTTCGGCTATCCATCACATCAAGCGCGGCTACGAGCAGTTTGTCGAAAAGCTGCAGGCGCTCGGCGCGCATGTCGAGCATGCTACCGTCCCCGATCCCGTCATCTACTAATACAGGTTGCCTATGTTTAATAAAAAGCCCCTCGCGGATACCACCACCCGAAGACCCTCAACTGGTGCGCAGGCCAAGATCTACAGTCGCGATAACGTGGCTCGCTATTCCGAGCGCGCTCGCCAGCGTCGTCGTTGCCACACGATTCGCCACGTCGCGCTCATTGTCGTGCTTGGCGTGCTGCTGAGTGCCACTACCGCTGCCGGCCTGTGGTTTGCCACCATTATGGGCAAGCTCGGCGATTCTAATGTCATTACCGACAATCTGCGTCGGGTTCTGGTTGACACCGATGAGGCAAAGGATCCGTTCTACGTGCTGCTTCTTGGCACCGACGGCCGTCCGGGCGAGGATACGTATCGTGCCGACTCGATTATCTTGGCACGCATCGACCCCACGCAAAAGCAGGCGACGCTCATTTCCGTTCCGCGCGATACCAAGGTCGTGTACAAGGGGGAGACCATGAAGATCAACGCCTGCCATACCGTTGGCGGCGCCGAGGCCATGGTCGAGGCGGTCAACGAGCTGTGCGGTGTTCAGATTTCCCACTATGCCGAGGTCAGCTTCGACGGTATGCAGGCGCTGATTGATTCGGTAGGCGGTATCGACATTAACGCAACCGATGATGTTGACGACCCCGAGCACCTGGATATTAAGATTACCGCTGGCCAGCAGCATATGGACGGTGCCACCGCCCTTACCTATGCCCGCTGCCGCTACACCTATGCCGACGGCGATTACACGCGCATGCGCCACCAGCGTCAGGTGCTTGGCGCCCTTGCCAACCAGATTCTCAATAACTTCGATGCCACGAAGATCTTTGGCCTGGTTAATTCGCTGTCCGATATGCTCGTAACCGATATGAGCGTTCAGGATATCGTGGCTACGGTCAACGCCATGCGCGGTATGGATGTCGACGGTATCTACTCGGCCAACCTGCCCTCGTACGCCGACGACAGCACCATGATCGACGGTGTGAGCTACGTCTTTGTCTACGAGGACGAGCTCAAGGAAATGATGGAGCGCGTCGATGCCGGCAAGGATCCCAAGGGTCCCAACACCATGGGTCTTTCCGACGGTTCCAGCTCTACGATCGGCGACCTGAACAACAACACGTCTGACGACTACGCAAACGGTACCGCAACCTCATCGGTCAGCTCTGACGATTCCGATGACTCAGGCGATTCGAGCGATTCGGACTACTACGAAGAGCCCACCGGCGACGGCAACGGCTACGAGGCCAACTACTAGGGTTACGCGGTTTTACCAAACCGCGTAACCGCTTGACGCTGCGCGGGCCGCATTTGGACAATCTGACGTTCAACTTCAAGGGCGCGACCAGAAGGTCAGCGCCCTTTCGTTACACGTCACCTTGTCTCAAATGCGACCCGCTCGCTGCCCGTCCTCAACCTGCGACGTTAGTCATTGGGGACGTTCTTAAACGACTGGTCAAAGGGGACACTCTTGATGCACTTGGCACTTGGGGACGTTCCTTTTGTGCCGGCAGTTTGGGACACTCCTTGCGTTAAGAGGCTGGCGTGCGTCAACCTGTTCTCATTGCAGCAAAAAAATCGCCCCGTTCTTGGTTGAGGACGGGGCGATTCGTCTTTTGGACTTGTGCAGTCAGGCTTATGCAAAGCGGGCGACGAGCTCCTGGAGGACGTCGGTCATCTTGACGAGCGAGCTGACCGGGACAAACTCGTTAACTCCGTGGTAGCAGTAGCCGCCCGTGGAAAGGTTGGGGCAGGGCAGACCGCGGAACGACAGCTGCGCACCGTCGGTACCACCGCGAATCGGCAGCACCTGAGGCTCAACGTCGCAAGCAAGGTAGGCTTCCTTGGCGGCGTCGATCAGCTCGGGGTAATCGCACACGATCTCGGCCATGTTGCGGTACTGCTGCTTAATCTCCACGGTCACGCGCTCCTCGCCCAAACGCTGGTTGAGCATGGCGGCGGCGAAATCAATCAGATCGAGTTTCTGCTGGAACTTCGCCGCGTCGTGGTCGCGGACGATATAGCGCGCCGTAGCGTGGTCGACGGTAGCAGACACGCCCTCAAGGTGATAGAAGCCCTCGTAGCCCTCGGTGTATTCCGGGCGCTGCACGTAGGGGAGCAGGGCATTGAAGTCGCAGAACAGATTGCCCGCGTTAACCATGCGGCCCTTGGCGTCGCCCGGGTGGATGGACTGGCCCTCAAAGCTAACGGTTGCCTCGGCGGCGTTGAAGCACTCCCACTCAAGCTCGCCGATGGGGCCGCCGTCGACCGTGTAGGCGTACTTGCAGCCAAAAGCGTCGATGTCCAACAGCTCGGCGCCGTGGCCGATTTCCTCGTCCGGGCAAAAGCAAATGCCGAGTGCGGGGTGAGGCAGGGACGGGTCTTGAGCGATACGCGCGACAAGCGCCATGATCTCGGCGACGCCGGCCTTGTCGTCGGCGCCCAGCAGTGTGGTGCCGTCGCTGCAGACCAAGTCCTCACCCACAAGGTCGTTCAGGGCGGGAAGCTTGGCGGTGCTCATTGCCACGGGCTTGCCGTTAACGGTACCGCAGACCAGGTCGCCGCCTTCGTAGTGCACAATGTGCGGCTTCACGCCGGCGCCCGGCGCAACCTCGGTGGTGTCGAGGTGTGCGATCAGACCCAGGGCGGGCTTGCCCTCCGCGCCCGCGCTCGCAGGAATATGTGCGCAGACGTAGGCATGCTCGGTCACATGGGCATCGGCCGCGCCAAGCTCGCGCAGCTCCTCGGCCAGGATGTTGGCAAGGTCAAACTGAACGGTGCTCGAAGGCACCTGGTCGCAGTTTGCATCCTCGGATTGCGTGTTGATTTGGACGTAGCGAAAAAAGCGCTCAAGGACGTCGGGGTTCGTGGTGTTGTTTTCCATAAGGACCGCTCCAATCTTGGTCGTCGTGTGCAACAAGAACTCTAGCACGGTATGCCACGGCATACCGCGACGCTTGGATGGGGTAGAATCAGCCTTTGAACGCAGAAGGGACGGAAGGTCATGGATACGACAAATAGCTCGCGCGAGCTGCACCTAACGGTGGCGAACGAAGACTACTTGGAGTGCATGGTTCGCATCGAAAGCGAAGAAGGGGAGACCAGTGGCGTGCGGTCGGTCGACATCGCGCAGCGTCTTGGTGTCTCCAAGGCATCGGTCAATAAGGCAGTTTCGGCGCTTAAGGCGTCCGAGCTTGTCGAGCAGTCGCATTACGGCAAGGTCATCCTGACCGACCGTGGTCGCGAGGTCGGCACGGCTATCTGGTACCGTCATCGCCTTGTCCGCACGTTTTTGGTCCAGGAGCTCGGCGTCGATTTTGAGCGGGCCGATTCCGAGGCGTGCATGATGGAACATGCGCTTTCCGAGGACACGATGAGCCGCTGGCTCGCCTATCTCGAAAAACAGGGAATCAGCGTCGAGGAATAGCGAAACACATATATGGATACGAGTTATTACAACCGCGCCGGCGGCGAGGAACTTATGCGCCGCATGTCGAGCGAGACCCTGTTGACGCAGGGCCCCATGGGCAGCGTGCTGATGAGTGAATACGACGCTGCCGACATCCCGCCGGCGTTTTGGAACCTTGCCGAGCCGCAGACTGTTTCTCGTATCCATCGCCTGTATGTCGCCGCCGGTGCGCAGGTGCTCATTACCAATACCTTTCAGGCATCAAGCTATGCCCTCAAGCAAGATCAGATTACGCCGTCCGTGGCTGAGGTCAATCGCGGTGCCGTCGACGATGCGCGCCAGGCGCACCCTCAGCTGCTGCTGGGCTCGATGGGCCCGATCGGCATTGAGTGGTTTGCCGAAGACTCTGCCGAGTATCGAGAAATCCGAGGCATTTCGCGAGAGCAGGCATACGCCCTGCTCAATGCTGGTGTTGACGGTCTGCTGATCGAGACGGTGACGTCTATCCGTAATTTGCAGCCCATGCTTGCAGGCGCCCAGGATGCCGCCGACGGCATGCCTGTTTTGGTGAGTTTTGTCGTTGACGATAAAGGCGACCTGCTAGGCGATGGCCTCAACATCGAGGCTGCCGTTTTGTACGCCGAAAAGCACGGCGCAAACTCGGTTGGGGTTAACTGCTGTTCACTTGCGGCCGCGAACGTGGCGGTGCCTAGGATGGTTGCATCGGCGACTACGCCCGTCACGGTACGCCCCAACGTGGGCGATCCGGTCCAAACTCAGGATGGTCCTGTGTGGCGCGAGAGCCCCGAAGCCTTCGCGCGCGCTTGCATCGAATGGAGACATGCCGGTGCCGCAATGGTGGGCAGTTGCTGTGGAACCACGGCAATCACCACGGCGGCGATGGCCGAGGCGCTCGATATATAAAGGTCAAAACCGCCCCATACGGGGGCGGTTTTTTATTGCTTGCACATCGGCGGTAGCATTTGCCCAAATGGTGAATGCCGGTATTGGCAGGTTGCTGGGCGAGCGTTGCGGGTATACCCCATGCGTACCATGATCCAAACACTGTGAGGTGTCTGCGCGTGTGCGCGATAATTCATTTTGGAACTGATGGTTGGCGCGCCCGCGTCGACGACGACTTTACCGCTGACAACGTTGCCCGCATTGCCGATGCCGTCGGCGAGTTGTGGCAAAAGATCAATCCCGGCAAAACAGTATATATAGGGTTCGACACCCGGCCGCAGGCGCGCGAGTTCGCCGAGCTTGCGGCAGGCGTGCTTGCCGCTCACGGATTGGACGCAGTGCTCGCATCTCGGCCTGTTCCGACCCCCGCCCTTACGTGGGCGGCGGCGTATGACGGCGAGGCCTGCGGTGCGCTCATGGTGACGGGATCCCATCATCCGCAGGGGTATCTGTGCCTTAAGCTGCGCATGGGAGATGGCTCGACGGCCAATCAGGATGTCATCGAAGAGCTCGAAGAGACTATGGCCCCCGAGCCGATGGGGATCGAGGAACGCTATCGCACCGCGGATATTATTCCTGACTATATGCAGGCGGTGGCATCGTTTGTCGATGCCGAGGCCATTCGAGCCGCTCACCTGCGTGTGGTAGTTGACCCCATGGGCGGCGCGGCCCAGGGATATCTTGCCGACCTGCTGCGGGAGCTAGGCGTCGAGGTGCACGAGATTCATGCCGGACAGTCGTCCGATCAAGAGGACATTTGCCCCGACCCTGTTGAGCCGTGGGTGGACGCTTGCGAGCGTGCGGTTGTCGAGGACGGGGCGTGCGCAGGCCTGGTGACCGACGGCGATGCCGACCGTATCGGTGCGGTCGACGAACGCGGTAGATATATACATCCGCATCAAATCATGGCGCTTGTTTTGGGCGACCTCGTTCAATTCCGCAATTTGGAGGGGCGTGTCGTCGTCAATCTCTCGTGCTCGACGCTCGTGCGCCGCATCGCTGAGGCGCTTGGCTGTCGTGTGACCGTTAAGCCGGTCGGTTTCAAATATATAGCTGCAGAGATGAAGAAGGGCGGCGTCCTCATGGGAGGCGAGGAGGCCGGCGGTATCGGCATCGCCGCGCATATGCCTGAGCGTGATGGAATCCTTGCTTGTCTGATTCTGTGTGAGCTTATGGCAAAGACGGGCGCGCCTTTGGGCGTTTTGGTCGATCAGCTCGAGGCCAGTTTTGGTAAGACGAGCTATGGGCGTCGCGATTTGCGCCTTGAGGCCGAAGACGCCGAATCGCTGCGAACGCTGCTTCCTGGCATGAATCCTAAATCGATTTGCGGCAAGGCGCCGCAGGCTGTAAGCCATATGGATGGTTTACGTTTGGCATTCGAGGATGACACCTGGCTGCTGATCCGTCCCAGCGGGACCGAACCGGTGGTTCGCGTATACGCCGAGGGGTTCTCGGTGGAGGAGCGCGATGAGTTGCTCGATGCCGGCTGTGCCTTGGCTAAGGGGGCCTATCAGCTTTAGCCATATGATGCTTCGCTATAAAGAGGCCCTCGGTGAGCGGTAGAGAACAGCTGGCAAACGTAAGCAGGGTTTTAATATGTGTAGGAAATGTGTACGCCCAGATTCCCGCCCCCGGGGGCCCTCCGGTCTGGCAATATATCTCCTTGCCGCGCGGCCCGGTTGGACCGGGAGCCAGCGCAGGCGTGCACCTTGAGAAC